>JAXDBZ010000173.1:0-17311 GCA_034678345.1 Candidatus Eiseniibacteriota bacterium
GGCCGGCTCGACCGCGAGCGAGTGGCGGCGCGGGTCTTCACCGACCCGGCGGCCCGGTCGCGGCTGGACCGGCTGGTGCACCCGGCCCTGGTGGCGGGGCTGTGCCGCCGCCTCGAGGTGCTGCGCGCCCGCGGCTGGCGCGGCGTGGTCGTGCTGGACGCGGCGCTGCTGCTGGAGTGGGGCATGGAGCGCGAGTGCGACGCGGTGGTGGCGGTGACCGCGCCGGAGACGGAGCAGGTGCGCCGGCTCATGCGGTCGCGGGGCTGGAGCGCCGAGGAGGCGCGCCGCCGGCTGGCGGCGCAGCGCACGAACGAGGCGTTCGCCGCGGCGGCCGATGCCGTGCTCGAGAACGCGGGGAGCCCGGAGGAACTGGCCCGGGAGGGACGGGCGGCGCTGGCGGCGCTGCGCGCGACCCGGCAGGAAGGGGATGGGACATGCTGACCGTCGCGGAGGTACGGGCCCGCCTGCAGCAGGCGCGGGCCACGCTGCAGGACCTGCGGAGGTACCTTTGACGTCGAGGCCCGCGCCCGCGAGGTGACGGAGTCCGAGCGGCTCATGGCCGAGCCCGGCTTCTGGGACCGCCCGGAGAGCGCCCAGAAGACGGTGGCGGCCCTCAAGCAAGCCAAGCGGACGGTCGAGGACTGGAACGGTCCCGACGCCGAGCTGCGCCACCTGGAGGAATTGCTCGAGCTCGGCGAGACGGACGCCGGGCTGCTGGCGGAGGTGGACGCCGAGATCGACCGGCTGGCGCCCCTCATCGCGGCGCTGGAGACGCGCAGCCTGCTGTCGGGCGAGTACGACCGGCTCGGGGCGCTGGTCTCCATCCACCCCGGGGCCGGTGGCACCGAGTCGCAGGACTGGGCGCAGATGCTCTTCCGCATGTACCTGCGCTGGGCCGAGCGGCGGGGCTTCGCCACCAGCCTCCTCGATCTGCAGCCGGGCGACGAGGCCGGGCTGAAGGACGCCACGGTCGAGATCACCGGCGAGTTCGCCTACGGCTACCTGAAGGGGGAGAGCGGCGTGCACCGGCTGGTGCGCATCTCGCCCTTCGACGCGGCGCAGAGGCGCCACACCTCGTTCGCCTCGGTCTTCGTTTACCCGATGGTGGACGACACCATCACGGTGGACATCCAGCCGGGTGACCTGCGGGTGGACACCTTCCGCGCCAGCGGCGCGGGCGGCCAGCACGTGAACAAGACCGAGTCGGCGGTGCGCATCACCCACCTGCCCACGGGCGTCGTCGTGCAGTCGCAGGCCGAGCGCAGCCAGCACCGCAACCGCGACCTCGCCATGCGCATCCTGCGCGCGCGGCTGTTCGTGCACTACCGCGAGCAGGAGCGGCAGAAGACGGCGTCGCTCTCGGCAGGGAAGAAGGACATCGACTTCGGGAGCCAGATCCGCTCCTACGTGCTGCAGCCCTACACCATGGTGAACGACCACCGGACCGAGCTGAAGGTCGGGGACGTGCACGCGGTGCTGGACGGCGACCTGGACCCCTTCATCGATGCCTTCCTCAAGAAGAAGGAAGCCTGACCGACCCGCCGGGCCGGACCGCGGCCGCCCCCTGCCGCGCTCCTTCTACGACCGGAGCCCGCTCGTCGTGGCCCGCGCGGTCCTCGGGCGGCTGCTGGTGCACGACGGCCCGGGCGGGCGGGTCTCGGGCCGCATCGTCGAGGCCGAGGCCTATCGCGGCGCCGGCGACCCGGCCAGCCACGCCTGGCGCGGCCCCACGCCGCGCAACGCCGCCATGTTCGGGCCGCCGGGCCACGCGTACGTCTACTTCACTTACGGGATGCACCACTGCCTGAATCTGGTGACGGAGCGGGAGGGCCGGGCCTCGGCGGTGCTGGTCCGGGCGCTGGAGCCGGTGGACGGAGCCGGGCTCATGCGGCGCCGGCGGGGGGTGCGGGAAGCGGCCCGCCTCGCGCGCGGCCCCGGCAACGTGGCCCGGGCCTTGGGGCTCACCCGGGCTCATGACGGGCTCGACCTGACTCGCGGTCCCCTCTGGCTTTCCGACCTGCCGCCGCGTCGCTCCGGCCACCGCGTCGGGCGCTCGGGGCGGGTCGGCATCCGCCGGGCCGGGGAGTGCCCCTGGCGTTTCCACCTCGACGGGCACCCCTGCGTCTCGGGCCCACGGGGGAGGCGCCGCGGACGCGCCAGCCGCCTCCGCCGGGGCAAGGCCCGGGCGGCCAGTTGACACTGCCGTGACCAGTTCCTAGTATCCGACCGCCGTGCATGCGCACCTCGTTGACCGAGCGCACTTTCGCCCCGGCAGGCGGGAGAGAATCGTCCTCCGCACGGTACGTTGGATCATCCTGACCCGGACCAGCCGGAAAGGAGTGTTCATGAGCCCCAGGCGCAGGGTTCTGCTGAGCGCGCTCGTACCAACCGTCATCCTCATCGCTGCTCTCGCGGCGCCGGCGCAGGCGCAGTTCTACGACGCGGTGCGCGGTTCCCTCGGCTTCACTCTGGACGCCATCGAGCGCAGTCCGCGTCTGCTGGGCATGGGCCAGCTCACCTACGTGGGCGACGATCCCCAGACCCGGGTCACGCTCTGGGACTTCGCCGCCAATCCGCTGGGTGTGCTGCTGTCGGCCGACTCGACGAGCACGATCGAGCTCTATCCGGCGACGTCGTCGTACTCCGGCGAGCACCGCGCCGATGACGGCGCGAGCGACCTGTGGCGTCAGGTGCTGTCGGGGCGCGAGGGTCGGGTCAGCGGCGAGGTCTGGCGGCGCATGGGCGGCCGGCTCGCCTACGGTGTGGCCGGGACGTTCGCCGAGCTGAGCACCGACGCCATCGCCGGCGAGGCCGTCGAGCGGCGTTCGAGCTACGCCCAGCCCACGGTCATGCCCGTCCTGGTCGGGCGCATCCCGCTCATCAAGTCCGACCGATGGCTCTACTCGGCCCGCCTCTACTACTCCGGGGAGAACTCCACCGCCGACTACAACGAGACCGTGGTCGGGCCGCAGGGCGAGTTCATCGACCAGCTCGGCGAGCCCGTGGACGCGACGGACCTCTTCGACCCGATGGACTACAGCGTGCGCTCGCTGGGCGGCGGTCTGGGCATCGGCTACGACCGTGGACGCGCCGTGCGGGTGGCGCTGGCCGTGGACCGGATCGAGCACGTGATCGAAGGCACGAACGAGGCCTACCGGCATACCTCCGAGCGACGGGAGAACCGGCCGGTGCTGCAGCAGCAGCTCAGTGCCGTGGGCCGGCTGGGCCGCGCCCTGGAGTGGGGCCTGGACGGCCGCCGGTGGCACTCCGATTCCGAGCAGAGCTGGTACTTCACCGCCTCGGCGGGCGTCGGCTCCAACCCCCTGACCGGCCGCGGCAAGCTGCTCGAGCGCGAGGAGGACGGTCAGGCGCTGCGGGCACGGCTGCGCTGGTCCCGCGGCCCGGTCGAGCTGGGCGGCGGCGTGGCGACGAGCTATCGCGAGGTCGCGATCACGCCGCCGGCCATCAGCGACCTGACCTCGTTCAACTACTTCCTGAACCGGACGAGCCTGCGGCAGAGCGCCGACTCGCTCCTGCTGCCCGACAGCGTCTCGGCCGGGAAGTCCGAGGAGCGCGGCTGGCAGGCGGGCGGCGGCCTGAGCGTGCGGCTGCCGTGCGGCCGCACCCTGTGGGGCCTCGAGTACCAGATGGCCGAGTACGAGGTCGAGAACTCCACCGGCGGGGTGGGCCCGCTCCGCAAGGTCTGGGACGTCCGCACGGGTCTCGAGTACAAGGTCACGTCGGTCCTGACGGGGCGTCTGGGCTACCGCTACCGTTGGACAGACGAGGACGACTACACGGTGCAGAACGAGTACATCGGGAACATGATGAGCCTGGGGCTGGGCGTGCGTCCGTCCGGGGCCACCTGGGGGTTCGAGGCGGGTTACGCCATCGAGTGGCTCCAGGGGGACTACGGGACGCCGCTGGAGCCCCGGGCCAGCCGGCAGCAGCTGGCCAGCATGGTGCGCTGGGTCTTCTGACGCCGGGCTCCGGGAAGGGCCGGACCGGGTTTCGGGAGGGGCTAAACAACCCTTGACAAATTCAGACACCGGCAGGATATTGACTTGCGAACTGGGCGTACGGCACCGCCGTCCGGCGGCAGTCCCGCAGGTGCCTATCCTGTCGTTGCGAACCACCCTTCCACACCGAGACTTCGTTCGCCGCTCGCGGTTGCGTGCGATGTTCGCATCGTCTGCGCCGGGCGCGGCGGGCCGGCGGTGATGGTCCCGCAAGGAGGGCGCAGCGGCCCGAATTGCGTTGACAGCTTGACGAGGGCTTGGCATCGTCCGCGATTCGCGTCATTCGCACCCACCGACAGCGTGGCTGCACACCGGAGAGGTTGAGTCGCATGTTCCCTAATGGCAGGCGTTTGATTCGGACCGGCCTGGCGCTCGCGTTGACGGTCGCCCTGGCCGTACCCGCGCTCGCGCAACAGTCAAGGACGCCGGCGAGGCCGACCACGCCCGGGAGTACGGCACGGACGCCGGCGAGGCAGGCGCCCGCTCCGGCCCGGCCGACGGCGCGGCCGGCGACCCCGCCCGCCGTTGCGGCTCCCGCGAAGCCGGCGGCCTCGGCGTATGGGCGCGTCACCGGCAGGGTGACCGCCCGCGGCGAGGGCGTGCCCTATGCCAACGTCATCGTGCTCGGGACGAAGCAGGGAACGCAGGCCGACGAGAACGGCAACTACGTGCTGGTCGGCGTGCCGGTGGGCGAGGTCCAGATCCGGGCGATGGCCACCGGCTACGATCCCAGCGTGCAGCGCGTCACGGTGAACTCCGGCGGGACGGTCACGCTGAACTTCGCCTTCGGCGAGCAGCGGGTGGTCAAGGAGCTGCCGACCATCGAGGTGAGTGCGCAAAAGCGCATCGACACGAAGTCCTCGACGACGAAGCAGACGATCACCGCGGACAAGCTCAAGGAGATCCCGGTCGACAACCTGCGCGAGGCGGTGGCGGTGAAGGCCGGCATCGTCGCGTACGGCGGCGAGCTCCACTTCCGCGGCGGCCGCGGCGGCGAGGTGAAGTTCCAGTTCGACGGTGTCGAGGTGTCCGACCCGCTGACCGGTGGCGGCGCGAACATCGCCAACCTGGCCGTGGCCGGGACCGACGTGCTGTCGGGCGGGTTCGACGCCGAGTACGGCAACGCCCTCTCGGGCGTGGTGAGCGTGAGCACGAAGGAGGGGACGGAGCGCTTCGGGGGCGAGGTGCGCTGGGACACCGACCGCTTCGGCGACCCCACCAAGACGTTCGACAACTACGACCGCTTCACCTTCGGCTTCGGCGGGCCGACCCCGGTCAAGAACCTGACGTACTTCGCCACCTACGAGGGCACGTTCCAGGATTCGTACCTGAAGAGCGTGATGACGCATCCGCGCCGGACCTTCCTCGACTTCATCCAGCTGGGGAACCGGCAGTTCAACCAGATCAACACGAACCTGAAGCTGGCCTACCGGGTGAACCCCAAGAACAAGGTGACGTTCGAGACGATCAACAACCGCTCGATCAGCACCCCCTACAACCACATGTGGAGCCGCAAGGGCTACGTGCAGGTGAGCTACGACACCGTGCGCGTCGCCGGGCAGCCCGACACGTACTCGCCGCGCTACGGCACGTGGAGCGCGACGCAGCGGGACTCCACGTTCCAGTTCGTCAACATGGCCGACCACACGACGACCACGGACGACCGCTTCAACCAGCAGACGCTGGTCTGGACGGATCAGATCTCGGACAAGGCCGTGTGGTCCATGCGCATCTCGAACATGAGCTTCAACACGCTCACCTCGGTCGGGAAGCAGGAGCCCTGGGAGTACTGGATCCAGAGCCCGTTCTACTGGAGCGGCAACGTCCAGACCGGGACCGAGAACAACCTCTTCTACGCCACGCACGGCGACATCCCGTTCTACGGCAAGCGCGACCAGACGACCTGGACGCTGAAAAGCGACTACTCGACGCGGCGCTGGAAGCAGCACACGGTCAAGACCGGCGTCGAGGCCAAGTACAACGCGGTGAAGAACCTGACCCTGCAGCTGCCGAACTCCGAGACCGGCGGGCTGCCGGGAGCGGTGCGCTCGGACTTCACCAACTACAACCCCGAAGGCGCCGCCTACGTGCAGGACCGCTGGGAGTTCGAGGGCCTCGTCCTCAACGCGGGCGTGCGCTACGACGTGTTCTCGCCGGGCCTGCAGGTGTCGGCCAAGGACCTGACGAGCGGCAAGCGCTACAAGGCGCAGTTCAGCCCCCGGCTCGGCATCGCCTACCCGGTCTCGGACAAGGACGTGCTCTCGTTCCACTACGGCTGGACCTACCAGACCCCGGCCCGCCAGTTCGTGTTCGAGAACCGCGGCGTCTCCTCGAGCGTGGCGGTCCGCGGCAACCCGGACCTCGAGCCGGAGACCAACATCGCCTACCAGGCCGGCGTGCAGCACCTGTTCTCGCGCGACATCTCCGGCCAGTTCTCGGTCTTCTTCAAGGACATCTACGGCCTGATCACCGTGCGGCAGGAGCGGGACGAGAACGGCAACCTGGTGGCCGTGTACTACAACGGCGACTACGCCAGCTCGCGCGGCTTCGAGACCAGCCTGATCAAGAGCTTCAGCCACAAGTTCTCGGCGGAGATCAACTACACCTACCAGCTCGCCACCGGCGTGGCCTCGGACCCCAACTCGGCGCTGCAGTTCTTCAACGGCGGCCGGCTCTACCTGCCGATCTCCGAGCAGGCCCTGGCCTGGGACCAGCGCCACACGCTGTCCGTGCAGGCGATGGTCCAGGAGCCCGGCAAGTGGGGCTTCCGGGTGCTCTGGTCGTACGGCTCGGGCTTCCCGTTCACGCCGACCTTCCGCAACGACCGCAAGCCGGACCCGGCGCTGGAGAACTCGCGGCGCCTGCCCTCGGCGGCGCGGCTGACGGTGGACGGTGACAAGTTCTACAAGGTGTGGGGACAGAACGTGAAGGTGTTCTTCGACGCGAGGAACGTCCTGAACTCGAAGAACATCCAGCAGCTCGACAGCTTCAACGGCATCAACCCGTACATCAACTCGGCGGGTGACGACTACGCGATCTACTACACGGAGACGGGCCGGGCCGGCGGTGCCTATCTGCAGGACATCGACGGCGACAACGTCCTGGACTGGGTGCCGGTCAGGGACCCGCGCGTCTTCGAGGAAGGCCGGAGCGTGCGGCTCGGCGTGAGCATCACCTTCTAGCCATGAACCGGACGACTGTGCAGCGAGGAGACATGAGAGCGATGGCATGGCAGGCGCTCGTACGCGGTGCGGCGGGAGGCCTGTTGCTCCTGTCGCTGGCGGCCACGGCGGCGACCGCGCAGGACGGGCAGGACACGGGCTTCTTCCACAAGCAGGGCATTGAGGGGGTGACGTGGGAGGACCTGCAGGCCTCCATGCCGGAGTACTTCGGCACGGGGACGTCGGGCGGTCTGGGGGTGGCGGACATCCCGGACATCTACGGGCCGGGAGCGGTGCTCAACGTCGGTGACATCTACATGAAGGTCACGAACTTCTCGTGGTTCGGGAACCCCTACACGAACCTCTCGAGCGACCCGGCCGGGCAGTGGCCCGGGGCCTCGGGCGTCGAGTACCTGAACGGCGCCTACTTCGCGGTCGGGGCGGTGAACCCCTACGCCACCGACCCGAACGCCATCCGGCGCGTCAGCTGGTTCACCGAGTGGCGCCCGCCCACGCTCGATCCCGTGGACAAGATGTACCGCACCTACGACGGTGCCCTGAACGGGGCCCGGTTCGTCAACGACGACTCCGACTTCGACCCGGGCACCGGCGCCGCCCGGTTCGACGAGGACTTCCTGGACGGGCGCGACAACGACCTCGACGGCATGGTGGACGAGGACTTCGCCGCACAGGGCCAGCAGGCGATCGCCTGCGTGATCCGCGACGACACCGAGCAGGCGATCAACGCGACGGCGCGGGAGAAGCACGTGCCGCTCGGACTCGAGACCCAGCAGTTGGCGTGGGCCTACTCGATCCCTGGCTACACGGACTTCAACGTCGTGCAGTACCGGATCTTCAACCGCTCGGGCCACATGCTCGACAGCGTCTACGTGGGTGGCCTGGTGGACATGGACTGCGGCCCGGTGACCAAGTCCGCGTACTGGCAGGACGACCTCGACATGTGCCGCCTGCCGAGCGGCTCGTTCCGCTACGCCACGCTGCCGACCGACAAGCGCCTCCAGGACACGACCATGCGCGCCGCGAGCGTGCCACCCGAGGTGCCCGGCGACTCCTCGCTGTGCACCAGCTACGAGGTTCGGGTTCACGGCTTCTCACTCGCGGACGACGACGGCGACGACGGCCAGACGCCCGGGATCCCGACGTTCCTGCTGGTGAACCACTCGGTGGACCCGCTGGGCGAGACCGGTCCGCCGCGGGTCGGCTTCAACGCGTTCCGCGCCTTCACCACGAACACCCCGTACGCGAGCGGCGGCAATCCGACCACCGACGCGCAGCGGTACGAGTTCATGTCCGGGCAGGCGGGAACCAACATCGGCGAGGACGGCTTCATCAACCAGGAGCAGGTGATGGAGAAGAGCGACCTGGCCGCGTGGTGGTCCTGTGGGCCGTGGATGGACATGGCCGACGGAGCCAGCATCGAAGTCACGGTCGCCTTCGCCATGGCGGAGGGCTCGAGGGTCGAGGCCGCCGGCTACGGGGCCGACTACCTGCTCTACACCGCGGGGACGATCAGCGGTGCCGAGCTCCTGTCGCGGTACAAGTCGGTCGAGAACGCCTTCACTATCCAGGTCGCCTACGAGGGCATCTACGAGGAGAACACCAGCTGGTCGGCGTTCGACCTGCCCAACGGGCACGGGCGCGAAACCCAGCTGCGCCCCGGGATCGGCGAGGGTCAGGTGGCCGCCACCGACTGCCACGACCAGACGGAACGCCAGGCCTCGTACAACATCCCGGACTGGTTCGACTTCGACTGCGACTACTGCACGGGTGCCTACGACAGCCGGAAGAGGCTCGGCATGCTGCATCGCACCTGGAACGCCGACGCCCCGCCGCCGAACCCGGCGCTGAACGTCAGCGCCGACTACAACTACTCGGACCGGGAGGAGCGGATCGTGGCGCCCGGGGACAACCAGGTCCTTCTCGCCTGGGACAACCTCTCCCAGGTGACGCCCGATCCCAAGTCCGGCTGGCTGGACCTGCGCGGCTTCCGCGTCTGGAAGGCGGCGAACTGGCAGCGGCCGGTCGGCTCGGCCGGACCCAGCGAGGACGACTGGGCGCTGCTCGGCGAGTTCCGCTACTTCCACTACTACACGATCGGCAGCAATCCGACCGTGATCGCGCGCAACTACACGAAGACGTCGGAGACGGACTCCGTCTGCCCGAAGGTGTTCGTCCCCAGCTACATCTATCCGGTCGGCTCCGCGCACTGCCCGGACGGCTGCCGGGACACCGCCACCGTGGACATCTGTCTGCAGGATGGCGACCTGTGGAACCGGCAGACCGGTGAGATCATCCACCCGACGACGATGGAATGTGTGCGCGACGAGTTCGGTGGCTGCGAGCAGAACACCGCCTGCATCCTCGGCCGCTCGCCCTGCTCGTCGCCGGCGAACCAGGAGACCTTCGTCCGCTACCCGGTGGGGCGCTACCGGTACCTGGACCGGGAGGTCAAGAACGGGTTCGTCTACTTCTACTCGGTGACCGCCTTCGACTCGACGGGTGTCGGAAGGTCCAAGATCGAGCTGTCGGGGCGCCGCGCCGGCACCGAGGCGGACGGGGTGGTCCCGCAGGGCTCCCCGGGCACGGGCAAGCAGGTCTGGGTGGTGCCGAACCCGTATCGCGGGTACGAGAACATCGCCGACCGGCCGTCGAGCTGGGACCTGACCCCGAACGCCTCCGACCCGACGGGCACCCACATCGACTTCATGGGTCTGCCCCGCGGGCAGTGGACCATCAAGATCTTCACGGTGTCCGGGGATCTCGTGCAGACGATCCGTTCGGTCGACGCGGTCAACGAGTCGCTCCGTCCGGAGATCACGGCCTCGAGCGGCACGACGGTGCCGGGATACAACCGTCAACAGGACAACGAGAATGACGGCCAGGCGAGCTGGAATCTGATCTCACGCAACGGCCAGGACATCGTCAGCGGCATCTACCTCTTCACGGTGGAGTCGTCCGCTGGCACTCAGCGTGGCAAGTTCGTGGTGATCCGCTAGGCGCGGGAGCGAGAGAGGAGGATCGCAGTGAGAAAGGTTATCGCGGCGCTGAGCCTCGCGGGTCTGCTCATCCCAGGCTGGGCTGGCGCAGCCAACATCTTCGAGAAGGTCGGGACGTTCGACGGCCAGTTCCTCAAGATCGCGGTCGGGGCCCGGGCCTCGGCCATGGGCGGGGCATTCGTGGGCGTGGCGGACGACGCCAGCTCCGTCTACTGGAACTGCGCGGGCATCGCCCGCATCGAGCCGGACAAGTCGGCGATCTCGCTGAACCACGCCAACTGGCCGGCGGAGTTGTCGTTCGACCAGGTGACGTACGTGTTCCACGTACGCCGCATCCCGGGAGCCTTCGCCGTCCACGGGCGCGCCCTGACCATGGACCCGATGGTGGAGACGACCGCCGACCAGCCCGACCCCTATGTCGGCACCGGCCGCACCTTCGACGCCGGCATGATGTGCGCGGGGCTCACGTACGCGCGCTCGTTCACCGACAAGTTCAGCGCCGGTGTGACGGGCAACTTCATCAGCGAGGGCCTGGCGGAGTATTCGCAGCAGTCGTTCGCCTTCGACATCGGGACGTTGTACGACGTGGGCGTGATGGGGATGCGCATCGGCATGGCCATCTCGAACATCGGCTCGGAGGTCAAGTTCATCGACCGCTCCGCGCGCCTGCCGTCCATCTTCCGCGTCGGCACGTCGGCGGTGCTCATGCAGAAGGCCGACCAGAAGCTCGTCGGCTCCTTCGAGTTCTCGCATCCGCCGGACAACTCCGAGCGCCTCAACGTGGGGGCGGAGTACTCGTTCCACAAGTACCTGTTCCTGCGTGGCGGCTACAACGTCAACTACGATTCCGAGGGCATCGCCGGCGGCGTCGGTTTCCACTTCCCGGTCTCCGTGGCGGGCATGGCCGACCTCGACTACGCCTACACCGACATGAAGGACCTCGGCTCGGTCCATCGGTTCTCGCTTGGCTTCATGTTCTAGGTCCGCCGGGTGCCTCGGGGTGACCTCGTGATCGTTCGGCACCGGACGCGCCCTCTCACGGGGGCGCGTCTCGCCTTGGGGCTGCTGCTGTCGGCGGGGGCGCTGACGCCCGGCGCGGGGTCGGCCCTCGCCGGAGCCCCTCCGGAGCCGCTGCCGTGGCGCGCCGGCGGCCGCGTCGGCGTCACGGTGGACGCGGCGGCCTTCCCCGACTCGGCCGGCACGGTCCTGGACGTGTACGTCCGCGTCCCGCCGGGGACGCTGGCCAACCTGGGGCGCGACAGCCTGGGCCGGGGGCGTCTGCGGGTCACGGCCAATCTGCGCGGAGCCTACGGCGGCGCGCAGACGCGCGAATCGGTGCAGGAGTTCGGCATCGAGCCGGCCGATTCCGCGCGCGGCATGGGGAGCGTGGTGGGCCTGCGCTTCCCGGTGTCCCCGGGGCTGCACCGGCTGTCCGTGCGCGTGGACGACATGCTCTCGCGCAAGGTCGGCCTCGCCTATGCGGGCCGGAACGTGCCGGAGTCCTCGCGGCTGGAGGGCGAGGTGCGCATCTCCCCGGCCCAGTCCGGACGGGAACTGTCCGACCCCGAGTTCGTGTGGGCCGTCCAGGCCGGCGGCCGGGCCAGCACCTTCGCGCGCGGCGGCTACACCGTGCTGCCCAATCCCGAGCGTCTCTTCGGGCTCTTCGCCTCGGAGATGCGGGCCACCTTCTCGGCCCGGGCCCCGGACGAGCGGCCGTGGCGCTGGAAGGCGCGCGTCCTGGACGCGACGGGCCGGGTGGTGGCCGAGCGCGAGAGCACGGGCGCCGCGGCACGAGAACTGCGCGGGCTGGTCGGGGTGGACGTCTCCACCGAGCCGGCCGGCGGCTACGAGCTCGAGCTGAGGGCCTGGCAGGAGGGTGATGCCGCGCCCCTCGTGCGCCGCGCGCGCTTCAGCGTGGCCTGGCGCGTGGAGTCCTGGCTGCGCAATCCCCGCGAGGTCGAGGACGAGGCCCACTTCCTGTTCGAGGCCGACGACGAGGAGGCCTTCGCGGCGCTCTCGCCCGGCGAGCAGGAACGCGTCCTCGAGGACTTCTGGCGGGAGCGCGACCCGTCGCCGGGGACCGGCGCGAACGAGGCGCGCCGGACGTTCCTGCGCCGCGTCGAGCGCGCCAACCAGCTCTACACGCGTCCCGGCCTCGGCAAGGGGATGTTCTCCGACATGGGACGCGTCTACATCCGCTACGGCGAGCCGAGCGAGGTCGTGCACCAGGTGATCCCGACCGGCGGCGAGACGGTGGAGGCGCTGGTCCAGGAGCTCTCGGCCAACGAGCAGCGGGCCATGGGCAACGTCCAGCTGGTGGGTCCGGGGGGCGACCAGCGGCCGTTCGAGCTGTGGATCTACGACGGACCCGTTCCGCCGCCGCCCTATGCCGACCCCGAGGTGGCCCGGCGCGAGCGGCACGGGCGCGTGCTCTTCCTCTTCGTGGATCAACTCTCGACCGGCGACTACCGGCTGCGCTACACGACCGAGTAGGTGCCGCCGCGGGCGCCCGCCCCGGGCGTTCTTGACCCACCCCGGGGCATCGGGCATAGTCCGTGGCCGTTCCCCTGTCTGCCTTTCCTCACTGACGAGCCCGGCCGGGCTGGGGGTCTCGCATGCGTCTGGGCATCCTGACGGGCGGTGGCGACTGCCCGGGGCTCAATGCCGTCATCCGGGCGGCGGTCGTGCGCACCGTTCGCACCTACCAGGACCACATGCTGGGCATCGAGGACGGCTGGCTCGGGCTGTTCGAGTCCCGGGTGCGCGACCTCGACCTGCCGGCCATCAAGGGCATCCTGCCGCGCGGTGGCACCATCCTGGGCACCTCGCGGACGGATCCCGTCCGGCACGAGGGGGGTGTGCAGGCGGTCAAGGACGCCGTGGCGCTGCACGAACTGGACGGCCTGCTGGTGTGCGGCGGGGACGGGACCCTGGCGGCCGCGGCGCGGCTGGCGGAGGAGGGGATCCCCATCGTCGGCATCCCCAAGACGATCGACAACGACGTGCCGGAGACCGACTTCGCCTTCGGCTTCGACACCGCGCTCGGCCACGTGGTGGACGCGGTGGACGCCCTGCACACGACGGCCGAGTCACACGACCGGGTCATCGTGCTGGAAGTGATGGGTCGCAGCACGGGCTGGATCGCGGTCTGTGGCGGTCTGGCGGGCGGCGCTGACGTGATCGTGGCGCCCGAGCATCCCACCAGCGTGAACGAGATCTGCAACTTCATCCGCCACCGCCAGGCGCGCGGGCGGTTCTTCAGCATCGTGGTGGTCGCCGAGGGAGCGACGTTCCTGCCCGACCCCGACGGGCGGACGCTCGAGGTGCCCGAGATCCTGGATCGGTTTGGGCGGCCGCGCTATGGCGGCGTGGGTGAGCTGCTGGCCCACGAGATCGAGGCGCGGCTCAAGACCGAGACGCGTACGGTGACGCTGGGCTTCGTGCAGCGGGGCGGCACGCCCACGCCCTTCGACCGGCTGCTGGGCTCGCGC
The DNA here is from genome assembly GCA_034678345.1 of Candidatus Eiseniibacteriota bacterium. Taxonomy (GTDB): domain Bacteria; phylum Eisenbacteria; class RBG-16-71-46; order RBG-16-71-46; family RBG-16-71-46; genus JANXPZ01. The sequence continues at coordinate 13,689 of JAXDBZ010000173.1, forward strand.
ATGGGCGTGGCGGCGGTGGACCTGGCGATGAAGAGGGAGTTCGGGCGCATGGTGAGCCTGCGGGGCGGGCACATCACGTCCGTGGATCTGGCCGTGGTTCGACAGGGCCCGCGTCCCGTCCCCGACGAGCTGTTCGAGGCCGCGCGGGTCTTCTTCGGTTGACGCCGCGGGGCGCCGACCGTTCCCAGCACGCCCCCGGGCGGCCGCCCGGGGCAGAGGAGAGACAATCCCCATGGCGCTCAAGGTTGGGATCAGCGGCTTCGGCCGCATCGGCCGTCTCGTCGTCCGTGCCGCGGTGGACCGGGGCGTGCCCCTCGAGTTCGTGGCCGTCAACGACATCACGGACGCGCCGACGCTGGCGCACCTGCTCAAGTACGACTCCATCCACCGGGTGTGGCCGAAGGCCGGCCCGGCGGTGGACGGCGGCCTCGAGGTGGCCGGCCGGCGGATCAAGGTCCTGAGCGAGAAGGACCCGGCGAAGCTCCCGTGGAAGGATCTGGGCGTCGAGGTGGTGCTCGAGTCCACCGGTAAGTTCACCGACCGGGCCGGCGCGGCGCAGCACCTGACCGCGGGCGCCCGCAACGTTCTGGTCTCGGCCCCGGCCAAGGGCGGCGACCTGACGTTCGTGATCGGCGTGAACCACGGCCAGTTCGACAAGGCGAAGCACCAGGTCGTGAGCATCGGCTCCTGCACCACGAACTGCCTCGCGCCGGTGGCCAAGGTGCTGGACGACCTCGTCGGCATCGAGAAGGGCTTCATGACGACGATCCACGCCTACACGAACGACCAGAAGATCCTCGACCTGCCGCACAAGGACCTGCGGCGGGCCCGCGCGGCGGGCATGAGCATGATCCCGACCTCCACCGGCGCGGCCAAGGCCATCGGCGAGGTGCTGCCGGGCCTCAAGGGCAAGCTGGACGGCCTGGCCGTGCGCGTCCCCACCCCGGACGGCTCGCTCGTGGACCTGGTCGTGCAGGTGAAGCAGCCGACCACGAAGGAGGCGATCAACACGGCGATGAAGGCGGCGGCCGAGGGCCCGATGAAGGGCATCCTCGAGTACGGCACCGAGCCCATCGTCTCCACCGACGTGATCGGCAACCCGCACAGCAGCGTGTTCGACTCGCTCTCCACGAACGTCATGGGCGGGAACCTGGTCAAGGTCCTGTCCTGGTACGACAACGAGTGGGGCTTCTCGCAGCGCGTCGTGGACGCCCTGCTCATGATGGCGTAGGGGGCGGACATGGGAGAGGCGAAGAAGGGGGTCAAGGACCTCCAGCCGGCCGGGCGGCGCGTCCTGGTGCGCGTGGACTTCAACGTCCCGGTCAAGGACGGCGAGGTCCGCGACGACACGCGCATCGTGGCGGCGCTGCCGACCATCCGCTACCTGCTCGAGAAGAAGGCCCGCATCGTCCTGATGTCGCACCTCGGCCGGCCCAAGGGCGGGCCGGACGCCAAGAACAGCCTGAAGCCGGTCGCCGCGCGTCTCGAGCAGCTGCTGCGCCAGCCGGTGGCCTTCGCTCCGGACTGCGTCGGCCCCGAGGTCGAGGCCATGGCCCGCGGGCTGCAGGACGGGCAGGTGCTGCTGCTCGAGAACCTGCGCTTCCACCCGGAGGAGGAGGCCAACGACGCCGGCTTCGCGCAACGGCTGGCGGCGCTGGGCGAGATGTACGTGAACGATGCCTTCGGCACGGCGCATCGCGCGCACGCCTCGACCGAGGGCGTGACCCGCTTCCTCCGCCCGGCGGTGGCCGGCTTCCTGATGCAGAAGGAGCTGGACTACCTCGGCCGGGCGCTCGAGGCGCCGCAGCGGCCGTTCGTGGCCGTGCTGGGCGGCGCGAAGATCTCCGGCAAGATCGACGTGATCACGCAGCTGCTGGGCAAGGTGGACCGGCTGCTCGTCGGCGGCGCGATGATGTTCACCTTCCTCAAGGCGCAGGGCCGCCCGGTGGGGAGGTCGCTGGTCGAGGACGACCGGCTCGACGTGGCGAAGGCGGTGCTCGAGCACGCGAAGGCCCGCGGTGTCGAGCTGGTGCTGCCGGTGGACTGCGTGGCCTCGGCGGCGGCCGACGGCAGCGCGCCCGGCCGGGCGACCGCGCTCGACGGCCTGGGGGCGGAGGAGATGGGCGTGGACGTCGGGCCGGAGACGGTCCGGCTCTTCGCCGCGAAGCTGCGGGACGCGAAGACGGTGGTCTGGAACGGCCCGATGGGCGTGTTCGAGGTCCCGGCCTTCGCCGAAGGCACGCTGGGCGTGGCCCGCGCGCTGGCCGAGCTGACCGGCCGCGGTGCCGTCACGGTGGTGGGTGGCGGGGACTCGGTCGCCGCCATCCAGCAGGCCGGGCTGGCCGAGAAGTTCACCCACCTGTCCACGGGCGGTGGCGCCTCCCTCGAGTTCCTCGAGGGCAAGGTGCTGCCGGGCGTGGCCGCGCTGGACGCCGTATGAGCCCCGCCTGGCCGCGCCGGCCCCGGCTGGTGGCCGGCAACTGGAAGATGCACAAGACGGCGCCGGAGGCTTCCGCCCTGGCCCGCGAGCTGGTCGCGCTCGCGGGTGGGGCGCGTCCGGCCTGCGAGGTGGCGCTCTGCCCGCCGTTCCCGGCCCTGGCCGCGGTGGGGGAGGCGCTGCGGGGCACTCCGCTCCATCTGGGCGGGCAGAACCTGCACGCGGCCACGCACGGAGCCTTCACCGGCGAGGTGTCGGGGCCGATGCTGGCCGCCCTGGGCTGCCGCTTCGTCATCGTCGGACACTCGGAGCGGCGCCACGGGATGGGGGAGGGCGACGCGGTGGTGGCGCAGAAGCTGCGCGCCGCCCAGCGGGACGGCCTCACGCCGATCGTGTGCGTGGGCGAGACCCTGGCCGAGCGCGAGGGCGGGAAGACCGCCGAGGTGCTGGTGCGCCAGACGCAGGCCGCCTACGAGGGGCTCCCGGCGGAGCAGGCGCGGGCGACCGTGGTGGCCTACGAGCCGGTCTGGGCGATCGGCACGGGGAAGGTGGCCACGGTCGAGCAGGCCGGCGAGGCGCACCGTATCGTGCGGGCGACGCTGGACCGCGTCGTGGGGCCGGGCAGCGGGGCGGCCATCGCCGTGCTGTACGGCGGCAGCGTGAACGCGGCGAACGCGGCCGCGCTGTTCGCCGAGGAGGAACTGGACGGAGCGCTGGTGGGGGGCGCCTCGCTGGAGGCGGCCTCGTTCTGGCGCATCGTGCTGGCGGCCGGCTGAGGGCACGGGGCGGGGCGGGAGCCGTCCCGCCCCGCCGTTTGACGGGCGGGGACACGGTTGCTAGTCTTTCCCGCTGCTCCGGTCGCCGCTTGGCCGGGGCGGGCGAGATCGCCCCGCACCGGAACGAATCCCGAGGGAACCATGTACGTCTTCCTGATCCTGATCCACCTGCTCGTCTGTATCGCCCTGATCGGCGTCGTGCTCATGCAGTCCGGCAAGGGCGGCGGGCTCGCGGGTGGGGCCTTCGGCGGCTCGGCGCAGACCGTCTTCGGCGGCCGCGGCGCCACCGACTTCCTGAGCAAGGCGACGATGGTCTAGGGCGGGCTGGTCTTCGCGCTCTCGCGGGTGCTGGCGTTGATGAGCTCCCACCGGGCCGGGCCGACCCGGAGCCTGATGGGCGAGCAGGCCCG
>JAXDBZ010000174.1:0-7104 GCA_034678345.1 Candidatus Eiseniibacteriota bacterium
GGCCCCGGCGCACCGGCCGGGATCGCCCCGGACGCGACCTCGCCCTTGACACGCCGGCCCCGCGGACGCGACCTTGCCCGCATGGGCCTCACGCTCGACCTCCTGCGCCACGGACACGCGTCGCCCGCCGGGTCCGGCGGCGACCGCCTGCGCGAGCTCTCGACCGAGGGCGTGGAGGCGATCACCGCGCTGGCGCGGCTCCTGGCTGAGGAGTCGTGGGCCCCGGCGCGCGTCCTCTCGAGCCCCTACGTGCGCGCGCTCCAGACCGCCCACATCGTGGCCCGGGCGGCGGCGGCGCCGGCGGCGGTCGAGCCGTGGCCCGCGCTGGAGCCGGAGCGGGAACCCGGGCAGGTGCTGGCGGCGCTCGCCGACCTCGGCGTCACCTCGGGCCACGCCCTGCTCGTCGGCCACCAGCCGCTCCTCGGCCTGCTGGTCGCCCACCTCACCGGCACGGAACGCGGCCTCGCCGCCGGCACGCTGGTCCGCGTGGAGTGTGCCGCCGGCGCCGCGCGGGACGGCGGCCGCGTCGTCCGGGTCATCACGCCGGAGGAGCACGGTGCGGCCTAGCGGGCCTCGTGCCCCGGCACGCGCCGCGGCGGCCGTGCGGGATGATCCCCGCCCGACCGCCGCGCGCTACCCGGACGCCGGTGTCTAACGGTAGAGGCTCTTGATCCTCCCCCAGGTCGCGGCCGCCGCCGAGGTGATGTCGTCGATGATCTCGACGGTCACGCCGGATTCGGAGCCGCCGTCGTTCACCGCGTCGTAGTTCTGCGGCCCCGGCACCGCCGCGCCCGTCCAGGTGAAGGTCGCCGAACAGACCAGCTCGCCGGCCGTCGGGATCTTGGACGCCTGCACGGTGGTGCGATAGCGGATCTTGTAGTTGACGTTCGGCGCGATCGGGCCCTGCTTGAGCAGGGTCCAGTTCGCGGGCGCCAGGCCCGAGACGTGCTGGGCCCGATCCACGTTGTCCGAGTTGAAGAAGGCGTAGAACGCGTTCAGTGGATTGGGCGACTTGTTCAGCACGACGTAGTCGTACCGCCACTGGTTGTCCGGCGCCACGTTGCTGCCCGCGGGCAGCGCGTCGGTGGAGAAGACGCGCATCGGCCCGCGGACGGGATGCAGGTAGAACAGGCGGTAGCCCGCGTCGGAGAGCGTCCCGGCCTGGACGCTGCCCGCCAGCAGCCCGAGCACGGCGAGGAGCAGGAGCAGACGGTGCTTCATGGGGTTCCTCCCTCTGCGGCCGCGAGCCGGCGGCCCCCGTGGGCCGCCGGTCCCGCGTCCGCGTCGTCAGCGCTGGAAGGTCACGGTGCGCGTCCGCACACCCTCGTCCGTGACCAGACGGCAGAAGTACATGCCCGGCCGCACGCGCGCGCCCGCGTCGTCCGTGCCATCCCACGTCAGACGGTGGGCTCCCGCGGCGTACGCGCCGCCGGCGAGGTGCCGCACGGTCCGCCCACTCAGGTCGTGCACCCGCAGCTCGACGTCGCCGGCGCGCGTCAGCGCGAAGGCGAGCGTCACCGCCGCACCCCGCGAGGGGTTGGGCGCCGGGGGCGCGAGCGCGAACTCCGCCGCGCCGGTCGCCGGCCGCAGGGCGTAGGTGATGATGCGCGTCGAGGTCGGGATCATGCCGCTGGCCACCGGCTGCCCGTTGTTGATCCGGTCGGCGATGGTCTTCGCCGTCTCGTCGTTGGCGGTGAGGCCATCCTGGATCAGGTCGTTGCAGTGGGTGATGGCCTGCGAGACCGTCACGCCGCCTGCGCCGATGACCTCGGTCTGGGAGATCTTCCCGGCGACGACGTTGAGGAGCAGGGCGAGGAGCTGTTGCTTGGCCCGGTCCAGCATGGTGCCGTTCTTGTTCACCGTCAGGAGCTGGTCGAGCTTCAGCAGCTCGTCCGTCGCCGTGAGCGACGCCGGCACGTAGATGATGACCGGGTTCGTGATGTGGCGGTTGAAGTGCTCGAGGATCGCGTCCACGTAGCCGACCATGGCGCTCAGCGATTCCTGCGGGTGGCCCTTGCCGGTGAGATGGCAGTTCACCTGGTGCTTCCAGTAGCCGATGGTGCGCGGCTCGGCGATGATCGTCTCGCACTGGAGCCCGAAGTCCACGGTGAAGGTCGCGCCGCTGGCGTTCACGGTGACCAGCTTGCTGCCGGCGTCGGCCACGTAGCCGAGCGGCGTGACGATGACCACGTCGTAGGTGCCGAGCGGCAGCCCGGCGAAGGAGAAGGCGCCGGACGCGTCGGTGCCCGTGCTGGCGACCATGGTCTCCTCGCCGTCGGCGTCCATGGCGAAGAGGTCCACGGTGATGCCCTGCAGCGGGCCCGTGCTGCCGCAGGTGCCGATCACCACGCCGCTGATGGCGGAGGGTGCCAGCTCGGTGACGGCGTCGTGGGCGCTGCCGTTCAGACCCTCGGCGTGCTGCAGGTCGGGCAGCGAGGCCGGGTCGTTCCAGTCGAAGACCACCGAGAAGCCGGGCAGGTCCGAGCCCGGCACGACCTCGGGCAACGTGGCGTAGTCCCAGTTCCAGACGACCGACCATTGCCCCGCGGCGTTCTTCTCCATCACGGCGACGTCCTCCCAGCCCACGGGCGCGGTGTAGGAGACGAACGTGGCCCGGTCACCGGCGGGGAGCTGCGTCGCCGGATCGGAGTTGAAGAACATCAGGAACGCGCCGAGGTCGGGGTCCACCGCCACGTTGTGGATCGTGTAGTCGTAGCGGTAGCGGGCCTGGCCGTCGGTCCCGACGTTGCCGAGCGAGGTCAGCTGCGCCGAGACCGTGAAGGCGGCGTCGGCGAGGGCTGGGGGCGAGAGCCAGAGCGCGGCGCAGGCCGCGAGGAGCAGGATGAACGGGGTGGGGCGAAGACGCATGGGCGGCCTCCTCCGAAGAGCTGTCGTGCGGACGGGGCAGGCGGCACGCCGGCGCAGCGGATGTGCGGCCCGCACCCGATGGCGCAGCGTCACGGTGCGGACCACGGCTCGCCCCCGGTGGGACCTTCGGGGGGAAGGCAGGGCGACCGGACTCTGTCTGGACAATATTACCCGTATGATGAACGCTAAGCCACGGATTCATGCGCCCATCGCGCGTCCGGTCGCGTGCCGGAGCGCGGGCCGACGCCCCGGGGTGAGTTCGTGCGGTATGGCGGAAGGCCCGGAGTGGATGCCGCGTTCAGCGCGGCGGGGGGCCGCCCTCGCCCGGCCGGACCGTCCCGGCCAGCTCGTCGGCGTGGAACGACGAGCGCACGAGCGGACCACTCGCGGTGTTGGCGAACCCGAGCTCGGCGGCCCGCTCCGCCCACCGGGAGAACCGGTCGGGGTGCACGTACTCGACGACCGGCAGGTGGCGGGGCGTGGGGCGCAGGTACTGGCCGATGGTGAGCAGGTCGCAGCCCTGCGCGCGCAGGTCCCGGAGCGTCTGCTCGACCTCCTGGTCGGTCTCGCCCAGCCCGAGCATGAGGCCCGACTTGCTCAGGATGCCGGTCCCGCTCTCGTGCACCCGCCGCAGCAGCTCGAGCGAGCGGTCGTAGCGCGCGCTCGGCCGCACAGCGCGCTGCAGCCGCTCGACCGTCTCGACGTTGTGGTTGATGACGTCGGGCCGCGCCTCGATCACCCGCTGCAGGTCCTCGGCGCGCCCCTGGAAGTCGGGGATCAGCACCTCGATCGAGGCGCCGCAGCGCGCGCGGATCTCGGCGATGGTCCGGGCGAAGATCGCGCTGCCGCCGTCGGGCAGGTCGTCGCGGGTCACGGAGGTGATGACCGCGTGCCGCAGGCGCATCGCCGCCACCGCCTCGCCCACGCGCCGCGGCTCGTCCTCGTCCACCCGGCCGTCGGGCCGGCCCGGGGCGACGGCGCAGAACCCGCAGCGCCGCGTGCAGCGGTCGCCCAGGATCATGATGGTCGCCGTGCCGCGCTCCCAGCAGTGGCCGAGGTTGGGACAGTGCGCCTCCTCGCACACGGTCGCGAGGCGCCGCTCGCGCAGCAGGGCGCGGGTGCCGGCGTACTCACCCCGGCCCGGCAGGGTGACCTTGAGCCACTCCGGCCGCCGGGCCGTCCGGGCGTCCGCCGCGCGCTCGGGCCCCTCCGTCACGGTCAGTCCTTCGCCAGCTCGGCGGAGCGGCGCGGCGGGCCGCCGAGGCTCAGCATCCGGTCCAGCGCGATCCGGGCGTAGTGGCGCACCGTCTCGGGCACCCGAACGACGTTGACCGGGTGGCCTTCGAGCAGGTTCTCGAGGACCCACAGCAGGTGCGCGGGGTCGATGCGGTTCATCGTCACGCAGGGGCAGACGTCCCGCTGCAGCGACTCGATGCGCTGCTCCGGGTGCTCGTGCGCCAGCCGGCGCACCAGGTTGATCTCCGTGCCGATGACCCAGTGCGAGCCCGCCGGCGCGCGCGCCACCTGCTCGATGATGAACTCGGTCGAGCCCACGAGATCGGCCGCCGCGGCGACGTCGAACACGCACTCGGGATGCACCAGCACCCGCACCGCCGGGTCGGCGGCGCGCGCCTCCTCGACGTGGCGCAGGGCGAACTGGGTGTGCACCGAGCAGTGGCCGCGCCAGAGGATGAGGCGCGCGTCGGGCGCGAAGCAGGCGCCGTTCACCCGCGCCGGGTCCCCGGTGCGCCACTCCCAGTCCACCGTGCGGTCGAGCGGCAGGCCCATCGCCCGGGCGGTGTTGCGGCCGAGGTGCTGGTCGGGGAAGAAGAAGACGCGCGGCTGGCGCTCCCAGGCCCATTCGAGCACGGCGCGGGCGTTCGACGAGGTGCACACCACACCGCCCCGCGCGCCGCAGAAGGCCTTGAGCTCGGCGGTCGAGTTCATGTAGGTCACCGGCAGCAGCGTGTTGCCGTGCACCGTCGTCAGCCGCTCCCAGGCCAGCTCGACGTCCTCGCCGGTGGCCATGTCGGCCATCGAGCAGCCGGCCTTGAGGTCGGGCAGGATCACCGTCTGGTGCGGGGCGCGCAGGACGTCGGCCGATTCGGCCATGAAGTGCACCCCGCAGAAGACGATGAACTCGGCCTCCGACTGCCGGGCGGCGAGCTGCGAGAGCTTGAAGGAGTCGCCGCGGAAGTCCGCGAACTCGATGATGGCGTCGCGCTGGTAGTGGTGGCCGAGGATGACGAGCCGCGTGCCGAGCTCCCGCCGTGCGGCGCGCGTGCGCTCGCGGATCTCCGCCGCCGGCAACTGGGCGAAGTCGGCGAAGGGACGCGCGCGCGCGTCGGAGCCCGGGCTCACGGTCATGGGACCCTCCTCAGCCGCAGCAGCCGGAGTCGCAGCCGCTGTCGCAGCCCCCCTCGGGCTTCGCCACGGCGTTCGGGTTCTTCACGGTGAACCCGGCGCCCTCCGGGGTCTCGACGTAGTCGATGGACACGCCCTCCAGGAACGGGGCGCTCTCGGCGTCCACCAGCACCCGGACGCCGCCGAAGGTGCCCTCCCAGTCGCCCTGTTCCAGCTTCTCGGCCAGCGACAGGCCATAGTGCGCCCCCGAGCAGCATCCCGGAGCGGCGCTGATGCGCAGGCCGTAGGGCTGGCTGCCGTGCTCGCCCTGCTGGCGGAGGATCTCGTCGAGCTTGCGGGTGGCGGCTTCGGTGATCGTGAGCATTCCCTCTCCTCTTCCGTACCGGGGCAGCCGCCCCGGCGGGGGTGCAGCCGCCTCAGGCGGCATGGGGTTCTTCGGGTGCTGCGGCCAGTCTGGTTTCGATGCGGGAGGCCAGGGTCCGGACCACGCCGGCCGGCACGCGGCGCGTCCCGGCGTAGCCCAGCCGGCGGGCCAGCAGCCCGGCCACCGTCCGCCGGGCCGCGGCCAGGGTCGGGGTGCGGGGCCCCAGGCGCTCGCGAAGCGAGGTCATGCGGACGCCCCGGAGCCCGCAGGGATGGATCAGGTCGAAGTAGCCGAGGTCCGGCGACACGTTCAGGGCGAAGCCGTGGTAGCTGACCCAGCTCCGCACGGCGATGCCGATGGAGGCGACCTTCTCCTCCCCGATCCACACCCCGGTGCGGCCGGCGACGCGCCCGGCCGCCAGGCCCCAGCCCGCCAGCGCCTCGATGAGCGCCTCCTCGAGCGCGCGCAGGAAGCCGTGCAGGTCCCGGTCCACCCGGGACAGGTCCACGATCGGATAGCCCACGAGCTGTCCTGGGCCGTGCCAGGTCATGTCGCCGCCGCGCGAGACCTCGAACAGCTCGACGCCGCGCCCGGCCAGCGCCGAGCGGTCCACGCGCAGGCTCGCCTCGCCACCGCCGCGGCCCACGGTGAGCACGGGCGGATGGTCGGGGAAGAGCAGCCAATCGCCGATGTCGGCGGTGCCTCCGGCCTCCGGCGCGATCCCGCCGGCGCGCGCCCGCGCGCGGCGGCGCACCAGCGCCTCCTGCAGGGCGAGCCCCTCCCGGTACGGCGTGGGGCCGAGGTGGCAGACACCGAGGATCCCGCTCACACGTGGAACCAGAGCAGCTCCGGCCGCTCGAGCAGCTCGGCGACACGGCGCAGGAACTTCACGGCCAGCTCGCCATCCACCACGCGGTGGTCGAAGCCGAGGGCCAGGTTCATCATCGGCCGCACCACCACCTGCCCGTCGCGCACCACCGGGCGGTCGGCGATCCGGTGCACGCCGAGGATCGCCACCTCCGGCACGTTGATGACCGGCGCCGAGTTGAGCGCCCCGTACACGCCGGCGTTCGTGATGCTGAAGGTGCCGCCGGCGATCTCGTCGGGCTTGAGCCGGTCGGCGCGCGCGCGCGCGGCGAGGTCGTTGACCTCGCGGGCCAGCTCGACCAGACCCTTGCGGTCGCAGTCCTTGAGGTTGGGCACGATGAGGCCCTTCTCGTCGCGGCCCACGGCGATGCCGATGTGGTAGTAGCGCTTGAGCACCATGGCCTCGCCGCGCACCTCGCCGTTCACCCACGGGAACTCGCGCAGCGCCAGCACCGCGGCCTTGATGAAGAAGGGCATGTAGGTGAGGTGCACGCCCTGCTCCCGCAGCCGCGGGCCCCACTCGCGGCGCAGCGCCATCACCGCGGAGAGGTCGGCCTCGTCGAAGGTGTGCGTGTGCGCGGCGGTGTGCTTGGCGCGCACCATGTTCTCGGCGATGAGCCGCCGCACCTTGCTGAAGGGCA
>JAXDBZ010000175.1:0-11126 GCA_034678345.1 Candidatus Eiseniibacteriota bacterium
GCCGCCGCCGCGCCGCGGCCGAGTGGGCCGAACGCCTGACGCGGGAGATGAAGCCGCTCGGCCTGCCGCACGCGGCGCTGCGCTTCGCCGTCGAGGCCGACCCGGCGGACCCGCCGGCGCTCGGCCCGCACGGCCTGGACCGGGTCGAGATCCTTTTCACCGCCAACCCCGGGGAACCCGAGCGCCCCCTGCAGCGCATCGTCTCGGGGGGCGAGCTCTCGCGCGTCATGCTGGCCCTCAAGGTGGCGCTCGAGGAGCGCGATCCGGTGGACGTGCTGCTCTTCGACGAGGTGGACTCCGGCATCGGCGGCGTGGTGGCCCAGGCGGTGGGGGAGCGGCTGCGCGCCCTGGCCCGGCACCGCCAGGTCATCTGCGTGACCCATCTGCCGATGATCGCGGCCCTGGCCGCCCACCACCTGCGTGTGACCAAGTCGGTCGCCGGCGGACGCACCGTGGCGCACATCGCCGCGATCGAGGGACGCGAGCGGGTCGAGGAGCTGGCCCGCATGCTGGCCGGCGGACGCGTGACCGACACGACCCGCCGCCAGGCCCGCGAGTTGCTCGAGGCGGGCGCCTGAGCCCGCCGGCGCGGCCCGGTCGCGCCCCGGCCGCCCCCGGTGTACATTGCCTGCCCCCGGCCGAGCCCGGTGCCGGGCCGGCGGGGGGTACCGTCGGTCTGTGCCGCCCGCACGAGGAGGGAGTCCGGTGATCCGCACCGCCATCGCCCGAGCGACGCTTCGCAACGACCTGACGCGCGAGCTGGCGCGCGCCAGCATGGAGCAGATCCTGGACGGCGACGCCACGCCGGCCCAGATCGGCGCGCTGGCCATCGCCCTGCGGATGAAGGGCGAGACCCCCGAGGAGATCGCCGCGATGGCCGGGGCCATGCGGCTGCGCGTGCCGCCCATCCGCACGAAGCGGGCGCCGCTGCTGGACACCTGCGGCACGGGCGGCGACAACGCCGGGACGTTCAACATCTCGACCACCAGCGCGATCGTCGCCGCCTCCTGCGGCGTGGCCGTGGCCAAGCACGGCAACCGCGCGGTCTCGAGCCGCGCCGGCAGCGCCGACGTGCTGGAATCGCTGGGCGTGGGTCTCGACCTCACCCCGGAGAGCGCGGCGCGCTCGCTCGACGTGCTGGGCATCTCCTTCCTCTTCGCCCCCAACTACCACGCGGCGCTGCGGCACGCCGCCCGGCCGCGCCGCGAGCTGGGGGTCCGCACCGTGCTCGACCTGCTCGGGCCGCTGACCAACCCGGCCGGGGCGCGGCGGCAGCTGGTGGGCGTGTTCGCCAACCGGCTGGTGCGCCGCATCGCCGAGGTGCTGCGCATCCTCGGCAGCGAGCGGGCCTGGGTGGTGCACGGCCTCGACGGGCTGGACGAGCTGACCGTGTACGGCCGCTCGCACGTGGCCGAGCTGCGCGACGGCGAGATCCGCGAGTTCGAGGTGGACCCCGCCCCGCTCGGGCTGGCCCACTCCGACCGCGAGGGCATCGCCGGCGGCGACGCGGCGGCCAACGCCGCGCGCATCCGCGCCGTGCTCGCGGGGGAGAGGGGCGCGGCGCGCGACATCGTCGTGCTCAATGCCGGCGCCGCTCTGGTCGTGGCCGGGCTCACGAGCGAGCTGGCCGAGGGCGTGGCCCGCGCGCAGGAGGCGATCGACGGCGGGCTGGCCGCCGCCAGGCTCGCCGACCTGGCGGCCTTCCGGGACTAGGGCACCACCTTCGTCGAGTCCCCGTACTGCCACTCGTCCCACACCCGCATCGCCGGGATGCCGTACGAGGCGTACATCACCGCCGTGCGCGGGTTGCTCTCGATGGCGACGTAGCGGGTGCGGTCCGGACGTCCGTGGGCGGGGAAGACGTGCCGCTCGAGGATGTCCCGCTTGCACGCCGGCGGCGGCAGGTCCTTCGTGTTGAACCACGCCTCGTCGGGCTGCCAGCCGAGCGACTCGCGGATGCGCGCCAGCGTGGCCGCGCGGTGCCGCTCCGGCCGGGCGGTGATGAGGACGACGTGACGATCGCGCACGAAGTCGAGCAGCCAGCGCCGGTAGCGCTCGAGGCCGATCCGGCGGGCGAAGTCGTCACCTCCGAGCCGCGCCGTCTCGGCCTGGTTCTCGACGAAGGTGTAGTTGAGGTCGAGCAGCACGACGGTCCTGGGCGGGCGCGACCCGCGCGCGGCCGCGGCCGGACCGGCGGAGGCGGACAGGAGCAGGGCGACGAGCAGCGCGAACCGGGACGACAGGCGGAACATGGGGAACCTCCACGCGGGGGCAGCGACGCCGGAGTCATACCCGCGACCCCGCCGGTCGGCAAGCGACCGGGCCCGTCCGCCGCGCCCGCCGCGTGGCGTCCCCGGCGGGGCTGTGGTATAAACGCTGGCCGCGCGCCCGTAGCTCAATTGGATAGAGCGTTGGCCTCCGGAGCCAAAGGTTACAGGTTCAAATCCTGTCGGGCGTACCACCCCTCCTCATGACGCCGCCGAACCCGTCCTGCCCGCCCGAGCCCGAGGCGACACCCCGCGGCATCCGCGCCTTCCCGGCCGGGGGCGACCATGCCGTGCGGGAGATGGCCGGCATGTTCGACGGCGTGGCCGGCCGCTACGACCTGCTCAACTCCCTGATGTCGCTGGGGCAGGACCGTGCCTGGCGCGCCGCCCTCGCCCGCTCGGTGCCGGAGGGGGCGCGTCTCGTCCTCGACCTCTGCACCGGCAGCGGCGTGTCGCTCGGCGGCCTGGTGCGGCCCGGGCGCGTCGTGATCGGCGCCGACGCCAGCCTCGGGATGCTGCGCCTGGCCGCCGACGAGCACGGCCCCTGGGGCTGGGCGCCGCGGCTGCTCTGCGCCGACGCCTTCCGCCTGCCGCTGCGCGACGGCGCGCTGGACGCCGTCACCATCGCCTTCGGCATGCGCAACCTGCGGCCGCGACCGGAGGCGCTGGCCGAGCTGGCGCGCGTGCTGCGCCCCGGCGGCGCGCGGGCCGTGCTCGAGGCGACCGCCCCGCGACCGGGGCCGCTCGCGCCCCTGCACACCTTCTACGCGCGCCGCGTCCTGCCGCTGCTGGGCCGCCTTTCGCCCCACCCGGGCGCCTACCGCTACCTGAGCGAGTCCATCTTCGACTTCGGCACGGGCGAGGAGTTCGAGCGCGACCTCGCCGCCGCCGGCTTCGGGCTCGCCCGCCGGGACGCCTACCTGCTCGGCGCGGCCGGGCTCTGGACCGCCCAGAGGCTGGCCGGGGAGGGGGTGCAGGATGCACGGTCCGTGGCCGGGGGTCGGGTGGATTCCACAATGCCGCCCTCGGCTTGGGAGCGGGAGTGGCGGTGGTGGACGGCCGGCCAGACCTTCTTCTCGGTGGCTCTGACGGGAAGCCTGGTCTGGGCCCTGTTCGCGTGGATCAAGTGGCGTCCCTGCATCCACTTGCAGCCCTGGCAGGAGCGCGGTCTGTGGTTCCTGATCCTGGCCGGACTGGCTGGATTCCTGCTCCGGAGCGTGGTCCTGCTCCTCCGGCTGCTGGGACCGCCACCCCCCCGGCGGCCCTGACGGCTTGGTGGCACAGGGGTTGCGACCCGAAAGCGGAATCTGACCCAGTCGCCAGGGCCGGGGTCGTCCCGGCCTGCCCTCGGGCGTGCGGCAGGAAGCCGCCCGTCACGGCGCCCGCGCTCGCGCGGGACACCGGCGTCTGGGGACCCAAGGAGCGGCCGACCCGGCCCGGGAGTCCCGATGCAGTCGCGCGAGAAGAACCTCGACAGCCTGCTCGCACTGACGGGCTGCTCCGAGCTGGGTTCGCGCTCCGATCTGCTCCGCCGGGTGCTCGAGACCGCCCTGGGGCAGGCGCACGCCGACGGCGCCACGCTGCTCGCCCCGCACCAGGGCCGGCTCGAGCGTCTCGCCCTGACCACGGAGCGGCGCGACCTGCCGGCGGTGGAGACCCCGCGGCACACGAGCAAGCTGAACCGGCTGCTCCTGCAGGCCGGCCGCCCCGTGCGCATCGCGGATCTGGCCACCGATCCGCGCGTCGACCCGGCCGACGCCTGCCCCGAGCTGGACGCCGGCCCCGCCCTGTTCGTGCCCATGCGACGGCGCGAGCAAACGCCGGGCTACCTGGCGGCCTTCCGCCGTCGGGGCGCGCCGGCCTTCAGCCCCGGCGAGGTGACCCAGCTCACCTTGCTGGCGGCCTGGACGGCCATGGCGCTCGAGAACCAGCGCCTCTCCGAGAGCATCGAGAAGCTGGCCGTCACCGACGACCTGACGCAGGTCTACAACTACCGGTTCCTGCGCATGGCGCTCAAGCGCGAGCTGAAGCGGGCCGCGCGCTACGGGCAGGAGCTGGCGCTGGTCATGCTGGACGTGGACAACCTGAAGACCTACAACGACCGGCACGGTCATCTGCGCGGCTCCTATCTGCTGCGCGAGATGGCCGCACTGCTCGTGCGCCAGATCCGCTCCTTCGACCTCATCGCCAAGTACGGCGGGGACGAGTTCACGCTCATCCTGCCGCAGACGGGGATCGAGGGGGCGATGGTCGTGGCCGAGCGGATGTGCCGGGCGGTGGCGGAGCATGGCTTCCCGCTCGAGGAGGCGGGGCGCATCACCATCAGCGCGGGCGTCGCCGCGTTCCCCGGAGACGCCGACGACAGCCTGCCGCTCATCCGCGCCGCGGACGTGGCGCTGTACGAGGCGAAGCGGCAGGGCAGGAACCGGGTGCTGGCCTTCCGGGCCGTGGCGGACCGGGCAGGCACACCGCGTTGACCCCCACGCCGCGCCGGGATTAAGCTCGCCCGCCCGCGCGGCAGGGGGGAAGCCCCGGGCGCGAGGGAACGGGCTCGTGACGGGAGAAAGGCTCAGGATGGCGGGATCCACAGGGATGGCGGAGGGCGGCGCCGGCGGCCGGGGCGCCCGGACCGCGCGTCCCGTGCCCGCCGGGCGGGAGGCATCATGACCAGCGTCGTCCATCCCAGCGCCGTGCTCGGCGCCGGCACCACGGTGGGGGAGTTCTGCGTCATCGGCGCGGGCGTCCGCACCGGCACCGGCTGCCGGCTCGGGCACCACGTCGTCCTCCACGAGGGCACGGTGCTCGGGAACGACGTGCGCGTGGACGACCACGCCACGCTGGGCAAGCTGCCGATGAAGGCCGCCAACTCGGCCACCACCTCGGACCGGGTGCTGCCGCCGCTCGAGCTCGGCGACACCTGCATCGTCGGCACCGGGGTCGTGCTCTACCGCGGGGCCCGAATCGACGCGCGGGTGCTGCTGGCCGACCTCTGCACCGTGCGCGAGGACGTCACCATCGGCCGCGGCACCATCGTCGGCCGCGGGGTGACGGTCGAGAACGCCTGCGCCATCGGCCGCTACTGCAAGCTGGAGAGCGAGTCGTACATCACCGCCTACTCGACGCTCGAGGATCGCGTCTTCGTGGCGCCGGGCGTGCTGTGCTCGAACGACAACTACGTCGGCCGCACCGCCGAGCGCTTCCAGCACTTCAAGGGCCTGACCGCCCGCAAGGGCGCGCGCCTCGGGGTCGGCTCCGTGTACATGCCGGGCGTGACCATCGGCGAGGACGCGCTGGTGGCCGGCGGCTCGGTGGTGACGCGCGACGTCGAGCCGCGCATGATCGTGATGGGCCGGCCGGCCAAGCCGTGGCGGCCGGTCCCCGTCGAGCAGCTGCTCGAGAACCAGGGCTGGGTGGATTCGTAGTCCGCCGCGGACGAGAGGAAGGGAGAACGTGATGAGTGGGGAGCCCGCCAAGGGCGCGATGACCGTGCCGCTGTTGGACCTCAAGGCCCAGTACGCGACCATCCGCGAGGACGTGGACGCCGCCGTGCGGAGCGTCGTGGACTCGGCCCGCTTCATCGGCGGCCCGGAGATCACCGCCCTCGAGCAGGAGGTGGCGCGCTACTCGCAGTGCGCGCACGGCATCGGCTGCGCCTCGGGCACCGACGCGCTGCTGCTGTCGCTGTGGGCGCTGGGCATCGGTCCGGGCGACGAGGTCATCACCACGGCGTACTCGTTCTTCGCCACCGCCGGCGTCATCACGAACAACGGCGCCACGCCCGTGTTCGTGGACATCGATCCGCGCACCTTCAACCTCGACGTGCTCCAGCTCGAGGCGGCCTTCACGCCGCGCACCAAGGCGGTCATCGCCGTCTCGCTCTACGGCCAGTGCTGCGACGTGCCGGCGATCAAGGCCATCTGCGACCGCCACGGTGCCTACCTGATCGAGGACGCCGCCCAGTCCATCGGCTCGGAGTGGGAGGGGAGGCGCTCCGGCTCGATGAGCGACTTCGGCTGCTTCTCCTTCTTCCCCTCGAAGAACCTGGGCGCCGCCGGCGACGGCGGCATGGTAGTCACCCAGGACGCCGACCTGGCGGAGCGGGTCCGCCTGCTGCGCGAGCACGGCGCCCAGCCCAAGTACATCCACAAGGTGGTCGGCACGAACTCGCGGCTCGACGCGCTGCAGGCGGCCATCCTGCGGGTGAAGCTCAGGCACCTCGACCGCTGGAGCGAGCAGCGCGGACGCAACGCCGAGCTGTACGACCGGCTGTTCGAGGGCTCGCGCGCCGTGCGGCCGTACCACGACCCGCGCACGCGGCACATCTACAACCAGTACGTCCTGCGGGTGCCCCAGCGGGACGAGCTGAGGCGGTTCCTGGCGGAGCGGAACGTCGGGCACGAGGTCTACTACCCGGTACCGCTCCACCGGCAGGAGTGTTTCGCCGACCTCGGGTACCGGGAGGGTTCGCTGCCCCACGCGGAAGCCGCCGCGCGGGAGACCATCGCCCTGCCCATCTACCCCGAGCTGACCGAGGAGCAGATCCGCTACGTCGCCGCCAACGTCCGCGAGTTCGTGGACGCCTAGCGGCTGAGTCGTTCCCCCGGCGCGCACCGGCTCCCCCGCCCTGAGCCCGCGCGACCGGCCGAAGAGGTTCCGTCGCACCGGCCGAGCCCCGTGGCCGGCGCGGCACCCGGCGCGTTCGGCGCCGGTCCGTCGCCGCGTTCGCGGCCGCGGGCCGTCCGGCGCTCCGGCGGGTTCGGCCGATCATGACCGAGGATCCGCGCGAGTCCCTGCGCGAGCTGCTGCAGCGGGTGGACGAGGTCCGGGGCCTCTCGGGCCGCGCCGAGGCGCCGCCTGCGTCCGAGGCGGACGGGGCCGTCGCCCTGCGTTCCGTCGTCGCCGAGCTGGTCGAGGAGCTCGAGCGCAGCCACCGCCGCCTGATCGAGACGAACGTGCAGCTCGTGTCGCTGCGCGAGGTGGCCAGCAGCATGGTGAACGCGGTGGACGCCGAGGAGACCGCCCGCACCGTCACCGGCTACCTGGCCCGCGCCTTCGGCTTCGAGGAGGTGTTCCTGCTGCTCCTCGACCGGGAGCACGAGCGTCTCGAGGGCGTCTGGACCCGCGGTCCAGGCCGCGAGGCCAGCGTGCCCCTCGAGCTGCCGCTGGTCGGCGAGCCCGGCGCCGTCGGCCGCGCCTTCTGGCTCAACCGCACGGTGGCGCACCAGGCCGCCCGCCGTCACCCGGCGGCCCTGGTGCCCGAGGGACATCCGCTGCAGGAGGTGCTCGGCGCGCTCGGGGCGCTCGTCTGCGTGCCGCTGCAGCGCGGTCACACCCTGCTCCCGGCCGGCGAGACCCACGAGCTGTGCGGCGCCCGCTGCATCCTCGGTGACGCCGCCGTGCTGGCACCGCCGCCGGGCCCCGGTGCCGCCGCCTGGGCGGCCGAGCGCGACGAGCGCCAGCGGCACTGCCTGCGCTGCGAGTTCATGCCGCTGCTCGGCGTGCTCGGCGTCGCCCGCACCGGCGGTCCCCGCGGCGCCGCGCCGGCGTTCACCGGTGCCGAGGTGACCATGCTCGAGTCCGTGGCGCTCTCCATCGCGCCCATGGTCGAGAACGCCAGCCTCACGCAGGAGCTGCGCCGCAGCGAGCGCTTCCGCGAGCACGTGCTCGACAGCATGGCCGGCGCCCTGGTGGCGGTGAACATGCAGGGCGAGGTGCTCACCTTCAACCGCGCCGCCGAGGAGCTGCTCGGCGCGGCCGAGGCCGAGGTGCTCGGCCGTCCCTTCGGCGAGCTGGTCGGGCCCGACGGCGAGGGCGCGCTGCGCGCCACGCTCGAGCACGGCCGCGAGGCAGTGCGCGAGGAGGTCTGCCTGCGCGCCCGGGACGGCACGCCCGTGCCGGTGAGCCTGACGACCTCGCTGCTGCGCAACGAGCGCCGCGGCGTCTACGGCGCCATCGCCACCTTCGCGGACCTGACGCCGCTCAAGCGCGCCGAGGAACACGCGCGCCGGCTCGACCGCCTGGCGGCGCTGGGCCGCTTCACCTCCAGCGTCGCCCACGAGATCCGCAACCCGCTCACCGGCATCGCCGCCGGGGTGCAGTACCTGTCGCGCGGCGTGGCGGCCGCCGACCCGCAGCGCGAGCACATCGAGTTCATCCTCGGGGAGATCCGGCGGCTCGACCGCATCGTGCAGGACCTCTTCGACATCACCCACCCCCGCCAGCTCCAGCTGCGGGTGCGTCCGGTCGAGGAGACGGTGCAGCGCGCGGCGCAGTGCCTGGCGGCGCTGGTCGCCGAGCGCGGCCTGACGCTGGCCCAGGAGCTGGCACCGCGCACGCCGCCGGTCCCGCACGACCCCGACCAGCTCGAGCAGGTGCTCATCAACCTGCTCAAGAACGCGGCCGAGGCCTCGGCGCCGGGCGCCGTCATCCACCTGCGCGTCCAGCCGCTGCCGCTGCCCCGGCGCGGCGGCCGCGGCCGCGCCGTCCGGCCAGCCGAGGCGGTGGGCCCGGCCGGCGTGCAGATCCAGGTCGAGGACCACGGCAGCGGCATCGGCGCCGAGGTCCTCAAGACCCTGTTCGAGCCGTTCACCACGACCAAGCCCGGCGGCAGCGGGCTCGGGCTCTACATCAGCCACGACATCGTCAAGCGCCACGGCGGACGCCTGGCGGTCTGCAGCGAACCCGGTCGGGGCACCACCTTCACGGTGGATCTGCCCCTGGAGAACCACGGAGGGACGTCATGAGCAAGGCCAACATCCTGGTGGTGGACGATCAGGAGTCCATCCGCCACTTCGTCAGCAAGGCGCTCGGCGACGAGGGCTACGCGGTGCAGAGCACCGGGTCCCTGCGCGAGACCCGCCAGGTGCTGGAGCACGACGTCCCCGACCTCGGCATCTTCGACCTCAAGCTGCCCGACGGCACCGGCATCGAGCTGCTGCGCGAGCTCAAGCAGGTCCACCCCGAGGTGCCCGTCATCCTCATGACCGCCTTCGGCGAGATCGAGACGGCGGTCGAGGCGATGAGCGCCGGCGCCTACTGGTTCGTCAAGAAGCCCTTCCAGAACGAGGAGCTGCTGGCGCTGGCGGCCCGCGCCCTGGAGTCGCAGAAGATGTGGCTCGAGCTGCGCCGGCTGCGCAACACCGCCTTCACCGACGAGGACTACCTGCACTCCACCAGCGCCCGCATGCAGGAGTGCTACTCGATCGCCGAGCAGGTGGCGCGCGGCGACACCACCAGCGTGCTCATCGAGGGGGAGAGCGGCACCGGCAAGGAGTACTTCGCCAACCTCATCCATCGGATGAGCGCCCGCCACGACAAGCCCTTCGTCGAGATCAACTGCGCCGCCATCCCCAGCGAGCTGCTCGAGAGCGAGCTGTTCGGCCACGAGAAGGGCGCCTTCACCGACGCCCGCGCGCAGAAGCAGGGTCTGCTCGAGCTGGCCAGCGGCGGCACGCTGTTCCTGGACGAGATCGGCGAGATGAGCCCGATGTTGCAGGTGAAGCTGCTGCGCGTGCTCGAGCGCCGCATCTTCAAGCGGGTCGGCGGCACCAAGGACATCTCGGTCAACGTCCGCATCATCTCGGCCACGAACCAGGACCTGGAGCGCGCCGTGCGGGAGGGGGGCTTCCGCGAGGACCTCTACTACCGGCTCAAGGTCGTGCCCCTCTTCGTGCCGCCCCTGCGGGAGCGCCGCGAGGACATCCTGCCGCTGTCCAAGCTGTTCATGGACCGCTTCTCGCGCCAGTTCAAGAAGAGCTTCCGCGAGATCAGTCCCGCCGCCGAGTGCATCCTGGCCGACTACGCCTGGCCGGGCAACATCCGCGAGCTCAAGAACCTGTTCGAGCGCACCGTCCTGCTCGAGAGCGGCGAGCGGCTCGAGCCGCACCATCTCAAGCTGAACACGCGGCCGCGCCCGGAGGGCGAGCAGACGGTGGGGCAGCGCGTGGACGAATACCTGAACGGCGCGCCGCCCGACGGCGGCATCCCCTTCGAGGACCTGATCGAGCAGCTCGAGCGCGCCTTGATTCTGCGTGCCTCGTATGCTACGAACTGGAACCAGTCGAAGACGGCGGAGTTCCTGAACCTCAAGCGGGACAAGCTCCGCTATCGGATGAAGCTCTACCAGATCCACGGGCCGAAGGAGCGATCCACGGCCCCAGCGGAGTAGGTCTCCACGGCGGTCTCCCTGCTCTCCCGGGCGCGGCTCGCGCTGCTGTCCATCCTGCTGCTGGGCACGGGCTCGTGCGCCTACACCACGAGCACGGCCCTGCTGCCGACGCACCTGAAGACCGTCGCCATCCCGGTCTTCGAGAACGGGACGACCGAGTACACCCTCGACCAGGAGATCACCACCGCCGTCCTCGAGCGCTTCGTCAAGGACAACCACCTGCGCATCGTGGACGAACGCTCGGCGGACGCGGTCATCCGCGGCCGGCTCACCACCTACAAGAACGCGGTCTTCGGCTTCTCCGCCGCCAACCGGGCCCAGGAGTACCGGGTCACGATAGGCTGCGCCGTGGTCTTCAAGGACCTGGTGAAGAACCGCGAGATCTGGAACGAGCCCGACCTGGTCAAGACCGCCAACTACTTCGTGGTGGACGTGCCGGGGCAGACGGCACAGACGGAGCTGGATGGACGCAAGGAAGCCATCGCCAAGATCGCCGACGAGATCCTCAGCCGCTCGGTCGAAGGCTGGTAGCGGCGCGGGTCGGGCGCGGCCGGCCTTCGCCGCGGCGCGGCCGCGCGGGGGGCCCCCGGCCGCCGGCGCGGACGGGCTCGCGCTGATCGAGCGCTTCCGCCGCGGCGACTTCCCGGCCACGCTCTACGTCGAGGGGCCGAACGAGGCCCTCAAGGCGGCGC
>JAXDBZ010000176.1:0-6461 GCA_034678345.1 Candidatus Eiseniibacteriota bacterium
CCGCCGCCGTGCGCTCCGGGGGCGGTCCCGCCGCGGGCCTGCCGGCGCCGGGCCGCCCGCCCGTGCCGCTCTACGTGCGCTCGGCGCAGGCCGAGGAGCGCGTTCGTCGCGCCGCGCTGGCCGGGCAGCCGATCCGCCTGCGCGACCTCGCCGCGGCGGACGTCCCGGCCCTGGCCGAGGTCGAACGTCGCGTCTTCAGCGATCCGTGGCCGGAGGCGGCCTTCCACTCGGAGCTGACGCAGGGGATGGCCTGGGCGCGGCTCGCCGAGCTGGACGGCGCGCTCGCCGGCTACCTGCTCGCCTGGCTCGGCGCCGGCACCGGCCACATCGGCAACCTGGCCGTGGTGCCGGAGGCCCGCCGGCGCGGCGTGGCGCGGGCCCTGCTGGCCGATCTGCTCGAGCGCGCCCGCGCCATGGGCGTGACGCGCGTGACGCTGGAGGTGCGCGCCGCCAACTTCGCCGCCCAGGCCCTCTACCGGGCCCACGGATTCCGGCTGGCGGGGCTGCGTCGCGGGTATTATCGTGACACGGGCGAAGATGCGCTGATCATGGCGTGGCAGGCTCCGGGCGCGGCAGCCGCGCCCGGAGCGGACATCGCCGGCGACCGCGCCGGGCCGGACCCGGACCGCGCCGCCGGGCCGACCTCCACCTCCAACCCCGAGTGACCATGTCCTGGCTCAAGAAGGAACGGACCCGCGTCAAGACGCGGAAGAAGGAGGAGCGCAGCGAGGTCCCCGAGGGCCTCTGGACCAAGTGCGACAGCTGCGGCGAGGCGCTGTTCCAGACGGTGCTCGAGGAGAACCTGTGGACCTGCCCGCACTGCGACCACCACTTCCGGGTCCCGGCGAAGGTCTACCTCGGCTTCCTCGTGGATCCGGGCTCGTTCGCGGAGCGCGCTGCCGACCTGGTGGCCAGCGACCCGCTCGGCTTCCGCGACGCCAAGATGCGCTACCCCGACCGCATCCGCCACGCCCAGAAGGAGACGGGCATGCGCGACGCCGCGCTCGCCGGCGTCGCGACCATCGGCGGCAAGCCGGTCAGCCTGGCCATCATGGACTTCTTCTTCATGGGCGGCAGCATGGGCTCGGTGGTGGGGGAGAAGGTGGCCCGCGCGATCGAGACGGCCATCGCCGAGCGCCGCGCCCTGGTCGTGGTCTCCTCGACCGGCGGGGCGCGCATGCAGGAGGGCATCCTCTCGCTCATGCAGATGGCCAAGACCTCGGCGCTGCTGGCGCGGCTGCAGGACGAGCGCCTGCCCTTCCTCTCCATCCTGACCGATCCCTCGACCGCCGGCGTGCTGGCCTCGTACGCCTCGCTCGGCGACGTCATCCTCGCCGAGCCGAAGGCGCTGGTCGGCTTCGCCGGTGCGCGTGTCATTCGCCAGACGATCGGCGAGGAGCTCCCCCCGGGTTTCCAGCGGGCCGAGTTCGTGCGCGAGAAGGGCTTCGTGGACCGCGTCGTGCACCGCAAGCAGATGCGCGACGAGGTCTCGCGTCTGCTCGAGTTCTTCTGGCGTTCGACCGAGGGCTTCGCGGCCGCCGGGCCGCGTCCCGCCCGCGCGGCGGCGCGTCCGCCGAAGGAGACGCCACGCCCGAGGTGAACCTGCAGCAGTCGCTCGAAGCCCTGTACGGTCTCGAGCGCCGGCGCGACAAGCTCGGCCTCGACGGCACCCGCGCGCTGCTCGGCGCGCTGGGCGACCCGCAGGCCGAGTGGGCGGCCGTGCACGTCGCCGGCACCAACGGCAAGGGCTCGGTGTGCGCCCTGGTCGAACGGGTGCTGCGCGAGGCGGGTATCCGCACCGGGCTCTACACCTCGCCGCACCTGGTGGACTTCCGCGAGCGCATCCGCGTGGACGGGCAGTGGGCCGACGAGGCGCGCCTGGCCCGCCGGCTGGCGCTGGTCGCGAAGCTGCCCGAGGGGAAGGACCGCACCTTCTTCGAGGTCTGCACGGCGCTGGCCTTCGACGACTTCGCCGCGCGCGAGGCCGAGTGGGCCGTGGTCGAGGTCGGATTGGGCGGGCGGCTCGACTCGACCAACGTGATCGAGTCCTCGCTGTCCGTCATCACCTCGATCGGCGCCGACCACGTCGGCGTGCTGGGGGCCACGACGGCGCAGATCGCCGCGGAAAAGGCCGGCATCATCCGCTGCGACGTCCCGGTGGTGAGCGGGGTGGAACCGGGCGAGGCCGCGGACGTGATCGAGCGCGTGGCCGAGCGCTGCGACGCCCCGCTGGTGCAGGCCGCCGACCGGGCGGAGCTGCGCTGGCTGGGCGACGGCCCCGACGGGATGCGCTTCGCCGCCGCGGTCGCGCCCTGGGGGGACCTCGAGCTGACCTGCCCGCTGCACGGGCGCCACCAGCTCGCCAACGCGTGCACGGCGCTGGCCGCCCTGTCGCTGCTCGAGGAGAGCGGCGTGGAGATCGGGGCCGAGGCGGTGGTGGACGGCTTCGCCCGGACGCGCTGGCCGGGGCGGCTCGAGCCCTGCCCGGGCGAGCCGCGGCTGTGGTGGGACGGGGCCCACAACCGCGACGGCTTCGCGGCGCTGACCGCGGCCTGGGACCACGACCTCGGCTTCGCGCCGCCCGAGGCGGTGGTGCTGGCGCTGGCCCAGGACAAGGACGTGGAGGCGATCGCCGGCGTGCTCGCCTCCTGGGCCGGCCCGACGCGCCTGATCGCGACCCAGTCGCGCAACGCGCGGGCGCTGCCCGCCACCGCCCTGGCGGCGCGCCTGACCGCGGCCGGGCTCCCGGCCGAGGCGTCCCCGGCGGTGGAGACGGCGCTGGCGGGCGCGCTCGGGGGGCCGTCGGGAGGGCAGGTGCTGCTGTGCGGCTCGCTGTTCGCGGTGGCCGAGGCGATGGCGGAGTACGGGGGCGCACCGGGGGAGTGGCTGTGAGGGGGTGGCTCGTCCCGCTTCTGGCCGTGGTGCTGCTGCTGGCGGGCGCGCGCCCGCCGGCCGCCCAGCCGGAACCGCCGCTCAACATCACCGCCGACAACATGACCGGCAGCCACGGCCCCGAGGGCGACTTCGTCATGCTGAACGGCGCCGTGCGCATCACGCGCGGGGGCACCGTCCTCACCGGTGATGCCGGGCGCTACTTCCGCGCCGCCGGCATGCTCTACCTCGACGGGCGGGTGCGGATGGTGGACAGCACCATGACGCTGACCTGCGACCACGCCTCCTACTCCGAGATCGAGGACCGCCTGTTCGTCGAGGGCAACGTGCGGCTGGTGGACCGCGACGCCGTGCTGCAGGCGCCCTACGGCACCTTCGACCGGCGCACCGGGCGTGCCGACCTGGCGGGTCCGGTGGAGGGGCGGGAGCGCCGGCTGCGGCTGCGCGCCGACCGGGCCAGCTACCTGCGCGACTCCGCCGTGGTCCAGGCCCGCGACAACGTCCGCGGCGTGGACGAGGAGAACCGGACCGAGCTGGAGGCGCGCGCCGTGGACTACGACCGCCGCACCCGCGTGGCGGTGGCCACCGGCGACCCCGTGCTGCGCGCGCGGGGGGAGGATCGCCGCGTCACCGAGCTGCGCGCCCTCCGGCTGGTGGTGGACACCGAGCGGCGCGTGGCGGAGGCGGTGGACTCCGTGCGCGTGACCCGCGACACCCTGCAGGCGCGCGGCGACCATGCCTACTTCGACGACGTGGCGCAGCGCGGCTGGATGACGGGCCGCCCGCGGGCCTGGGACGACCAGACGCAGGTGAGCGGCGACACGCTCGAGTTCTTCACCGAGCGGCGCGCCCTGCGCGCCGTCGTCGTGCGCTCGAACGCGGCGATGGACTATGCCGGCAACCGGCCCAACACCCTGGGCGAGGCCAGCCGGCTCACCGGCGACACCGCCACGGTCTGGTTCACCCGCAACGAGATCGACAGCCTGGTGGCGGTGGGCCGGGCGCGCAACGAGTACACCGGGCCGGCCCGCGCCGGCAGGACGCCGGAGCGCAACGAGGCGGCGGGCGACACGATCACGGTGTTCTTCCGCGACCGCAAGATCGACCGCGCCCGCGTCGAGGGCGGGGCGCACGGCACCTACCGCATCGCCGTGGCCGAGGGCGACACCACCGCGCAGCAGCGGGAGGTCGTGAGCTACGACGCGCGGCGCATTGAGTTCCAGGTCGGCGACAACGCCATCGTCCTCGACCGTGCCGCCCACCTCGTCTACCAGGACCTCGAGCTCCGCGCACGGCGGGTGGAGTACGACGTGGAGCGGCAGACGCTCGAGGCCGAGGGCACGCCGGTGCTGGGCGACCGCGGCGAGGAGATGAAGGGCGGGCTGATGACCTACGACCTGCCCAGCCGCGTCGGCACGGTGTACGAGGCCTCGACCCGGTACGAGAAGGGGCTCTACAGCGGCGACCGCATCCGCAAGGTGGGCGAGGACGAGCTCCACGTCAGCGGCGGGAACTACACGACCTGCAACGCCGCCGACCCGCACTACCGCTTCTCGTCGCGCTGGATGAAGATCTACCTGAAGGACAAGCTGGTGGCGAAGCCGGTCGTCTTCTACCTGAAGAACGTGCCGGTGCTGGCGCTGCCCTTCTGGGTCTTCCCGGTCAAGCCCGGGCGCCACTCCGGCTTCCTCTTCCCGCAGTTCGAGCTCGGTTTGAGCAACCGCGCCGGCCAGTTCATCCGCAACGCCGGCTACTACTGGGCCCCCAACGACTACATGGACTTCACCGCCGGCGGCGACTACTACCAGGCCGAGCCGTCCTGGGTGCTGCGCGGGCAGGGCCAGTACAAGCTGCTCTACCGGCTGGACGGCAACTTCAGCGGCACCTACGCGCGCAGCGAGGGGCAGACCACCCGGTCGGAGGACTGGGATTTCAACGCCGACCACGCGCAGACGCTCACCTCGCGCACCCGGCTGACGGCGCGCGCCTCGTTCGTCTCGAGCAAGAACTACAACTCGAGCAACCTCTACGGCCGGTCGCTCTCGCAGCGGCTGAGCCGCTTCCTGACCTCCAGCCTGGCGATCTCCCACAACGCCGACTGGGCCAGCATCAACGCCTACCTGGACCGCCGCCAGGACCTCGACGCCGACCAGAATCTGCTCGACGCCAACGCCGTCCTGCGGCAGCCGGTCGGCACGGAGGCCTCGCTCGCCAACCTCACGCAGTCGAAGCCGAGCCTGTCCGTCTCGTTTCCGACCCGCTCGATCGGCACCATCGGCCCGCTCAAGGGCACGTCGCTGGGACGGCGGCTGCGCACGATGTACTTCGGCCTCAACAGCCAGTTCGTCTCGTACGGGGAGCGGCGGGCCTACGTCGCCGGCCACGTGCCCTTCAGCGGCGACCCCACCGTGGACTCGATCACCGTGCTCGGGCAGCGGTCCAGCACGCGCCGGGGCCTGACGAACGCCCTGAGCCTGTCCGACTCGCGGCAGCTCTTCGGCTGGCTGAACCTGCAGCCGGCGATGCGGGCCACGGTGGTGGTGTTCGACTTCGACGAGCAGGGCCGTCGCGTCGTGCCGGCCAGCGTGTGGTCCAGCTCGATCACCTCGAGCACCACGTTCTACGGCACCTTCCGGCCGCGCCTGTTCGGCGTCGAGGGGCTGCGCCACATCGTGTCGCCGAGCGTGGCCCTGTCCTACAGCCCCGAGTTCACCGGCCTCACCTACCGCGACAGCGCCGGTGTGCGGCGCGAGCGCTTCAACAGCTTCTCCGGCATCAGCATCTCCGGGTTCGAGCAGTCCTACCTGACCTTTGGCCTCAGCCAGCGGCTGCAGGCCAAGGTGAAGCGCGGCGGCAACGTCACGCGCCTCGACAACATGCTGTCGTGGACGATGGCCGGCTCGTACGACTTCCTCTACCGCGAGCACGGCGCGGTGCACCCGCTCTCGAACATCTCGTCGGCCGTGCTCGTGCAGCCGCCGAGCTACATGAGCGCGAACCTGAGCTGGACGACCGACGTGTATGCCGCCCGTCCCATCCGCACGGTGAGCTACAACCTCGGCCTCAACCTCGACAGCGGCGGCCTGAAGCGCACGACCCCCGACCTGCCGACCGAGGCGCGCGCCGAGGGCGCCACCCCCGAGAACTGGTCCTTCGGCTTCGCCTACTCGTACGCCGGCGGCTACACCGGCGGCACGGACTGGTCGAGCACGAAGACCGGCAACGTGACCGGCCGCTACCAGCTCACCCCCTCGTGGGCGATCGAGTACTCCGCCTCGCTCGACCTCTCCGACAACCGCATCCAGAGCCAGCGCTTCGTGCTGACGCGCGACCTGCACTGCTGGCAGGCGACGTTCACCCGCTCCTTCGTCGTCGGCGGCGAGACCGAGTACTACTTCCGCATCGGCGTGAAGGACCAGAAGGAGATCTACCTGGAGCGGGGCACCCGCATGGGCAGCCTGGGCGGCATCAACTAGTGCGTGGGCCAGGGCTCGCCGATAACTGCGTTGCGCGGCTGGCTCCTCGCCACGATGTGGCCTGAAGGCCACTATCTCGCTCGTCGTCCAGCC
>JAXDBZ010000177.1:0-3031 GCA_034678345.1 Candidatus Eiseniibacteriota bacterium
CAGTACCTGGAGAAGCTGCTGGGCGAGCACGAGACCATCGAGGTGGTCGGCTCGGCCCGCGGCGGGGCCGAGGCGCTGCAGAAGATCGGCGAGCTCAAGCCCGACGTGGCCTTCCTCGACATCCACATGCCCGACCTCTCTGGTCTCGAGGTCGCGCGCCACCTGCGCGGTGCCGAGGCCCCCATCGTGGTGTTCGTGACCGCCTACGACAAGTACGCGATCGAGGCGTTCGAGGTCGCGGCGCTCGACTACCTGCTCAAGCCGCTCAAGCGCGAGCGGCTGGAGGAGACGGTGCGGCGCGTCGAGGCCGAGGCCCGCGCCGGACGGCCCGGCGCGCGCGCCGAGGCGCTGCGCCAGGCGCTCGACTCGCCGCCGCTGGCGGACCGGATGCCGCCGCTGCGGCGCCTGCCGGTCCGCCACAAGCGGGAGGTCCGGTTGCTGGACCTGGCCCAGGTGCCGCTCATCTTCTCGCGCGACCGCCTGGTGCTGGCGAGCTGCGAGGGACACGAGTACCTGGTGGACTACACGCTGCAGGCGCTCGAGCAGCGGCTGCCGGAGGGCCAGTTCGTGCGCGTGCATCGCGCCGCGCTGGTCAACGTGGATGCCATCGAGAGCTACGGCGGCGAGGAGGGCGTGCTCGTGCTCAAGCTGAAGGACGGCACGCGGGTCGAGGCGAGCGAGAGGCGCTCGGCCGAGGTGCGCCGCCGGCTGCGCTAGAGCGAACGCCGACGGCCGCGTCCACGCCACGGACGCGGCCGTCCCGTTACCGTCTGCCTACCGGGTCGGCGCCGCCGGCCAGGGGATGCGCTTGAGGCGCTCCTGGCGGATGACCGGCTTGACCTGCGCGCGCAGGCCCTCGGTCACGGCGATGAGCCGCTGCTCGCGCTTCATCTCCGCGGCCTCGAATTCCAGCGCCTGCCGCACCTGCGGGCTGATCTTCCCGTACTCGATCAGCTTGCCGTCGGGGCCGGTGAGGTCGGCGGTGTGCCGCGCGTACGCGGCACGGATCTCGTCCTCGCCGGGCGGCGTGCCCTCGTCCACCACGAGGGCCTGGTAGGCGGCGCGCAGCAGCACGTTCTCGGCCTGGCCCCGGGCCTGGCGCTCGATGGCGGGCTCCTCGGCGAGGTGGCGACGGGCGACCTCGAGCGCGGCGACGCGCTGCACGACCATGCTGGTGAGCCACTGCTCGATCATCGGCATGACCTGGAAGTCCGGCCGCTGGCGGCCCGGGTCCTGCAGGTCGCGCACCGCGTCGCCGAGCGTGTAGGTGCCGGGCTTGCCGTCGTGGCGCACCAGCACCTGGGCGGCCTCCTGCGGCGTCGGCGGCCCCGGCACCGGCATCCGCGCCGATCCCACGACGACGGAGTCGCGCGGCGCGTTGTAGCGCCGGAACAACACGTCGGCCGCTCCGGGCTCGACGCGCACGTGGTACTGGGCGAGCAGGCCCTGCTGCACGCGGCCGAGAGCCGCGCGCCACTTGGCCTGCTGCAGGCTCATGCGCAGCTGGTCGCGGACCTGCTCGAGGGGCGGCTGCTGCCGCGGCCGGCGCTCGAGCACCTCGACGAGGAACCAGCCGTCGGTCGAGCTCCCGGCCGGACCCACGACCCTGCCGAGCGGGGCCGCCTCGATCGTGCTGTCCAGCGGCGCGGGGAGCGTGCCGGCGGCGACGAAGCCGAGGTCGCCACCAGGCGGCGTCATGCCCGTGGTGTTGAAGCGGTCGGCGGTGGCGCCGAAGTCGGCGCCGCCCTGGAGCTGCTCCGCAGCCTGCCGGATGGCGCCCTGGTCGGGCGTGAACACGATGCGCACGTGCGCCTCGTGTGCGCCTCGCGCGTAGAGCGACTGGAGCTCGGCGTCGCTCACCGGGGCGTCGGGCGGCGCCAGCTGCTCGACCAGCGCGCGCATCGCCAGCTGCTCGCGCGCCTGCTGGAGCATGCGGGCCTCGTCCTCGGCGCTCACCAGGCCGCGCCGGCGCGCCTCGCCGATCAGCAGCTGCCGCTTGACCAGGTCGTCGAGGAGCGTGGCCTTGGCGGAGTCCGGGGCGCCGCGGTACTGCCCCTGCGCCTGGCGGGCGACGTCGAGGAACTCGTCCACGGTGATGACGCGCTCGCCGACCTTCGCCAGCGTGCCGGAGTCGGAGGAACAGCCCGCCAGCAGGGCGGCGAGCAGGACGGTGACGGCGAGCAGACCGTACGGCCGGGCGGGTAGGCGCAAGCGTTCCATGGGATCCCTTCGTCGGTTGGGGGCCGCGATTCCGCCCATGGTGTACAGGACTCCGGCGGGACCTGCAACTGGGCTGGCCCGGGCTAGAAGTGCTGTCCGATCCGCATCTCGAGGCGATGCACGCCCCCCTCGGTCATGCCCCAGTCGAGGGCCAGCGGGCCGAAGGGGATGTTGGCGCGCACCCCGGCGCCGCCGGCGAAGCGGAAGCGGTCCGCGAGGTCGGTCCGGCTCCAGGGCTGGCGCACCCGCGCGGCCTGGGCGGTGACGTGGACCTCGAGCACGCTGTAGAGCGAGCGGGTGAGCCGCAGCTCCCCCCGCAGCAGGCTCCGCCCCAGCCACTCGCGGTTCCGCAGGCCGGCGAGGGTCTCCGGCCCGCCCGCGCCGGGCAGCTCGGCGGGTGGGGTGCGGACCGAGGTCCAGGCCGCGGCCGCTGCCGGGCGGACGTGCAGGGGCCCGAGGGGGAGGTCCCCGGTCAGCTCCACGGCGAGCGCGGCGTAGCGGCGCCGCCCACCGAAGAGCGTGGCCTGCACGCGGCGCGCCAGGCGGCCGGACGACTCGGTGGCCAGCGCGGCGATCGCGCCGTCGCCGTCCCCGCCCCGCGTGCGCACGCCGGCGAGGCCGGCGCCCGCCTGCACCACGTCCCCGCTCGGCAGCGCGACCTGGCCGCCGACCAGGAACTCGGCGCGGTCGGTGCGGACGCGCCCGACCTCGCGCGCGCCGAGGAAGCGGCGCGTGTCGTGGCGGGGCCGCGCGCCGCGCCGGAACCCCCCCCGGGCGCCGCGACGCCCCGCGGGGGGGGCGCCGCGGCCCG
>JAXDBZ010000178.1:0-4412 GCA_034678345.1 Candidatus Eiseniibacteriota bacterium
TCGTTGTCGTGCGTGCCGGTGTAGGCGACGCAGTCGCGCACGTAGTTGTGCGGCAGGAACGGGTGTCGCCCGTCGCCGTCGAAGGCGAACTGCAGGATGCGCATGCCCGGCAGCTCGAGCCAGTCGCGCAGAGCCACCACCGGAGGCGTGATGAGCCCCAGGTCCTCGGCGATGAGCGGGAGCTGGCCGAGCGCGGCGCGCACGACCTCGAAGAAGTGCTCGGCCGGACCGGGCACCCAGCGCCCGTGCTCGGCGGTGGGATGCCCGGCCGGGACCTCCCAGCAGGCCTCGAAGCCGCGGAAGTGGTCGAGCCGCACCAGGTCCATGAGGCCGAGCGCGCCGCGCAGCCGCGCCGTCCACCAGGCGTAGTCGTCGCGCCGCGCCACGTCCCAGCGGTAGAGCGGGTTGCCCCACAGCTGCCCGGTCTTCGTGAAGTAGTCGGGCGGCACGCCGGCCACGACCGTGGGCGCACCCTGCGCGTCGAGCTGGAACAGGCCGGGGTGCGACCAGACGTCGGCGCTGTCGTGGGCGACGAAGATGGGCAGGTCGCCGATGACCTGGATGCCCAGCTCCCGCGCCCGGGCGTGCACGGCCGTCCACTGGCGGAAGAACAGGAACTGGCGGAAGCGGTGCCGCTCCACCTCGGCGTCGAGCCGCGCCCGCGCCGCAGCGAGGGCGCGGGCCTCGCGGCGCGCCAGACCGTGCTCCCACGACGTCCAGGCGGCGCCGCCGTGCGCGTCCTTGAGCGCCATGTAGAGGGCGAAGTCCTCGAGCCAGTCGGCGTGGGCGGCACGGAACGCCTCGTAGGGAGCGTGCAGCGCGCGCGCGGCCCCGGCGGCGAAGCGCTCGTGCGCCCGTGCCAGCAGCGCCCGCTTCCACTCGATCACCGGCCCGAAGTCCACGCGCTCCGGCCGGAAGTCCGGCGCCGCATCGAGGTCGCCCGGCTCGAGCAGCTCCTCCACGACCAGCCGCTCCGGGCTCACCAGGTTGGGGTTCCCGGCGAACGCGGAGAAGCACTGGTAGGGCGAGTCGCCATAGCCGGTGGGCCCCAGCGGCAGCACCTGCCACAGCTTCTGGCCCGACGCGGCGAGGAAGTCGAGCCAGTGGAACGCCGCCGGCCCCAGGTCGCCGATGCCGAAGCGGCCGGGCAGCGAGGTCGGGTGCAGCAGGATGCCGGAGGCGCGCGGGACGGTCATGGTACCGGCGGCTACCGCACCGCCCCCTCGATCTCGTCGGCCAGCCCGCCCATGTCGTACACCCGGCGCAACACCTCGATGAGCGCCGCCGACTGCACCGAGACGCAGCGGGCCTGCTCGTCGGTGTAGAAGTAGTCCCAGGCGAAGGACTCGATGTTGCCGTCGAAGACCAGGCCGACGTACTCGCCGGCGCGGTTCAGCACCGCGCTGCCGGAGTTGCCGCCGATGATGTCGGCGGTGCAGACGAAGTTGAGCGGCGTCTCGAGCCGGATGTCGTCGCGGTGCTCGACGAAGCGCGGCGGCAGGTCGAAGGGCGATTGTCCGCCGAAACCGAGCGAGCGGTCGTAGAGGCCGTGGAAGGTCGTCGTCCACTGCACCCGCGTGGTCAGCTCGGGGTAGCCGGTGGCGACGCCGTAGGAGAGCCGCAGCGAGCTGGTGGCGTCGGGGGGCGTGGCCCGACCGTCCAGCACGAAGCGCGCCCGGGCGATGCGGCCGTTGTTCAGCGTCTCGACGGCCTGCACCTTCTCCTCGTGCCAGGCTCGCAGCTCGCGGTACGGCGCGTCCAGGCGGCGCGCCCAGACGATGAGCGGGTCCTTCGAGGCGGCCACCGCCTTCGCACCGCCCTCGAGCAGGGCCTTGCGCCCGGCAACGTCGCCGAGCTTCGTGCCGGCGACGAGGTCGCGCGCCACCGCCTGCGGGGTGCGTCCGCCCAGCGCCAGCTTCACCCAGGCGTCGTCGGGACCGAGCCGGTCGAGGCACTGCTGCAGGGCCATGCCGAGGATCATCTCCTCGAACTCCGGGTGGATGGGGGCCGGCGAGAGCAGCCGGAAGCGCTCGGAGGCGAGCTTCGACTCGCGATACTCCCGCAGGCGCTCGCCGTCCGGCTTCCGCACCTCGGCGGTGTAGCGCACGACGCCGTCGGCGATGTCGAGCAGCCGGCTCAGCCGCTTGAAGTCGCGGACCACGTACTCCGTGTGCCGGCGGCCCTGCTCCTCCATGGCGGCGGCGATGCGCTCCCAGGTGAAGGTGGCGAACCGGGAGGCCTCCTGGTTGCGGGCGATGCGGCCGCGCAGCGACCACTCGGCGGCGCGGCGCGCCTGCCAGTTGGCGGAGTCCGTGAGCACCGCGAGGAAGCCGCGCTGCCGCTTGAGGTTGTTCTCGACGCCGCGGATCTTGTCGCGCGCCTGGCGGGCCTGCTCGGGCCCGCGCTGCGCGTAGGCGTTGTAGGCGGCGAGCCGCTGCTCGTTCAACTGGATGCGCAGCGGCAGGTCGAGGCGGCGTTCGTGCTCGAGTTGGGCCAGCGTGTAGAGGCGCCGGGTCGAGCCGGGGTTGCCGGCGACGAACACCAGGTCGCCCTCGCGCGCGCCCTCCCGGCTCCAGCGGAACCAGTGCTCGGGGCGGACCGGCTTGCCGTCCTCGTAGACGCGGAAGAAGGCGAAATCGAGGTCGTGGCGCGGGTAGCAGAAGTTGTCGAGGTCGCCGCCGAAGAACGCGGCCTGCTCCTCGGGCGCGCACACCAGCCGCACGTCGCGGTAGACCTTGTAGCGGTAGAGCCAGTACTCCCCGCCGCGGTACAGCTCGACCACCTCGCCGCGCAGCCCGTCGCGGGTGCCCTCCCGCTCGAGGCGGGCCATGGCCGCCCCGCGGCGGGTGGCGCGCAGGCTGTCGGCCGCGGCCGAGTCCTCGGCCGCCCGCACCTCCGCGGTGACGTCGCGGGAGGACACGAGCACCTTGAGCTCGAGGTCGGGGCAGGGCATCTCCTCGGCCCGCGTGCGGGCGAAGAAGCCGTCGCGCAGGTAGTCGTGCCCGGACGAGGACATCTTGGCCAGCTGCCCCATCGCCACGTGGTGGTTCGTGAGCGCCAGGCCGTCGGGCGAGACGAAGGCGCCCGAGCCGCCGCCGAAGTTGATGCTGGCCTTCTGCACGTGCTCGAGCCACTGGGGCGTGGGCGTGAAGCCGTGACGATCCTGCAGCGCCTGCACCGGCGGGTGGTCCAGCGTCCACATGCCCTCGTCGGCGAGGGCGGGGGACGGCGGCAGCGACAGGGCGAGCGTCGCGAGGGCCGCGGCGAGGATGCCGGCGGGCCGGATCGAGCGGGTACGGCGCATGGGTTCTCCCCCGGGGCGCGGCGCGTCCGCCGGGGGCCGGACGGCCGGGAAGGTGACGTGGTCGGACCGGGACCGCCCGCGGGGGCGGTCCATCGCGCATCGTCCACCAACCCGCGCCGCGCGTCAAAGGCGCGCCCCGGCCCGGCGGCGTGCGGCGGGCGCGGGGCGATGCTACCGTGCGACACATGGCCGGAGGCAACGTCGAGGGCGTCGTCCGCTTCGAGGTCGAACACGTCACCCGCCCGCTCGAGGAACGCGTGGTCGGGCAGGCCGCGCGCGCCCTCGCGGCCTGGCGCGAGATCCTCGCCCGGCTCGGCCTGCTCGGCCTGGACCCCGCGCGCTACGGCGGCCTGGGCTACGGCAACGTCAGCGTGCGGCTCGGCCCGTTCGGCGACGTGCCCCGCGGGCGGCGGCGCTTCCTCGTGACCGGCACGCAGACCGGCGGCCGGCGCGACGTCGGTCTGGCCGAACTCTGCGTGGTCGAGGCGTACGACCTCGGGCGCAACCGCGTGCGCAGCGTCGGCCCGGTGGCGCCCTCGTCCGAGTCCCTCACCCACGGGGCGCTCTACGACGTGGCCCCGGCGGCGCGGGCCGTGCTGCACGCGCACGCGCCCGAGGTCTGGCGGGCCGCCCGGCGGCTCGGGCTGCCGCGGACGGACGCGGCGGCACGCAACGGGACCCCGGAGATGGCGCGCGAGGTCCAGCGCCTCTACCGCGAGACGGCACTGCCCTCGCTCGGCCTGCTCGTCATGGCCGGCCACGAGGACGGCGTGCTCGCCTTCGGCGCCAGCCTCGAGGAGGCCGGGGCGGCGCTCGTGCGGCAGCTGGGGCGGGCGCTGGTCCCGCCGGAGGAGCCGCGATGAGGGTCGGCGACCGCGACCTGCGCGCCGTGTGGTGGACCGGCGAGGGCGTCGGCTTCATCGACCAGCGCCGCCTGCCCGCCGCCCTGGAGTTCGGCGAGGCCCGCGATGTCGAGGAGGTCGCGCGCGCCATCGAGCGGATGGCGGTGCGCGGCGCCCCCGCGATCGGCGTGCTGGCGGCCTACGGGCTCGCCCTGGCGGCGCGGCGGGGCGTGGCGCCGGACCGGGCCGCCGCCCGCCTGCTGGCC
>JAXDBZ010000179.1:0-4896 GCA_034678345.1 Candidatus Eiseniibacteriota bacterium
ATGCTGCGCAGGCGCAGGCCGAAGACCGAGCGGAAGAGCAGCCACTGGCCGCCCAGCACCAGGGCCACGGTGAGCAGCACGAGCGGCGTGGCGAGCACGGGGCCGACGCCGGGGACGTCGGCGAGCCCGGCGAGGTCCCAGCTCGGCAGGCCGACGACCCGCGAGGAGTTCGACGACGAGTGGTAGACCTGGGTGAGCGTGAACTTGGTGAGCCCGGCGGCGAGCAGGTTGATGCCCAGGCCACTGGTGATCTGGTCGGCGCGTGCCACCACAGTGACCAGCGCGTGCAGCGCGCCGGTGGCCAGGCCGGCGAGCACCGCGGCGGCCACGCCGGCCCAGGCGTTGCCGGTGAGATCGGCGCCCAGCACGTAGGCCAGGGCGCCGTTCAGCATCATGCCCTCGAGGGCGATGTTGACCACCCCGCCGCGCTCGTTGATGGAGGCCCCCAGCGCGGCGAGGGTGTACGGCACGCTGATGCGCAGCGTGGCGGCGAGGAAGAAGAGCAGGATCACGCGCGCAGTCCAGCACGCCGCGCGGGGGCGGTCAAGACGCCCGGGCGGCGATCTCCTGGCGGACCAGCCGCGCCGCGACCTCGACGCCGGCGGCCACCTCCGGGGTGAGCCCCGCACCGGGCGAGAAGTCCGTGCCCTCGATGCCGACGAGCACGAGCCGCGCCGGCAGGCGGCCCAGCGCGCGCGCCAGGCCCACCGCCTCGGCCAGCCCCAGCCCGTGCGTCGAGGCCCCGGCGGGGCCGGCCGGGAGCGTCTCGCGCCCGGCGTCGAAGCGCCGCACCGTGCCGGGGGGCTCGCCCGAGACCATCGCGTCCACGACGAGGACCGACGGTTCGCCCTCCCAGGCCGCCAGCAGCTCCACCGAACCGCCGGCGAGCTCGAGCACCCGCGCCCCGGGGAGGGGGGACGAACGCAGCAGCCGGGCCGTGGCCAGCCCGGCTGCGTCGTCGTGCCGCTCGTCGTTGCCGATGCCGATCACCAGCGTGGCGTCACTCCTCCACCCGGCGCAGCCGGAGGAAGTGGGTCGAGCAGGAGATGCACGGGTCGTAGTTGCGGACCGCCTGCTCGCACTGCCAGGTGAGCGTCGCGTCGTCGAGGCCGAGCCGGGGCGAGACGAAGTCGCGCAGGTCCTCCTCGATGCACCTCTGGTTCTGCGCCGTGGGCGGCACGATGCGGGCCTCGGCGATGCGGCCGTCCGCCGACAGCCGGTAGCGGTGCACCAGCAGCCCGCGCGGCGCCTCGGTCGCCCCCGCGCCCGTGCCGGCGCGCGGCTCGACCGGCACGGCCGGCGCGTCCGGCGGCTCGTAGGCGGCGACGATGCGCAGCGCCTCCTCGACCGCGTAGAGCGTCTCGACGGAGCGCACGACGATGCTCTGGAACGGGTTCCGGCACGCGCGGCCCAGTCCCGCCTCGTTCGCCGCCTGCTGCGCGGCCGGCGTGAGCCGGTCGAAGTTGAGGGCGTAGCGGGCGAGCGGCCCGGTCATGTAGGACTTCACCGCGCCCGGATGGCCCTCGACGGGCGCCCGGCGGGCGCCCTGCAGCGCGGTCGAGTGCTGGGCGTGCTCCTCGACGAAGTACCGCTCGAACTCGATGGGCGGGACGCTCAGCCCGGCGCTCGACGTGACGTTCCCCTCGTTGAAGGGGTACTCGTCCGGGTGCGAGACGCTGACGAACTCGTAGTCGCGCTCGAAGTCGGGGAAGTCGAAGCCCTTCACCCACGCCAGCATCCGCAGCGTCTGCTCGCGGGCGCGCTCGAGCGGCTCGACCAGCGCGCGCAGCTCGCGCTTCGTCGGCACGCGGTGGAAGCCGCCGACGCGCACGTTGATGGGGTGGATCTCGCGACCGCCCAGCAGGGTGACGATGGCGTTGCCGGTCTTCTTGAGCGCCAGGCCGTTGGTGACCTGGTCGGCGTGGTCCGCCGCCATGTGCACCGCGCTCTCGTAGCCGAGGAAGTCGGGCGCGTGGAGCATGACCACGTGCAGGACGTGGCTCTCGATCCACTCGCCGCAGTAGAGCAGCCGCCGCAGCTCGCGCAGCATGCCGCCCACCGTCACCCCGCAGGCCATCTCCATCGCGTGGACGGAGCTCATCTGGTAGGCCACCGGGCAGATGCCGCAGATGCGGGCGGTGATGTCCGGGGCCTCGGTGAACCCGCGTCCGCGCAGGAACGCCTCGAACAGGCGCGGCGGCTCGAAGATGCGGAACTTCACGTCCGCGACCCTGCCGTTGCGCACGCGCACCTCGAGCCCGCCCTCGCCCTCGACGCGGGCCAGCATCGCCACCTTGATGTTCCGGCTCTTACGGTCGCTCATGGGGTCTCGCTCGCGTCGCGCTCGTGCTGCTCGCTGGCCTTGCGGAAGGCCTCGGTCCCGCCGGTGAAGCCGCGGAACAGCCGCATCAGCTCGTCGTGACTGTGGCCGTGGCCCTCGAGCACCTGGCTCAGGGACCGGGTGTTGGCGCTGCCGCGGATCGGGCCGAAGCACCCGTAGCAGCCGCGGCCGTACGAGGGGCACAGCGCGCCGCAGCCGCTGCGCGTCACCGGCCCGAGGCAGGCCTCGCCCTTCGCCACCGTCAGGCAGACGATGCCGCGGCGTTTGCAGTCCAGGCACACCGCGTGGCTCGGCAGGAAGGGGCGCCGTCCGCTGACGAAGGCCAGCACCACCTCGAGCAGTTGGTGCTTGTCCACCGGGCAGCCCTGCAGTTCGTAGTCCACCTTGACGTGGTGCGAGATGGGGGTGGACGTCTGCAGCGTGTGGATCCAGTCCGGGTTGGCGTACACCAGCGGCACCCAGTTGCCCACCTCGGCGTAGTTGCGCAGCGCCTGGATGCCGCCGGTGGTGGCGCAGGCGCCGATGGTGACGAGCACCTTCGAGACCCGGCGCACGGCGTGGATGCGCTCGGCGTCGTGCGGCGTGGTGATCGAACCCTCGACCAGGGTGAGGTCGTAGGGTCCCTTGATCACCGCGCGGGAGGCCTCGGGGAAGTTGGCGATCTCGACCGCGCCGGCGACCGCCAGCAGCTCGTCCTCGCAGTCGAGGAGGCTGAGCTGGCAGCCGTCGCACGAGGCGAACTTGATGACGGCGAGCCGGGGCTTGCGCGGAGCGGCCATCTCACACCTCCCGCACGGGCAGCAGCGCGGCCACCCGGTCGTAGCGGAACACCGGCCCGTCCTTGCACACGAACAGCGGGCCGAACTGGCAGTGGCCGCAGAAGCCGACGCCGCACTTCATATTCCGCTCCATCGAGACCCAGGCCTGCTCGTGCGTCATCTCGCGCCGCTCGAGCTCGCGCAGGGTGAAGTGCATCATGATCTCGGGCCCGCAGACGAAGGCGATGGTGTTGGCCGGCTCGAAGCGGGCATGGGGGATGAGCGTGGTCACCACGCCGACGCGGCCGTGCCAGCCGGGGGCGGCACGGTCCACCGAGACCTCGACGCTGACGTCGAAGCGGCCGCGCCAGGTCTCGATGTCCTTCTGGAAGAGCACGTCCTGCGGCGTGCGCGCCCCGAACAGCAGGCAGACGTGGCCGAACTGCTCGCGATGGCGCAGCACGTGGTGCACGACCGGGCGCAGCGGCGCCAGCCCGATGCCGCCCGCCACCAGCAGCACGTCGCGGCCCTTCGCCTGGTCCACCGGCCAGGGCACGCCGAACGGCCCGCGCAGGCCCACCTCGTCGCCGCGCTTGAGTCCGCGCAGCAGCTTGGTCACGCGGCCGACGGCGCGGATGGTGTGCACGACCTGCCTCGTCTCGGCGGGGTCGCCGCTCATCGAGATGGCGGCCTCGCCCACGCCGGGCAGGTAGAGCATGTTGAACTGCCCGGGCTCGAACCGGTAGCGGGTGCCGGCCTCGACCGGGGCGAGGACCATGGTGAAGGTGTCGTGCGTCTCCGGCCAGGTCCGGACGATGCGGTAGCGCTCCGGTCGCATCGGGTCCGGCCCGCCGGCGGCGTGGGCCGCGGCCGCGGCGTGCTCACTCATGTTCGCCGTCGTGGACGCCGTAGAGGTCCATCAGCTGCATGCTCATCGCCTCCATGCGGCGCACGAGGACCTGGGCGACGCGCTCGATCAGCGCGTGTCCCAGCTCGTGGTCGCGCGCGCACAGCTCGCGCAGCTTCTTCCCGTCGATCCGCAGCGCGCGGCTGGCGGTCAGGGCGTGGATGTCGAAGCGCAGCACGTGCGGCGGGATCAGCCACGACCAGCCGATGACGTCGTCGGTCGAGACGGTCTGCAGGACGAGCGGGCCGCGCCCGGTGGCGTGGGTCTCGAGGGCGATGCGCCCCTGGCGGACGACCCAGAACCACTCCGCCGGTTCGCCCTCGCGCCCGAGGAACTGCCCCGCCTCGTACGAGGCGGTCTCGGCGCAGGAGGCGATCTGCCGGATCTGCTCGGGCTTCAGCCCCTTGAACAGCGGCAACGCCGCCAGGACGGTCTCATGAGTCTCCACGTGACGCCTCCTTCGCCGGCGCGCCCTGCCGCAGGGCGCGCGCCTCCTCGGTGATGTCGATTCCCGCCGGGCACCAGGTGATGCACCGGCCGCAGCCCACGCAACCCGACGTGCCGAACTGCTCGTGCCAGGAGCCGAGCTTGTGGGTGAGCCACTGGCGATAGCGCGCGCCGATGGACGAGCGCACGTTGCCGCCGTGGATGTAGGTGAAGTCCACGGAGAAGCACGAATCCCAGCGACGCACGCGCCTGGCGTTCCCCGCCGCGAGGTCGGTGAAGTCCTCGGTGGTCACGCAGAAGCAGGTCGGGCAGACCGCCGTGCAGCTGCCGCAGGCGAGGCAGCGCTCGGCGGTCTCGCCCCAGCGCGGGTGCTCGAGGCCGGCGGCGAGCGCCTCGGCCAGGCCGTCGGTCTCCAGCGTGCGTCCCATCGCTCCGGCGGCCCG
>JAXDBZ010000180.1:0-4667 GCA_034678345.1 Candidatus Eiseniibacteriota bacterium
GCCGAGGGAGGCCTACTTCGTGGACCCGGAGGACGCGCTTTCCACGGCCTTGCCGCTCATCGGGCAGCGTGGCTCTGCCTCGCCCTTCGTGGCGCAGCCCTTTGCCGGCTTCGCCTGCACCGTGCAGCCGGCCCGCGTCTGCCTCTCGCAGCAGCCCACGGCCGCCTTCGCGTGCATCGGGCAGCAGGCCTTGTCCTTCGCCTGCATCGCGCAGCGGCCCGCGGCCGCCTTCCCGTGCACCGGGCAGTCCGGCTTCCCGCACAGCATGCCGCAGTCGCAGCCGCGCGCGTGCATCGCAGAGCCCGCCCTCGCGCCGTGGCCCTTCCCGAGCTTCGCGTGCGTCGGGCAGCAGGCGGCTTCCTTCGCCGCCATGGCGCAGCCGGCCTTGCCGGCCTTTGCGTGCATCGGGCAGCAGCACTTGCCGGCCTTCAGGTGGGGGCAGTTGGCGCAGCACTTCATGTCGGCGGCGGTGGCGCACTTTGCGGCGCAGCCCTTCATCTCGGCCGTCGCCGCGCCGTGCATGGCGCAGCCCTTCATCTCGGCGGGCGCCGCCTTGCCGGCCGACACCGGACAGGGCGCGGACTTCTTCGTCACGCTCTCCGCCAGCGCCGACATCGCCATCGTGCCCAGCGCCAGCACGACGGTCACCGCGACCGCCTTCCAAAGGTTCTTCCGCATGGACATCCTCCGCAGGGGTGGACTCACACATCGCCGGGCGCCCCGCCGCCGGGGCGGAACGGAAGCCGGGCTCCGTGGACCGGGGCCCGGCGGCTCGCCTGGAGGCCAGGCGAGTCAACGACCCGGAGATGGTCGCAGCCCCGCGACGGTCCACGCAAGCCCCGAGGCTCGCCCGGCCCCTGCCGGGGCGCATTCTTGACGGAGTCTGGACGCGGGGGCCGGGGGACTTGCGTTTCCCGCCTGGAGGCGGCATGGTCCTGCCTGTCCGTCGTGAGACGGGCGCGTCGTTAGGGGTGGTCGGCACGGACAAGA
Source organism: Candidatus Eiseniibacteriota bacterium (assembly GCA_034678345.1). GTDB lineage: Bacteria > Eisenbacteria > RBG-16-71-46 > RBG-16-71-46 > RBG-16-71-46 > JANXPZ01. The sequence goes on from JAXDBZ010000180.1 coordinate 991, forward strand.
GCCGACCTGAGAGCAGACCCTCTGAACCTGATCTGGCTAACACCAGCGTAGGGAAACGGCGAAGACAAACGAGCTCTCCGCTTGCCTTCCATGCCGTCCCTGCGCGGACGGCATTTCCGTTCCGGGCGGCGGGGCGCCGCGCGCGGACCGGGGCCGTCCGTCCCGGGATCGCCCATGTTCAGCACGAGCCCCTTCGACTGGGGGCTGGTCCTCCTCTACTTCGGCTTCCTCGCCGCGGTGTGGGCGGGCGCGCTGCGCCGCCACGCCGGCGCGCTCGACTACCTGGTCGCCGGCCGGCGCGTGACGCTGCCGGCGCTGGTCGCCACGCTGGTGGCCACCTGGTACGGCGGCATCCTCGGCGTCGGCGAGTACACCTGGCGCTACGGGCTCGCCAACTGGCTGGTCTTCGGCGTGCCCTACTATATCGGCGCCCTGCTCTTCGCCTTCGTCTTCGCCCGGCGGGCGCGCGAGGCGCGGCTCTACACGCTGCCCGACCTGCTCGACCGGGCCTACGGCCGCGGCCCGGCGCTGGCCGGGGCCGCGGTGGTCTTCGTCGCGGCGCAGCCCGCGGCCTACGTGCTCATGCTCGGCACGCTGTTCGCCGCCATGACCGGCCTGCCGCTCGCTCCCTGCATCGTCGCCGCCGCGGTGCTGTCGCTCTTCTACGTGGACAAGGGCGGCATGCGGACGGTCGTCTTCACCGACCAGGTGCAGTTCGTCCTGATGTACGCCGGCTTCGCGCTGCTGCTGGGGTTCCTGGTGGCGCAGCACGGCGGCCCCGGCTTCCTGCGCCAGCATCTGCCGCCCAGCCACCTCGCCTGGCACGGCGGCAACCCGCCGCAGGCCATCCTGGTGTGGTACTTCATCGCCCTCTCGGCGCTGGTGGACCCCGGCTTCTGGCAGCGCGCCTACGCCGCGCGCGACCCGCGCGTGGCGCGCAACGCCGTGCTCTGGTCGGTGGCCTGCTGGGCGGTGTTCGACCTCATGACCACGGCCGCCGGGCTCTACGCGCGGGTGCTGCTGCCCGAGCTGCGCGATCCGATCTTCGCCTTCCCCGAGCTGGCGCGGCAGGCGCTGCCGCCGTTCGCCCTCGGCGTCTTCTACCTGGGCATGATCGCGACGGTGATGAGCACGATCGACTCCTACGGGTTCATCGCCGCCGCCACGGTCGGGCGCGACCTGGTGTGGCGCGTCGTGCGCGGCGACGAGGACCGCGTACCGCGCTGGACGCGCTGGGGCCTGTGGCTGTCCACCGCCTTCGCCGCCACGCTGGCGCTGCTCAGCCCCAGCGTGGTGGCCCTGTGGCACGACCTGGGTTCCATCGTCACGCCGGCGCTGCTGATGCCGGTCGGCACGGCGCTGCTCGGCCGCGGCCGGCTGGGACCGCGCGCGACGCTGCTCGCCATGGTCGTCCCCTTCTTCGTCTCGCTCGCCTGGGTGCTGGCCGGCGCGTTCCCGCGGCCGGGGGCCCCCGGCGGGTATCCCCTGTCCATCGAACCCATCTACGCCGGGCTGGCCGCGTCGCTGCTCCTCTACGCCGCGGGCTGGCTCGGCCGGGGAACGAGGTGGTCCTCATGAAGCGCTCCGCTCTCGCGCCGGTGCTCCTCGCCGGCGCCCTCCTGACGCCGGGCCCGGCGCGCGCCGCCGCGCCGGAGCCCGACACGCTGCGCCGCATCGTGCCGCTGCCCGAGGTGGTGGTGAGCACGACGCGGCTCGACGATCGCGCCCCGCTCGCGCGCGCCAGCCTGACGCGCGACGAGATCGCGCGCCGCAACGCCGGGCAGGACACGCCCATGCTGCTGGCCACCCTGCCCGGGGCCTACGCCTACTCCGACGCCGGCAACGGCATCGGCTACTCCTACCTCTCGGTGCGCGGCTTCCCGCAGCGTCGCATCAGCGTGCTCGTCAACGGCGTGCCGCTGAACGACCCCGAGTCGCACGAGGTCTGGTGGATCGACCACCCCGACCTGATGGCCTCCGCCGGCGAGGCGCAGCTGCAGCGCGGCGTGGGCTCGGCCCTCTACGGCGGCGCCTCGCTGGGCGGCACGGTGGCGCTGGAGACCGCCCCCTTCCGCGACCGCCCGGCGGCCACCGCGACCGTCGGCTACGGCTCCTGGGAGACCAAGCGCCTGATGCTCGAGAGCGAATCGGGCCCGCTGCCCGGCGGCTGGAGCACCTACGGGCGCTACTCGCGCATCGAGACGCAGGGCTACCGCGACCGCTCCTGGTCGAAGCTCTGGTCCTACGCCCTGGCGGCGCGGCGCGCGACCGCCCGGCACGCCTTCCGCCTCAACCTCTACGGCGGCCCGGAGGAGACCCACCTCGCCTACCTGGGCGTGCCGCGCGCGTACCTCGAGGGCAGGATCACCGGGGACGCGGCGCGCGACCGGCGCGACAACCCCATCACCTACGCCAACGAGCGCGACCACTTCTTCGAGCCCCACTACGAGCTGGTCCACACCTGGACGCCGCGCGCCGGTCTGACCGCGACGCAGACGCTGTTCTGGTTCGACGGCAAGGGCTGGTACGACGAGCGCCGGACGGACCGCGCGCTGGCGGACTTCCGGCTGGCGCCATGGTGGACGAGCGACTCCACCCTCGCGCCGCGCGGCTACTACGCGCAGGACGAGGCCGGGGCGCTGGTGCGCGACTCGCTGGGCCGCGTGCGGCTCGAGCGCTTCGACCTGGTGCGACGCCGCACCGTGGCCAACCGGCACTACGGCTGGATCCCGCGCGTGCGCCTCGCTCACCCGCAGGGCGCCCTCACCGTCGGCGGCGAGCTGCGCGCCCACGACGGCCGCCACTGGGGCGAGGTCGTGACCGGCGACGGGCTGCCGCCGGGGACCGCGCCCGGGCACACGTACTACGACTACCACCCGCGCACGCTCTCGGCGGCGCTCTACCTGCGCGAGGAGTGGCAGCCGGTCGAGCGGCTCACCGTGCTGGCCGACCTCGGCTGGCGGCACCAGGCCTACCGGATGCGCGGCGATGCCTTCGACGGCATCCGCTTCGACCAGGACTACGACTTCGCCCTGCCGCGCCTGGGCGTCACCTTCGCGCCCGATCCGCGCTGGACGGTGTTCGCCTCGTGGGCGGCCTCGGGCCGCGAGCCCGCCTTCCGCGACCTCTACGACGCCGAGGGTCCGGGCAGCGTACCCCTCTACCGCGTGCACGACGTCGCCAACAACCGCTACGAGGACCCGCTCATCGAGCCCGAGCGCGTGCACGACTGGGAGGCGGGGGCCGCCTGGCGGGGCGGGCGGGCGGCGGCGAGCCTGAACCTGTTCCGCATGGACTTCCGCGACGAGTTGGTCTACGCGGGCCAGTTCGACACCGACCTGGGCTATCCCATCCTCGGCAACGCCGCGCGCTCCGTGCACCAGGGCGCCGAGCTCTCGGCGCGGCTCGTGCAGCCGCTCCGCGGCGGTGCGCGCCTCGAGCTCGACGGCAATGCCACGCTCAGCGACAACCACTTCGTCGAGTACCGCGAGGCGTGGGGGCCGGACCCGGAGGACGTCACCTCCTACGACGGCAAGGCGCTCGGCCTCTTCCCCGCCGTGCTCGTCAACCTCTCCGCCCGCGCGCTGTGGCGCGACCTCGCCGCCGGCCTCGACCTGCGGCACGCCGGTCGCATGTACCTCGACAACGACGAGGACATGCTGGCCAGCATCGGCCCG
>JAXDBZ010000181.1:0-6216 GCA_034678345.1 Candidatus Eiseniibacteriota bacterium
GGCGCCGCGACCACGAGGGGCCGCTCCGTGTACCAGCGCAGCGACGGCGGCGGCGGTTCCACCAGCACGACCGCGGCCCCGGCGGGGGCCGCCACGTCGAGCACGCGCGCCGCGGTGCGGGCGTTCAGCCAGTCCTCCATCTGCGGCAGCACCGCGAGCGCGACGATGGGCGCGCCCACGGCCACCGGCAGTCCCAGCAGCAGCGCGGCGACGCGGCGGCGCCGCAGCAGGTCGGCGAGGAACGGCGCCCACGCGGCGAGCAGCAGGGCCGCGCCCAGCAGGCGCAGACCACGGGCGGCGTCGGGGACGCGCGTGGCCAGCACCACGAACATCAGCGCCATGACGCTGCCGGTCACCGCCAGCGTGAGCGCCGAGCGGGTCAGGGCGTGCCCCAGCCGGTGCGGTTCCTCGAAGAGGTGGTCGAGCAGGCGGCCGCAGAGGAGCGCGGCGGCGGGGGCGGCGGGCAGCGCGGCGGTGAGCGGCGCCGTCGGGTAGGCGAGGATGGGCGCCAGCGCCGCCAGCAGGCAGGCGATGACGAAGTGCGCCGCCCGCTCCTCGCGCTTCTCGCGCTCGACCACCCGCGCCGACGGCAGCTCCGGCCCGGCGGCCCCGACGCGCAGCAGCGGCAGGCGGCCGCGCCACCACGTGGCGGCGTGCAGCATCGCGTCCGGCAGCAGCGCCGTCCACGGGAAGCAGCCCACCACCAGGAACGGGATCACGAACACCGCGCCCGCGAACCAGGGGCCGTGCGCGGCCTCGGCGTAGGGGAAGAACGGCGCGTGACCGAGGAAGGCGGCGCCGTGGCGCAGCGCCATCATCCCGTACCACGGCAGCGCCACCACCAGCATGGCGGCCAACCCCGCCGCCGGGCGCGCGTGGCGCCAGTCCTCGCGGTCGCGCGCCAGCACGACGTAGAGCGCGAGCCCGCCGAGCGGCCACAGCGCGGCGAGCGGGCCCGCGCACAGCAGGGCCGCGGCCAGCGCCCCGTAGGTGACCACCAGGCGCAGGTCGCGGCCGCCGGCGCGGCCGAAGACCACGTCGGCGAGACCGACGCAGCCGATCCACGCCAGCACGGAGCCCAGCAGCTGCGTGCCGTCGGTGCGGACGGCGAGCGGCAGCGCCACCGAGGTGGCCAGCGCCCCCGCGGCGAAGATGCCGGCGCGGGCGCCGAAGTGGCGGGCGCCGGCCACGCCGGTGACGAGCACGAGCAGGACGGCGAGCGCCGCGCGCAGCCGGCGCGAGGCCAGCGGGGTCCCGCCCGGCGCGGCGCGGACGAACGTCTCGAGCGCATAGGCGCCGAACGGTTTCTCGAAGAGCGGCTCGCCGCCCAGCCGCGGCGTCAGCGCGTCGCCGCTCCGCGCCAGCTCGTGCGCGACGAGCACGTCGCGGGCCTCGCGCTCGTCCAGCGCCCCGACCCGGTCGAGGCCGAGGAAGAGCACGAGCACGCACAGGGCGGCGAGGACGAACGGGGCGGCACGCACGGAGGGCAGGGTAGCAGAGGCGGGGCGCTCCGCCGACCGCCCTCTACCCCCGCCCCTCCATCACCTCGCGCACCCCGCGGGCCAGCTCGTCGAGCGAGAACGGCTTGCACAGGAGCGGGGCGAGCGGCGGCTCCGTCGGGCAGCCGTCGTGCACCGGCGCGTAGCCCGAGACGTAGAGCACCTTGATGCCGGGGTGGGCCTCCGCCATCCGGCGCGCGACCTCGGGGCCGCCCAGGCCGGGCATGACCACGTCGGTGAGCAGCAGGTCGATCGTCGGCTCGCGCGCGGCGGCCGCCAGCGCCTCCTCGCCGTGACGCGTGACGAGGACGCGGTAGCCCAGACTCTCGAGCGCCGTGCTCACGAACCGGCGCACGTCGTCCTCGTCCTCGACCAGCAGGATGGTGCCGGTGCCGCGCGCGACCGGTGGAGTCTCGCCCGCCCGCCCGGCCGCGGCGGCCGCGTCGCCGGCGATGGGCAGGTGGATGCGGAACGTCGTCCCCGCGCCGGGCGCGGAGGTCACCTCGATGTCGCCGCCGCTCTGCTGCACGATGCCGTAGATGGTCGAGAGACCGAGCCCGGTGCCGCGGCCGCGGGCCTTGGTGGTGTAGAACGGCTCGAAGATGTGCTGCAGGGTCGCCGCGTCCATGCCCACGCCGGTGTCGGTCACGGTCAGCGTCGTGCTCGGCCCGGGGCAGCTCGGGCGGCAGCGCGGCTCGCCGCAGTCGTGGCCGCCGGTCTCGATGACCAGCCGGCCGCCCTGCGGCATGGCGTCGCGCGCGTTCACCACCAGGTTGGCGAGCACCTGCTCGATCTGCCCCGGGTCCACCCGCACCCGTCCGAGACGGTCGCCGAGCCGCGTCTCGAATTGGATGTTCTCGCCGATCAGCCGCTGCAGCATCTTCGCCATGTCGGCGACGATGGTGTTGAGGTCCACGACGCGCGGCTGCAGCGGCTGGCGCCGGCTGAACGCCAGCAGCTGGGCGGTCAGCTCCGCCGCCCGCCGCGCCGCCTTGTGCACTTCCTCGACGTCGTGCCGGACCTCCGCCGTCAGGCCGTCGTGCCGCAGCGCCATCTCGCTGAAGCCCTGGATGACGGTGAGCAGGTTGTTGAAGTCGTGCGACACGCCGCCGGCGAGGCGGCCGAGGGCCTCCATCTTCTGGGCGTGATGGAGCTGGCGCTCGAGCTGGCGGTGCGCCGTGAGGTCCATGTAGATGCCGACGATGCCCTGCACCGAGCCGTCGGGCGCGCGGATGGGCGCGGTCGAGAGGCTCAGCTCGAGCCGCGTGCCGTCGCGCCGGACGCGCTCGACCTCGACGTCCATCAGGGGGTCTCCGGCCAGCGCCCGCCCGGCGAGGTCGTACGAATCGCGCCGCTCCTCCTGCGGGATGTAGGGGGGCTGGACCTGTCCGACGATCTCGGCCGCGGTCCAGCCGAACATCCGCTCGGCCGCCGGGTTCCACAGGACGGTGCGCCGCTCCTGGTCCAGCACCACGATGGCCACCGGCGACGCGGTGATCACGGCCCGCAGCGTCTCGTAGCTCCGGCGGGCGTCGGCCGCGGTGCGCTCGAGTTCGCCCTGGCGGTCCTGCAGGCTCTGCGCGGCAAGGTCGAAGAAGCGCCCCAGGTCGTCCAGCTCGCCGGGACCGTCCATGCCCGTGCGCGCGTCCATGTCACCGGCGCGCAGGCGGCGCGCGGCGGCGACGATCCGGTCCACCGGCCGCAGGACGAAGTGGCGGGCTCCGAGCCAGGCCGCCGCCAGGGCCGTGAGCAGGACCAGCGCCAGCAGGAGGAGCGAACGCGCCATGTCGCGGTCGGCCTCGGCGAAGGCCAGCCGCCGATCCATGCCGAAGACGGCGATGGCGGCGGCGCCCACCGGCCCGCCGACGGACCGGAAGCTGTGCAGGCGCTCGATGCCGTCCAGGCCACGCGCCACCAGCATGCCCTCGCGGCGCTTGCGCAGCGCCCGCACGACGGACGAGTCGGGGAACACCCGGCCGACCCAGCGCGCGGGGTCCGGGTGGCGCGCCAGCACGATGCCGCGGTGGTCCAGCACGGTGAAGACGGACCCCGGGGGCAGCGAACGCCCCGCCGGCAGCGCGCTCAGCCAGCCCAGGCCGATCGCGGCGTAGAGCACGGCGTGGGGCCGGCCGTAGGGACCGGCCACGGGCCGCGCGACGTTGAGCGTCGGGCTCCTCGTGATGCGCCCGACCTGGTACTCGCCGATCGCGAACGCGCCGGTGGCGAGCGCCCGCCGGAAGTAGAGCCGGTCCGACAGGTTCACGGGACCGCTGCGCGGCAGCCCGCTGGCGAGCACCTCGCCCCGCGGATCGATGAGCCCGAGGTTCGCGTATCGCGCGGGGTCGCCGGGACCGTCCGTCTCGTGCGCCTGCAGCAGCGTGTCGTCGCCGGCGGCGAGGCGCTGCTGGCGCAACACGTCGCGGAAGACCCTCTCGCAGTAGCCCCACTCGCCGCGACGCGCCTCCGGCATGTCGGCGAGCAGGTCGAGCAGCGTGCGGGCGTCGTGCACCGCCTGCTCGATGTCGTGGGAGGCCTGGTCGGCGAGCCGCGCCGCCTCGGCCAGGGCCTGGCGCTCGATCAGCCGCCGGCGCTGGAGATCCTCGTGGAGGACGAGCCCGAGCGTGGGCAGGGCCACGAACAGCACGAGGCCCGCCAGCCGCATGCGCAGGGAGGAGAAGATTCGGAGCATGGTCCTCCTTGGCCTTCCCGCCTCCGAGGTCGTCCGCAGGCTAGGTGCTCGCACCCCCGCTTGTCCATCGCGGGCTCGGGGGCGCCGGCCCGCGCACGGGCGCCGCGGGGCTCCCGCCCCCGGGGCGCTCCGTCCGCCCGCGTCAGGCGGGGCCGAGCAGCGGCAGCCTCCGCACCGGCCGGCCGGTCGCCTTCGCCACGGCGTTCGCCACCGCCGGGGCGATGGGGGGCACGCCGGGCTCGCCGATGCCGCCGACCGGGTCACCGCTCGGCGCCAGGTGCACCTCGATGGCCGGGCTCTGGTCGATCGTGAGCATGGGGTACTCGTCGAAGTTGGCCTGCACGACCCGCCCGCGCGAGAGCTCGATGGCCTCGCGCAGCGCGGCGCTCAGGCCGTAGAGGATGCCGCTCTCCATCTGCTGGCGCACCAGATCGGGGTTCACCACCGTGCCGCAGTCCACGGCGCAGACCACGCGGTGCACGCGCACCGCGCCGCCGTCGCCGACCTCCACCTCGGCCACCTGCGCGACGAACGACTCGAAGCAGGCGTGCACGGCGATGCCGCGGGTCCGGCCGGCCGGCGGGGGCGTGCCCCAGCCGGCCTTCTGCGCGGCGAGGTCGAGCACGGCGAGGTGGCGCGGCCGCTTCGCCAGCAGGGCGCGCCGCAGCTCATAGGGGTCGCGCCCGGCGGCGGTGGCCACCTCGTCGAGGAAGCACTCGGTGACGTAGGCGTTCTGCGAGCTGGCGACCGAGCGCCACCAGCCGAGCGGGACGCCGGGGTCCCAGGTGTGCAGGTCCACCTCGAAGTTGGGGATGGCGTAGGGCAGGTTCTCGGCCCCGTCGATCGAACTCCAGTCCGGCTGCCCCTTCTCCACGTACCCCAGGTACGAGGCCACGCCCGGCGCGACGATGCGGTGCGTCCACGCCACCGGGTTGCCGTCGGCGTCGAGCCCGGCGCGCAGCACGTTGTAGGTGGCGGGCCGGTAGAAGTCGTGGCGCAGGTCGTCGTCGCGGGTCCACACCACCTGCACCGGCGCGCCGACCGCCTTGGACAGCAGCACGGCCTGGCGCACGTAATCGTGCTGGTGGCGCCGGCCGAAGCCGCCGCCGCACTGGGTCATGTGCACGGTCACGGCCTCGGGCGCGAGCCCCGCCGCCTCGGCGGCCGCGGCCCACGCGCCGCTGCCGCTCTGGGTGGGCACCCACACCTCGCAGCGGCCGTCGCGCACGCGCGCGGTGCAGTTCATCGGCTCCATCGGCGCGTGCGCCAGATAGGGCACCTCGTAGACGGCCTCGAGCGTGCGGGCCGCCCCGTCGAGCGCCGCCGCGCCGCGCCCCCCGCGGCGCACGACCTGGCCGGGCTCGCGCGCCAGCTCGGCGAAGCGCGCGCGGATGCCGGCGCTCTCGAGCGTGGCGCGCGCGCCCTCCTCCCAGGTGACGCGCAGGGCGCGGCGGCCGCGCAGCGCGGCCCCGGTGCCCCGGGCCAGCACGGCGACGTCGCCGCCGACCGGCTCGACGCGCACCACGCCGGGCACCGCCAGCGCGGCGGCCGCGTCGAAGCTCGCGGCCCTGCCGCCGAACACCGGGCACTGCGCGACCGCGGCGTAGAGCATGCCGGGGACGCGCACGTCGGCGCCGAAGAGGGCCGTGCCGGTCACCTTGGCGGGTCCGTCGAGGCGCGCCGGCGAGGTGCCGATGACGCGGAACGGCGGCTTCTCGCGCAGCGCGGGCGCGGCGGGCACCGGCAGCTTCGCCGCGGCGGCGACCAGGGCCCCGAAGGCGAGCCGGCGGCCGCTCGCGGTGTGCACGACCTCCCCCTGCTCCGCGTGGCAGGCGGACGCCGCGACCTTCCAGCGGGCGGCGGCGGCGGCGAGGAGCACCTCGCGCGCCTGGGCGCCGGCGAGGCGCATCGGCTTCCACAGCGAGCGGATGGCGCGGCTGCCGCCGGTGCTCATGTCGCCGAACACCTTCGCCGGGATGGCCTGCTCGATGCGCACCTTGGCCCAGTCGGCGCCGAGCTCCTCGGCGA
>JAXDBZ010000182.1:0-4535 GCA_034678345.1 Candidatus Eiseniibacteriota bacterium
CGGGCCGACGGCCCCGGCGCCCCGCCCGCCCGTCACTTCTTCGCCAGCAGGGCCTCCATCTCGTCCATGATGTCGTTCATCTCCTTCATCGCCGCGGCGAACGGCGCCGAGGTGGTCATGTCCACCCCGGCTTCGCGCAGCAACGTGATGGGGTCCTTGGAGCAGCCGGCCGAGAGCAGTCGCAGCACGGCGTCGCGCTGCTTCGTCGCCGGCCGGCGCAGCGCCGCCTCGGCCCGCATCTGGGCGGCGATCGAGGTCGAGCCGATGATGCTGGTGGCGTACTGGTACATGTAGAAGTTGCGGTAGAACTGGTCCACGAAGGTCCACTCGACACCGTAGAGGTCGTCCACGCGGCAGACGCCCAGGTCGTGCCCGTAGTACTCGCGCAGCATCTGCAGGTAGAGCGCGTTCAGCTTCTCGCCGGTGAGCGGCTCGCCGCGCTCGGCCATCTCGTTGATCTGCAGCTCGAACTCGGCGAACAGGACCTGCCGGAAGAGCGTCCCGCGCATGTCGTCGAGCCGGCTGCCGAGCAACAGCAGGCGCGTGTCGCGGTCCTTCGTGCGGCCCAGCATGTGGTGGAGCAGGAGGTTCTCGTCCAGCGTCGAGGCCACCTCGGCCACGAAGATCTTGTAGTCGCTGGTGGCATACGGCTGGTTCCGGTTCGACAGCCAGGTGTGCATCGAGTGCCCGGCTTCATGCGCCAGCGTGGTGACGTCGTCGTAGAGCCCGTTGAAGTTCTGCAGCTGGTAGGGGTGCACGCCGTAGGCCCCGCCGCTGTAGGCGCCGGATTGCTTGCCGGTCGTGGGCATCCAGTCCACCCACCGGCTCTGGAAGCCCTGCCGGAGCGCCTCGACGTACTCGGGTCCCAGCGGCGCCACGGCCTGCAGCACCAGCTCGGTCGCCTGCTCGGGGGTGAAGCGCAGGTCCACCGCCGCGACCACCGGGGCGTAGACGTCCTCGTAGCCGAGCGTGTCCACGCCCAGCATGCGCTGGCGCAGCCGCAGGTAGCGGTGCAGGGTGGGCAGGTTGGCGCGCACATCGGCGATGAGCTGCGTGTACACGGCGGTCGGGACGTTCGACTCGAACAGGGCGGCCTCGAGGCAGGAGCCGTAGCGGTGCGCTTCCTTCTCGAAGAGATGGGTGCGGATCTCGGCGTCGAGGGCGGTGCCCATGGTGCGGGCGAAGTCCTGGTGGGCCGCCCAGAAGGCGCGGAAGACCTTGCGCCGGTCGTCGCGGTTCGTGGAGGCCCGATGGAGGACGTAGGCCGCGTCGTCGAGGCGCACCGTCTCGCCGCTGGCCAACGTCACCTCGGGATAGGGCATGTCGGCGTACTTGAGGATGCCGTAGAGGTCCGTGGGCGTGGTGACCATGCGTCCGGCCTGCGAGGCGATCCGTTCCTCGCCGGCGGTGCCGGTGTGGGGGGCGTAGCGCAGGATGTCCTCGAGCCAGGGGCGGTAGGGCTCGAGCGGGCGGTCGGCGGCGATGAAGCCGCGCACCCGCTCGGGACCGAGCGCCAGGATCTCCGGGCGCATCCAGGAGATCGCCGCGGCGAAGTCCACGGCCAGCTGGTCGCCCATGCGGGCCAGCTCGCTCGGGCGGCCCAGGCGCAGGTCCTCGTCCCGCAGCATCGCGGCATAGGCGTTCAGCCGCGCCAGCGCGCTGTCCGCCTCCATACGGGCCGCCAGGGCGGCGTGGAGGACGTCCGCCGACTCGCCCAGGCGCCCCTGGAAGCGCGCCAGGCCGGGCAGCCGGGCGGCGATGCCGTCCCGGGCTTCGAGCCAGGCCGCCTCCGATGGATAGAGGTCGGCGAGGTTCCATCGGTACTGCTCAGGCACCTCGGACCGCTCGGCGGCGGGCGCCGGGGCCGCGAGGCAGGCGGTCACGGCGAGCGCGCCGAGCACGGGGATCAGGCGTTGCGGGATCATGCGACCCTCCTGGGACGGTGCGGTGGCGGGCCGTGCCCGGCGGGCCGCCCGCATCGCGGGCCGGCAACTCGGGGCCGGCCCGCTTCCGACGCATCGTAGGGAGCGGCGGGTCGGGCCGCGAGGGTGGCGGGGCGGACGGCCGGTCCGGGCCGACGAGCGCGGCGCGGAGGCGGGCCGCCGCCCCGAAGACGGGACCGCCGGGCCGATGGCCCGGCGGTCCGTGCTCCGCGGGGGGGGCTACTTCTTCGCCAGGAGCTTCTCCATCTCGTCCATGATGGCGTTCATCTCGCGGATGGCGGCGTTGAACGGGGCGGAGGTCGTCATGTCCACGCCGGCGTCCTTGAGCAGGTCGATGGGGTACTTCGACCCGCCGGCGGAGAGCATCGCCAGGTACGCGTCGCGGCTCCGGGTCGTGGCCTTGCGGCCCTTGAGCGCCCCCTCGGCGCGGATGTTGCCCGCGATCTGCGACGAGGCCGTGATGGCCGTGGCGTACTGGTACACGTAGAAGTCGTAGTAGAAGTGGGGGATGTAGGCCCACTCGATGCCATACAGCTCGTGGACCGGGCAGATGCCCTGATCGTGCCCGTAGTAGGTCCGGGCCAGGTCGAGGTAGAGCTGGCTGCAGCGCTCGCCCGTCACCGGCTCGCCCTTCTCGCCCATCTCGTGGACCTTCATCTCGAACTCGGCGAACAGGGTCTGGCGGAAGAGCGTGGTGCGCAGGCCGTCGAGATAGCTGCCCAGCAGGAAGAGTCGCGTGTCGCGGTCCTTCGTCTGGTCGAGCATGTGGTGCAGGAGCAGGTTCTCGTTCAGCGTCGAGGCCACCTCCGCCACGAAGATGCGGTAGTCGTGGGTCGGGTAGGGCTGCTGCTTGTCCGCCAGGTAGGTGTGCATCGAGTGGCCCGACTCGTGCGCCAGGGTCGAGACCTCCTCGTACAGCCCGGTGAAGTTCTGCAGCTGGTAGGGATGCACGCCGTAGGCGCCGGTGCTGTAGGCGCCGGAGCGCTTGCCGGTGGTGGGGACCCAGTCCACCCAGCGGTTCTCGAAGCCGTGCCTGAGGGTCGCCACGTAGTCCGGGCCGAGCGGCGCCAGCGCCTTCACCACCAGGTCCTGCGCCTCCTGCGTCGTGTAGCGCAGGTCCACCTCCTGCACGATGGGCGCGTAGAGGTCCTCGTAGCGCAGCGTGTCCAGGCCCATCATGCGCTGCCGCAGCTTCAGGTAGCGGTGCAGGGTCGGCAGGTTGGCGTGCACGTCGGCGATGAGCTGGGTGTAGACGGCGGTGGGGATGTTCGAGCCGAAGAGCGCGGCCTCGAGGCACGAGCCGAACTTGTGCACGTCCTTGTTGAACATGTGGGTCTTGACGTTGCCGTCGAGCGTGGTGCCGAGCGTGCGCTCGAAGCCCTTGAAGGCCCCGAAGAACGACTGGAACACGAGGTCGCGGTCGGCGCGCACCGTGCCGGCCCGGTACTTCGTGTACGCCTGCGCGTCGAGGCGCACCTTCTCGCCGCTCGAGAGGGTGATCTCGGGGTAGGGCAGATCGGCATCCTTGAACGTCCGGTAGGCCCCGCCGGCGATGTCCGACATGATCGCGGCCTGCGAGGAGATCTTCTCCTCGGCGGCGGTCAGCGTGTGCGGGGCGTAGCGCAGGATGTCGTCCAGGTACATCCGGTACGGCGCCAGCCGCGCGTCGGCGGCCAGGTAGCCGTTCACCTTCTCGGCGCCGAGCGCGAGGATCTCCGGCCGGTAGTAGGAGACCGTGGCGTAGTACTGCACCGCGAGCTGCTGCGCCACCTGCGTCATCTCGCGCGGCTTGCCCAGGCGCGTGTCCTCGTCGAGCCGCATGCTGGAGTAGACGTAGAGCCGGGTGAGGTCCTGGTCCACGGCCATCAGGGCCGAGAGCGCCTGGTGGAGGACGTCGGCGGACTCGCCCAGTCGGCCCGAGAACTCCGCCAGCTTCGGCACGCGCGCCGCGAGGTCGTCCTTGGCCTGGTACCAGGCCTCCTCGGTGGCGTAGAGGTCCGCGGTGTTCCACTTGAGCTGCTCGGGCACGTCGGCGCGCTCTTCCGCGCGAACGGCCGGGGCGAGGAGCGCCACCGCCAGCAGGGCGGCGAGCGCCACGGCAACCGGGTACCGCTTCATGCGAGGCTCCTCGTGAGGGTGGGGACGACCGAGGGCCTGCCGCGCACGGCCCGGCCCGTGTCGGTCTGGGAAAGGACGGATGCTAGCACGTCGGGCGGTCAGACGTCGGGACCGCCCGGCTCGGCCTCGGGCTGCAGGCTGGCGAGCAGCTCGCGGGCCCGCTCGGCGTCCCCGGGGTGCACGCGCAGCCGCCCCGGCCCCAGCGGGATATCGGAGGCCGCAATCCGGCCGGCCCCCAGGCTCTCCAGCACGCCCTCGCCCTCGGCGAAGCACGGCACGCCCTCGGCGTCCAGCAGGGACTTGGCGACCAGCAGGAGGGAGACGTCGGCGGTCTTGAGCACGGTGATGAGGTCCACCCACTCCTCCCCGGAAGGAGCGGCAGCGGGCGGGGTCTCGACCAGCTCGGCCCCGCAGGCGGGGCAGCGCGTGACGCCAGGCTCGTATTCGATGTCGCATCCTGGGCAGTGCATCCCG
>JAXDBZ010000183.1:0-5036 GCA_034678345.1 Candidatus Eiseniibacteriota bacterium
TTGCCGGCCAGGGCGACGCGGAGGTGGTGCCGCCGCGGCGGCTCCGGCATGCCGGTTCCGGCGTCGAACACGCCCCGGCGCCGGCGCCGGCGCCGCCCGCCGCCGGGCCCGCGCCAGGCGCTGGTACCCCAGATGCGCGGGCGCCTAAGCATCCGGCTTGCGGATGCGGATCCTCTCCGCCTCGCTGCGGCGCAGGGCGAGCCGCGCACCCTGGCAGCGGATCCAGAGCGGATCGCCGCCCGGCCCCGAGCGCTCGAGGCCGATCTCGGTCCCGGGGAGGATGCCCATGTCGAGCAGGCGCTGGCGCAGGCCGCCGGAACCGGAGATCTGTGTCACCGCCCCGCTCTGGCCGGGCTGCAGGTCGGCGACGCTCGTCCACTGCGCCTCGGCCCGCGCGCCGCACTGCACGCACTCGTCGGGAGGCGTGGGCGCCACCCCGTCGGCCGCGGCCACGCCCAGCGGACAGCGGCGGAACGTCTCGGCGACCGAGGGGCAACTGCCCAGGAACTCGAAGAAGCGGGCCATGCGGTCGGTCGCCTCGTCGGTGAGGCTGTGCTCCATGGCGCAGGCCTGCTGGCTCGCCGCCTCGGGCGACATGCGCAGCACCTCCTCGAAGAATCGCGTGAGCAGGCGATGGCGGGTGAGGATGCGGCGGGCGACGCGCTCGCCCTTCGGCGTGAGCCGCGTGTACTCCCGGCGCTCGTAGTCGGCCAGGCCCGCCTCGGCGAGCTTGCGCAGGGCCACCGAGACGGTCGCGGCCTTGACGTCGCGGGCCCGGGCGATGTCGCGCACGCGGGCGAAGCCGTGCTCCTGGACGAGCAGGTAGATGGTCTCGAGGTAGTCCTCGAGCGGGGAGCTGATGGGGCCCGAAGCGACCTTAGGAGTTGCGTGCATTGTTAGTAGCATCTAACAGACACCGTCGGGTGTCAAGCGGCGGGCCCGGGGTGTTCCCCGAGGGCGCCCCGGCGCGTGCCGGAGCGCGTTAAGGCGCCCCGGCGCCCCCGGCGCGGCCCGACGCGGCCGGCACCTCTCCCGGAGCGCTCAGACCCCCGGGCGGCGCGCCACGAAGAACTCGTAGGCGTACCAGGCCGAGCAGCGGCGGTGCGTCCCGGGCTCCCGTGCCAGCTCGTCGAGAGCCGCGAGCGACCCGGGGTCATCCGCGTACGCGCCCCGCAGCTCCTCGATGCGCCGCTCCATCGGGCCGTAGAAGCCGTCCCACCACGCCTCGTCGGGCAGGGTGAAGTGACCGAGCGACTCGAAGCCGCCCCGCTCGATCTCCCCCAGGACGTCCCGCGTCCAGCCCATGCCCACATGGTCGGCGAACATCTCCCGGACGCGCGGCGGCGGGTCCTCCCTGCGCCAGACGGCGTCGGTGAACGCGAGGCATCCGCCCGGGCGCAGCAGGCGGCGGCAGATGGCCAGGGCGCGACCGATGCCGACGTTGTAGAGGGCACCCTCGGACCAGACGAGGTCGAAGCTCGCGGGCGCGAAGGCCGGCCGGGCGATGTCGCCGACGAGCGGCCGGACGCGACCCGCGAGGCCGCGCGCGGCGACGGTCCGGGCCAGGCGCCCGACGGACGGGGCGTGCAGGTCCACGGCGACGACGTCCCCGGCGGTCAGCTCGGCGAGGTGCAGCGTCTGCGCGCCCACGCCGCAGCCCAGGTCCAGCACCGCGGGCGCTGGCGGCAGGCCCCGGCACAGCGCCAGGGCCCGGGCCGTGCTGGCCCGGTCACCCGGCCCCTGACGCGGCAGGGACTCGAAGAGCTCGAGGAAGACCTCCTGGAATCGCTTCGCCGCCTCGTCCATGTCAGCTCCCGCGGGCGGCCCGCGACCGGTCGCGCCGGCGGTCGATCAGGTGGAGGACGGCCAGGACCGGGTGCCGCCAGATCATGCGCGGCCCCGCGTAGCGCATGACGGCCCGGATGCGCTCCCGCATCGCCGGCGAGTAGCAGTGTACCGGGCAGTTGACGCACGTCGGCTTGTCGGCGAGGAGCGGGCAGCGCTCCACGCGCCGCCGGGCGTAGTCCAGCAGCTCCCGGCACTCGTCGCACAACCCGCGGCGCCGGCCGTGGACGCCCCGGCAGTGGATCGCGATCATCGCGCCGACCGTGGCCAGCTCGCGCCGCGCCCGGCGCTCGTCGGGCGCCGTCATCGCCCCGTCCCGGCACGGACCCGGGCCGGCCCGGGCGACCACCCGGGCCGGCATCGCGGGGCCGGACTCGCCCGCCTCAGGCCCGGCGCGCCCGGTCGAGCCAGAGGGCCCGTCCCACGAAAGCGAGCAGCAGCAGCGCCCCGGCCGCGAAGACCAGGTCGGGACCGATGCGGGCCATCGCCAGCGCGCGCATCACCGGCCCCGCGGCGATCTCGGGGCTGCGCGCGTACCACATGCCGTCGCGCACCGCGTAGTAGAACTGGTAGAAGCCGGACGGCACCAGGCTCACGAAGGTCATGAGCGCCAGGCCGCCGTTGAGCCCCCAGAAGCTCCACGCCAGCAGCCGGTCGGACCACGCCGCCGGGCGCACCGTGTGGCGCATCGAGAACAGCATGAGCGAGATGGCGAGCAGCCCGTACACACCGAAGAGCGCGGTGTGGGCGTGGATCGGCGTCGTGTTGATGCCCTGGATGTAGTACAGCGCGATGGGCGGGTTGATGAGGAAGCCGAAGACGCCCGCGCCCAGCATGTTCCAGAAGGCGACCGAGACGAAGAAGTAGATCGGCCAGCGGTAGGGGTTGGTGCGGGGTGTGCCCGCCGCGCGCAGGTTGTGCACGGCCTCGAAGCCGACCAGCGTCAGCGGTACGACCTCGAGCGCCGAGAAGACCGCCCCCAGGGCGACGATCGGCGTCGGCGAGCCGGTCCAGTAGAGGTGGTGGAACGTGCCGATGACCCCGCTGCCGAGGTAGAGGAAGATGCTGAAGTAGACGGTGCGCAGCGCGAAACGGGCGCCGACCACGCCGATGCGCGCGAGCAGGAAGGCCATGAACACCGTGGCGAAGACCTCGAAGAAGCCCTCGACCCAGAGGTGCACGACCCACCAGCGCCAGTACTCGGCGTCGGACAGGTGGCTGCCCTTCCCGTAGAGCAGCCCCACCATGTAGAACGCCGGGATGGCGATGGCGCTGTAGAGCAGCAGGTGCGTGATGCCGCCCGCGTCCTTCTCCCGCCCGAGCGCTGGCCGGATGGCCCGCACCACGAGCACCAGCCAGACGACCATGCCGACGATGAGCAGGATCTGCCAGAGACGGCCGAGCTCGATGTACTCGTAGCCCTGGTGCCCGAGCACGAAGCCGTCGCCGCCGAAGACGCCCCGGATCGAGGCGTAGGTGCCGACGAGCGCGCCGACGACCACCACCACGACGGCGGCGAGCAGCGCCCACACCAGCGGGGCCTGGCCCCGGGGCTCGCGACCGACGAAGGGCCCGATGAACAGCCCGGCGGCGAGGAAACAGGTGGCGATGAAGAAGACCCCTAGCTGCAGGTGCCAGGTGCGCACGGCGGCGTAGGGCAGGATGCCGCCGATGGGCAGGCCGAGGAAGCTCGTGCCCTCGACGGTGAAGTGCCCGGTCAGCGAACCCACCGCGACCTGGACGACGAAGAGCGCGACGGCGACGAGGAAGTAGGCCAGCGTCGCCCGCTGGCTCGGCGTCGGCGACGGCTCCTCGATCGTGGTCAGCGGTTGGGCCGCGTACTCGTCGTCGCGGACGAACCGCTGGTAGAGGAAGATCGCGCCCGCGATGCCGAGCAGCAGCAGGATGACGCTGACGATCGACCAGATGACGGCGCCGGGCAGCGGCTGGTTGCCGACGAGCGGGTCGTAGGGCCAGTTGCTCGTGTAGGTGTGGCCCACGCCCGGCCGCAACGTGCCCGCGGCCCAGGCGAGCCACGAGAAGAAGCTCGCCACCAGGCGGCCCTCCTCGTCGCTGCCGACGATGTCCGCCTGCAGGCCCATGCGCGAGTCGCCCTGCCGGAACAGCCCGGTGTAGTAGCCGACCAGGTGGGCGTGCGCCTCCGCCTGGTACGGGGTGAAGGTGAGGCGCCGGGACGCCGCGTCGTAGCGGTTGGTCTTCTGCTCCTCGGTCGCCAGCGCCGTGGCGCGGGCGCGGGTCGGCGCATCGAGCCGATCGAGGTCGGCCTGGGTGAAGGCGGCCGCCTCCTCCGGGCTCCGGCCCAGGTGCCGGGCCGCCACGAACAGGCCCATGCGGTGCAGGTAGTCGGCCGACCAGTCCGGGGCCAGGTAGGCGCCGTGGCCCCAGATCGAGCCCATGTGCTGGCCGCCGCGGCTGTAGAAGTGGTTCTGGCCGGCGATGACGTCCTGTCCCGTGTAGACGGGCTCGCCGGCCGGCGTCACCACGGCCTCCGGGATGGGGGGCTTCTCCCGGTTCATGAGGCGGCCGCCGAAGAGGAGCACCCCGAAGGCCACCACCAGCATGAACAGCAGCACCGCCCGGGTCCTCGCGCTCTCCATGTCTCGCACCCTCCTGCCCCGGCGGCGATGGCCCGCCAGCGACGTGGTGGACTGCGCGGCGCGGTCGGCACGCCGCGGCTCGCGGCCGGGCCGAGGGTACGTGAGCGGATGTCCATCCTCAAGACCTGGCCCAACTCCCGCGCGCGGCGCCGGCGCACACGCGAAGAGCCCCCGCCGGACGGGCCGGCGGGGGCTCTCGAAGCTGGCTCGGGGAGTGTAACAGTTCTCGACCCGGCCGCCCGGGCCGCGCCGAGCCCGAGATCTGGTTCCGCATCGTCCACGTCGCCGCGGACCGCCCGGGCGCACTGGGAGCCCCCTACCGCGAACAGGCCGTCGAGATCGCGCTCGGGCCCAACGGGGCCTTCGAGAACGGCAACATCGGCACCGTGACGCGCCGGGTGTCCGCCAACCGGGTCGTGAGCGCCGCGCCCGCGCGTCGGGGAGTGCCCAAGCCACCCAAGGAACCCAAGACGCCTCGCGTGGTCGAACTCCTCCGAAAGGCCATGGAGTGGCAGAAGCTCCTTGAGTCCGGCGAGGTCCTCAACCAGGCGGCTATTGCACGACGGGCGGCAA
>JAXDBZ010000184.1:0-12164 GCA_034678345.1 Candidatus Eiseniibacteriota bacterium
CACATCGGCCACGCCAAGTCCATCTGCCTGAACTTCGGCATCGCCCGCGACTTCGGCGGCCGGTGCAACCTGCGCATGGACGACACGAACCCGACCAAGGAGGACGTCGAGTACGTGGACTCCATCACCGAGGACGTGCGCTGGCTGATCGCCGGCTGGGCCGACCACTGCCTGGGTCTGAAGCCGGCCGGGGCCACCGCCGCCGCCATCACCTCCGCGGGGCGGCCCGACTGGCACCTGGCCCCGGTGATGCCGGCCGAGGCCGCCGGGCGCGCGCTCGAACCCTTCTACGCCTCTGACTACTTCGAGCCGTTGTGCGAGTACGCCTTCGAGCTGATCCGGCGCGGCAAGGCCTACGTCTGCGACCTGTCGCCGGCCGACACCGACAGCTACCGCGGCTCGCCCGACAAGCCCGGGCGCGAGAGCCCGTTCCGGAACCGCTCCGTCGCCGAGAGCTTGGACCTGTTCCAGCGCATGAAGGACGGCGAGTTCCCCGACGGCACGCGCACCCTGCGCGCCCGCATCGACATGGCCTCGCCCAACGTGTGGCTGCGCGATCCCGTCCTGTACCGCATCCGCCACGCCGAGCACCACCACACCGGCGGCCGCTGGTGCATCTACCCGATGTACGACTTCGCCCACTGCCTGAGCGACTACATCGAGGGGATCACGCACTCGATCTGCACCCTGGAGTTCGAGGTCCACCGCCCGCTCTACGACTGGATCCTCGAGGCGCTCGACCTGCCGCGCCCCCTGCCGCACCAGTACGAGTTCGCGCGCCTGAACGTCACCCACACGGTGATGAGCAAGCGCAAGCTGCTGCGCCTGGTGCAGGAGGGACGCGTGCGCGGCTGGGACGACCCGCGCATGCCGACCATCTCCGGGATGCGGCGGCGCGGCTACCCGGCGGCGGCCATCCGCGCCTTCGCCGAGCGGATCGGCGTGGCGAAGCGCGAGAACCTGGTCGAGCTGGCCCTGCTCGAGCACTTCGTACGCGAGGACCTCAACCGCCGCGCCCCGCGGGCCATGGCGGTGCTGCGCCCGCTCAAGGTGGTCATCGAGAACTACCCGGAGGGCCAGGTCGAGGAGTTCGAGGCGGTCAACAACCCCGAGGACCCGGCGATGGGCACGCGGCGCGTGCCGTTCTCGCGCGAGATCTGGATCGAGCGGGACGACTTCCGCGAGGTGCCGCCGCCGAAGTACCACCGCCTGAGCCCGGGGATCGAGGTGCGGCTGCGCTACGCCGACCTGATCACCTGCACCGGCGTGGTGAAGGACCCGGCGAGCGGCGAGGTCGTCGAACTGCGCGCCACCTACGACCCGGCGACGCGCGGCGGCGACACGCCGGACGGGCGGAAGGTGAAGGCGACGATCCACTGGGTCTCGGCGGCGCACGCGGCCGAGGCCGAGGTGCGCCTCTACGAGACGCTCTTCACCGCCGAGCGGCCCGACGACGTGCCCGAGGGCCTCGACTTCGTGCAGGGCCTGAACCCCGGCTCGCTCGAGGTGCTGCGCGGCTGCCGGGTGGAGCCGTCGCTGGCCGCGGCCGAGCCGGGCCGGGCGCTGCAGTTCGAGCGGAACGGCTACTTCTGCGCCGACCCGGGTGATTCGCGGCCGGGCGCCCCGGTGTTCAACCGGACCGTGACGCTGAAGGACAGCTGGGCCCGCATCGAGAAGCGCCAGGGCAAGGGCTGAGCCGGTCCCCCCGGGGTCCGGTCTTCGAACGAGGAGTCCGTCCGTGTCCGTCCGCGTCCGTTTCGCCCCCAGTCCCACGGGGTTCCTGCACGTGGGCGGGGCCCGCACCGCGCTCTACAACTACCTCTTCGCCCGTCAGCAGGGCGGCGTCTTGGTGCTGCGCATCGAGGACACCGACGCCGCCCGCTCCACCGACGAATCGGTGCGCGCCATCCTCGAGAGCCTCACCTGGCTGGGCCTGTCGTGGGACGAGGGGCCGGGCGTGGGCGGAGAGCACGGGCCCTACTTCCAGTCGGAGCGGCGCGCGCTGTACCAGCGGCACGCCGCCGGGCTCGAGGAGCGCGGCCACGCCTATCGCTGCTACTGCACGCCGGCCGAGCTCGAGGCGATGCGCGAGGAGCAGGCGCGGCGCAAGGAGCCGCAGTGCTACGACGGCCGCTGCCGCGGCCTCGACGCCGCGGCGCGCGCGCGGCTCGAGGCGGAGGGGCGCCGGCCGGCGCTGCGGTTCGCCCTCGACCCGGCCGGCGAGACGGCCTGGGAGGACGCGGTGCGCGGGCGGGTCGCCTTCCGCCGCGACGTGCTCGACGACTTCGTGCTGCTGCGGGCCGACGGCCTGCCCACCTACAACTTCGCCTGCGTGGTGGACGACCACGAGATGGGCATCAGCCACGTCATCCGCGGCGACGACCACATCTCGAACACGCCGCGCCAGATCGTGCTCTACGAGGCCTTCGGCTGGGACACGCCGGTCTTCGCCCACGTCTCGATGATCCTGGGCGACGACGGCTCGCGCCTCTCGAAGCGCCACGGCGCCACCTCGGTGGCCGCCTACCGCGACCTCGGCTACCTGCCGGCCGGCATGGTGAACTTCCTCGCCCTGCTGGGCTGGGCGCTCGACGGGAAGACCGAGCTGTTCACGCTGCCCGAGCTGGAGCGGGCCTTCCGCCTCGAGCGGGTGAGCCGCAACCCGGCGGTCTTCAACCTGGAGAAGCTGCAGTGGCTGAACGGTCAGCACCTGAAGCGCCTGCCCGAGGACGAGCGCACGGCGCTGGTGCGGGACTTCCTGGCGCGGCGGGGCCGCGACCTCGGCGCGCACCCGGCGGAGTGGTGGACGGCGCTGGTGCGCACCCTGGGCGACCGCGTGCGCACGCTGGCGGACGTGGAGCCGCTGGGCGCCTTCGCGCTGGACGAGACGCTCGAGACCGAGCCGGAAGCGTGGGCCGAGCTGCTGGCGAAGCCGGCGGTGGGGCCGCGGCTCGAGGCCCTGGCCGACGTGCTCGCGGCCGACGCCGAGTTCAGCCTGGCGAGCCTCGAGCGGGGCACCCGGGAGCTCGCCGCGGCGCAGGGCGTGAAGCCCGGGGAGTTGATGGGGGCGGCGCGCGTGGCGCTCACCGGGCGGAAGACCGCTCCCGGCCTGTTCGAGGTGATGTGGCTGGTGGGGCGGGAGCGCGCGGTGCGCCGGCTGCGCGACGCGGCCGCACGCTGGCGCACGGCATCCCCGCTGGCCGCCGGCTGAGCGGCCTCGCGCCCGGGCGGAACGAGAGAGCCCCGGGAGGTCCCGCCTCCCGGGGCTTCGCGTCGCCTGACGCGGACTGCGCTACGCCTTCTTCCCGCCCACCGTCATCCCGGAGATCTTCAGCGTCGGGGCGCACACGGTGTCGCGCATGTCGAGGTCGTTCCCCACCATCTCGACGTTCTTGAGCATGTCGCCGACGTTGGCGGAGACGGTGATCTCCGAGACCGGGAAGGTCAGCTCGCCCTTCTCGATCCACAGGCCGAAAGCCCCCACCGAGATGTCGCCGGTGGTCGGTTCCTGGCCGAGGCCGAGGAAGCGCGTGAAGTAGAGGCCCTTGTCCACCGAGCGGATGATCTCCTCCGGGCTCGACGTGCCGGCGGCCCAGTAGAAGTTCGTCGTACCGCCGCCGCTGCCGGTGGAGGGGTGCTTGATCTTGCGGCCCCAGTAGGTGTCCACGAGGTAGCTCTTCAGCACGCCCTGGTCGAAGACCACCGTGCGGCGGCTCGGCACGCCCTCGCCGTCGAACGGGACCGTGCCGCGGCCCCCCGGCATCACGCCGTCGTCCACGATGTTGACCCGCGCGTTGCCGACCGCGGTGCCCAGCTTGTCGGTGAGGAACGACGAGCGGCGCGCGATGGAATCGCCGCCCAGGCACTGGCCGATGAAGCCCAGCAGCCAGGCGCCCATCTGCGGGTCGAAGACCACCGGGACGACCTGGCTCTCGACCATGCGTCCGCCGAGCAGCCGCACGACGCGCTCGACGGCCTTCTTCCCGAGCTCCTCCGCCGGCCGCAGGTCGGCCAGGTGGGTCGAGGAGTCCTGCCAGTAGTCCTCGAACAGGTTCTGGCCCTCGCCGCTCTGGAAACCGACGTAGCAGTTGACCAGGCTGCGCCGGTACGAGCCGGCGAAGCCCTTCGAGTTCGCCAGGGTGTTGTTCCAGCTGAAGCCGTTGCAGGCCGCCCCCTTGGACTTCTTGATCCGCGGGTCCTTGAGGCCGATGGCCTCGGCCGCCTTGGCGTAGGCGATCCGCCGCTCGACCGTCATCTCCGGCACGGCGGGGTCGTAGATCCCCAGCTCCTCGGCCCGGGCGCGGATCGGTTCGGCCTCGGGCAGGCCGGCGAAGGGATCCTGGCCGCCCAGCCGGGCGCGGGCGATGGCGTTGTCCACCAGCCGCTCGAGGGTCTCGGTGGTGAAGTCCGACGAGGAGGCGGTGGCGGTCCTGCCGTCCACGAGGACGCGCAGGTTGAGGTTGTTGAAGACGGACTCGGTCAGCTGGTCGATGTTCTGGTCGAGGACGCTGAGCCGCGACTCGGTGCCCTCGCTGATGCTGACCTCGATCTGGGAGGCGCCCTTGCGGGTACCGTACGCCACGAGGCTCTGGGCCAGGCCCAGCCGGTCGCCGTTCTTCGCGCTCATGACCGGCCTCCCACCGTCATCTGACGGATCTTGAAGGTCGGCGTCCCGGCGGTGACCGGAGCTCCCTGCCCGGACTTGCCGCAGGTGCCCAGGAAGTAGTCCATGTCGTTGCCGATCATCTCCACCTCCTTGAGGATCTGCAGGTTCGTGCCGATCAGCGTGGCGTTCTTGACCGGCTGGGTGAGCCTGCCGTCCTCGATGAGGTAGCCGAGGTTGACGGAGAAGGTGAACTTGCCGGTGTCCTCGACCATCCCGCCGGCGTAGCTCTCGGCGAAGAAACCCTTCTTCACCGAGCCGATGACGTCCTCGGGGCTCGCCTGCCCCGGGGCCAGCACCGTGTTGCACATGCGCGGGATGGGCACGTTGTCGAAGCGCTCCCGCCGCCCGTGCCCGTTCGGCTTCATCTTCAGGATGCGCGCCGAGAGCCGGTCGTGCAGGTAGTTGACCAGCCGGCCGTTCTCGATGAGCACGACCTTCTCGCTCGGCGTGCCCTCGTCGTCCACGTTGAGGCTGCCGCGGAAGTGGGGGATGGTGGCGTCGTCGTAGATGGTGACGGACGGGTGCGCCACCATCTTGCCCATCTGGTCCCACATGATCGAGGTCTTCTGCCAGTTGGAATCGCCCTCGAGCGGGTGTCCCACGGCCTCGTGCACCATCACGCCCGACTGGTGGCGGCCCAGCACCACCGGCCACTCGCCCGGCGCCGGATCCACGGCCCCGAGCAGGACGATGGCCTCCTCGGCCGCGCGCACGCCGATCTCCTTCGGCGTCTTGCCCGGGGTGCGGTAGAAGGTCATCCCGACCCGGCCGCCCGCGTTGTCACCGCCGTTGACGCGCTTGCCGTTCTCCTCGGCGACCGCGAACGCAGAGAGGCGCGCCTGCGGCCGCACGTCCGAGACCATCAGGCCGTCGCTGTTGACGATGGTCACGCACTGCAGGGAATCGCCCAGGTTCGCCACGACCTTGGTGATGCGCGGATCGTGACCCTTCGCGGCGGTGTAGGCCTCCTGCACCAGCGCGATCCGGTCACCCAGCGGGGCGTCGGCGAAGGGGCGTTCCATCAGGTAGACCTGCCGGCCGGGCTGCACCGGCTCGATCCGCGCCACCCGGACCTTGCCGGGAGCGGCGGCGATGGCCGCGGCGGTGAGGGCGGCACGCCGCATCGTCTCGGGCGACAGGTCCGACGTGTAGGCAAAACCGGTCTGCTTGCCGTTGAGCACCCGGATCCCGACGCCCAGCGCCACGGTCTCGTCGGACTCGCGGATGATGTCGTCCTCCATCACCACGTTGTTCGACAGCCGGTACTCGAAGAACAGCTCGGCGAAGTCGCCCCCCTTGGAGAGCGCCGCCTCGAGCACCTTCTTCATCATCTCCTTCGTGACGCCGAACCGGCTCTCGAACAGCTCCTCGCCCGGCTTGAGGATCATGCCGGCGAAGAGCTGGTCGTAGAACAGGCCGGAGAGCACGACGGCGCCGGCGGTCGCTCCCGCCAGCTTGAGAAAAGTCCGCCGCTCCATCCGTTCCATGCGCTGGATCCTCCGTGGGACTGCCCGATGCGGGTTCTCGCCGCGTGACCCGTGAACCTCCCGGCGCCGTCCCCGACGGCGCCGGCGGGATGACTCGCCGGCATCCTACGGGCTGGTGAGCCGGGGCCGGGCGGACGAGGCGACCTGCGCCGGGTTCGGGGCGACAAGCGGGGTGGGAGTGGGACGGTCGCTGCGCGGGCCGTGGCCCCGGGACACGGCCGCCGGGGCGCCTTGCGGGAGGAGGTCGGCCTGGGATAGAGTGCTGGCCGCTCTCACGGATTGCCCGGTGGTGTAACGGTAGCACGACTGGCTCTGGACCAGTTAGTCGAGGTTCGAATCCTTGCCGGGCAGCCATCCTCGCGGTGCGTGCGAGGGCGACGATCGTCGCCGCGCGCGCCGTCCGAGCCGCCGAGGATGCCGCCGTCGCAGGGCGGGCTTGACGCTCCCGCGCACGGTGGATAGATTCCCCGCCTTCTTCGTGGCGCTATCGTCTAGGGGTCCAGGACAGGTGGTTCTCAGCCATCAGACCGGGGTTCGAATCCCCGTAGCGCTACCAACCTCGCCGCCATCCGCCCGCGGTGTCGCCACCGCGGGCTTCGCACGGGTGGCCGTTCGCGCGGTCCCGCCCGGTTGAGGAGGAGGGCCATGGAGGTCGGCGGACGGCGCGACGCGGAGGGGGGCGGGGCGGTCCTCGTCACGGGCGCCCTCGGCTTCGTCGCCGGGCGGCTCATCCCGCGGCTGCTCGGGCACGGCGAGCGCGTCGTCGCGCTGGTGCGCCCGTCGCGGGACGCGTCGCGGCTCGAGGCACTCGGGGCCGCGGTGCGCCGCGGGGACCTCGAGGACCCGGCGCTCGGTCCCGGCGTCTTCGCCGGCGTGCGCGCCGTGGTCCATCTCGCCGGGCTCGCGCTGGTGCCACGCTTCCTCGGCGCGGTCGAGGGCGCCGGCGTGCCCCGGGGCGTGTTCATCAGCTCGGCCGGGGTCCACACCCGCCTGGCGAGCGCGAGCGCGGAGGCGAAGCGGGCGGGCGAGGCGCGTCTGCGGGCCTCCGCCCTGGAGTGGACCATCCTGCGGCCGAGCATGATCTACGGCCGCCCGGGCGACCGGAATCTCGAGCGCCTGCTCCGCTGGCTGCGACGCTGCCCGGTGATGCCGCTGCCCGGCGGGGGCAGCGTGCTGCAGCAGCCGGTGCACGTGGACGACCTGGTGGAAGCCATCGTGGCGGCGCTCGAGCGGCCCGCGACGGCACGCCGCGCGTACGACGTGGGCGGTCCCGAGGCCCTCAGCCTGCGCGCCATGGTCGGGGAGTGCGCGGACGCGCTGGGGCGCCGCGCCCGCGTGTGGCCCCTGCCGCTGGGGCCCGTGCACGCCGCCGTACGCCTGGCGCGGCGCGCGGGCCTGCGCACCCCGGTGCGACCCGAGCAACTCCTGCGCCTGCAGGAGTCGAAGGCGGTGGACCTCGGCCCGGCGCAGGCCGATCTGGGTTTCGCCCCCCGCCCCTGCGCCGAGGGGATCCGGGCCGAGGCCGCCCTGCTCTTCGGCGGGAGCTGACGGGCCCGGACTCCAGTCGCCCGCGCGGGCGCCGTCGGGCGAAGCGCAATCCCCGTTGCATCTTGC
The DNA here is from genome assembly GCA_034678345.1 of Candidatus Eiseniibacteriota bacterium. Lineage (GTDB taxonomy): Bacteria > Eisenbacteria > RBG-16-71-46 > RBG-16-71-46 > RBG-16-71-46 > JANXPZ01. Next base: position 7,768 of record JAXDBZ010000184.1, read on the forward strand.
GGGCTTCGGTTCCGCTAACACATTACAGTCGCTTTACTTGACACCCCTCGAAACCGGCACCTAGAATGCATGCGTTCGGGTGTTGGGCCGAGACCGCGCAAGACCGTGCGCGCCGCGAAGGTGCGGCCGCACGTTGACCGCCCGTTCCCGACGAGCGGGCCGGGCCGAGGGAGGTACGGATCCCCGCACGAGGACTCGCTTCGTCGCGCCTGCAATCCCCCATCCCTGACCGCCGCGTTCCCGGCGCCCCATGCCGCGGCTCCGCCTCCCGGGATCGTGTCAGGCTGGGCCACCCCCATCCCGTCCGGCTGCACGATCCGGGCATGAGGCCATGGGACTGAAGAAGCTGCCGCGGTTCCTGACGCTCACGCTGGGCTACTCGCTGCTGCTGCAGCTGGCCTACGTGCTGGCGCTCTTCCTTCGCTTCGAGGGGGCGGTGCCGGCGGCGTACTGGCGCGGCTATGCGATCGTGGCGCCGTGGTTCACCGTCCTGTCGCTGATCGGCTTCTTCGCGGCCGGCCTCTACCATGGGCTGTGGCGTTACGCCAGCACCGTGACCCTCTTCCAGGTCCTCAAGGGGGTCACGCTCTCGGCCGTCTCGCTCATCGTGATCTACCTGTTCAGCTACCAGCCGCTGTTCCCGCGCAGCCTCGTGGCCATCACTTGGCTGCTCGAGATCGTACTCATGGGCGGCGTGCGCTTCGGCTGGCGGCTGTCGCGCGAGCGGGTGCTCGGGCCGATGCCCCTGCGCGCCGGGCGCGCGCTCGTGGTCGGCGCGGGCACCGCCGGCCTGCACCTGATCACCGAGATGCGCCGCGGCCCCGCCGGCAACGAGGTGCTGCAGCCGGTCGGCTTCCTCGACGACGATCCGCGGCTGCCGGGGCACATGATCGAGGGCGTCAAGGTGCTGGGCTCGATCGCCGACCTGCCCCGGGTGATCGAGGAGCAGCGGGCCGAGATCGTCATCGTCTCGGACCCGGAGCTGCCGGCCAAGGTCGTGCGCGACATCGCGCGCGTCTGCGCCGGGGCGCAGGTGCGGGTCAAGACGCTGCCGGGCCTGTCCGACCTGCAGCACGGCCGGACCGCCCTCTCGCAGATGCGCGACGTGCGGCTCGAGGACCTGCTCGGCCGGCAGCCCGTGCAGCTGCACCTGACCGAGGTGGCGGAGTTCCTGCACGGGCAGCGCGTGCTGGTGACCGGGGCCGGCGGCTCGATCGGCTCCGAGCTGGCGCGGCAGGTGGCCGGCTTCGGGCCGGCCAGCTTGGTCCTGCTCGACCACGCCGAGAACGGGCTCTACTACGTCCACAACGAGCTGCAGTCCCAGTTCACCTCGCTGGCGCTCCACGCCGTGGTGGCCGACATCCGCGACACCGCCGCGCTCGAGCAGGCGCACGCGCGGTTCCGGCCGACGGTCGTGTTCCACGCCGCCGCCCACAAGCACGTGCCGCTGCTCGAGACGAACCCCCGCGAGGGCGTGCTGAACAACGTGGTGGGGACCCGCAACCTGCTGGACGCCGCCGAGCGCCACGGCGTGAACAAGTTCGTGCTCATCTCCACCGACAAGGCGGTGAACCCGACCAGCGTGATGGGTGCGACCAAGCGGGTGTGCGAGATGCTCATGCAGAGCCGGGCGCACCGCGCCCCGACCCGCTTCGTGGCGGTGCGCTTCGGCAACGTGCTGGGCAGCGAGGGCTCGGTGGTGCCGCTGTTCGAGCGGCAGATCCAGCGCGGCGGCCCGCTCACCGTCACCCATCCCGACGCGCGGCGCTTCTTCATGACCATCCCCGAGGCGGTGCGGCTGGTGCTGCAGGCCGGGGCGATGGGGCGCGGCGGCGAGGTCTTCCTGCTCGACATGGGCGAGCAGGTGCGCATCGCCGACCTGGCCCGCCAGCTCATCCGCATGGCCGGGCTGCGCGAGGGCGAGGACATCGAGATCGTCTACACCGGTCTGCGGCCGGGCGAGAAGCTCTACGAGGAGTTGCACTCCGACGCCGAGCGGATGCGCATCACGCGGCACGAGCGCATCCTCGTCTGGGACCTCGACGCGCCGCCCGAGGAGGAGCTGCTCGCCGACGTGGCCGAGCTCGAGGGCCGGGCCCGGACCGGGGACGCCGACGGCGTGCGCGCGCTGCTGCAGCGCGTCGTGCCCGAGTACCGCGAGCCGAGCCCGGAGAGCCTGGCGGTGCCCGCCGGGGACGCGCCGCTGGTCGAGCTGCCGGACGCCGCGCCCGCCCAACCGCCGGCCGGTGAGGGGCCGCTGGAGGACCGCCTGCGGCAGGCGCTGGACGGCGCGGTGGCCACGGCGCTGCTCGTGCTGTCCTCTCCCCTGTGGGTGCTGGCGTGGCTGGAGGCGCGCGGGGCGGGGGAGCGCGGTCCCCTCCTGCGGGTCGAGGGCGTGGGGCGCAACCGCCGTCAGGCGCAGCGACGCTCGGCCCGCGTCGCGGCACCCATCGACCGTCGCAGCATCGAGCGGCGCACCCAGGACCTGCTGGGTGCGCGGCTCTCGTGGCGGACCTTCCGTGCCGACCTGGGGCCGTTCGGGCGCTGGCTCGCCCGCCGCCACCTGCTCCAGCTGCCGCAACTGCTGAACGTGCTGCGCGGCGAGATGGCGCTGGTGGGCCCCCGTCCCGAGACGCCGGAGTCCGTGCTGCGCTGGCAGGCGCTCACGCCGGAGTACGAGCGGCGCTTCGCCGTCCTGCCGGGGCTCACCGGGCTGGCCCAGCTCTCGGGCCACCCGGACTCCCAGCCGGAGGGCAAGGGCTGCCGCATCCAGTACGATCTGTACTACGTGGATCACCGTTCGCTGCTGCTCGACATCCGGATCCTCCTGCGCACGGCCCGCGTCGTCTTCGGTCGCGGCGGCGGGGAGGGCGACCGCCTGCGGCACCGTGCAGGGGCACTCGCGCCGGGCGCGGGTCCGCTCCGTCCGGGGCAGCGCCTGGAGGAGGGCGGCGCGCTCGCCGCGTCCGGCCCGGCCTCCGTCAAAGGAGTGACCCGATGAGACGAACCTGGCAGGCGGTGGTGATGGTGGTGCTGGCGCTGGCGGCGGTCGGAACCGCGCGGCCGGCGGGTGGCGCCGAGTACGTGATCGGCGCCGAGGACGTCCTGCAGGTCTCGGTCTGGATGCACCCGGAGCTCGAGCGCGGGGTGACGGTGGACGCGAGCGGCAACATCACGTTCCCGCCCATCGGCGAACTGCGGGCGGCCGGGCAGACGCCGACCCAGTTGGGCAACCGCCTGGCGGACCGGCTGTCGAGCTACCTGCGCCAGACCGCGACCGTGACGGTGACGGTCACGCAGTACATGAGCCAGAGCGTCTTCGTCTCGGGCGCGGTGGCCACGCCGGGGCGCTACGGCTTCGAGGTCGTGCCCGGCCTGCTCGACGTCATCAACCGGGCGGGCGGGGCCACCGCCGGGGCCGACCTGTCCCGCGTGCAGGTCCTCCGCCGCGAGGGCGACCTTCGCCGTCCGCTGAACGTGGATCTGGCCCGCGCCCTGCGCGAGGGCACCAACGCCGGGCTGCCCGAGCTGCGGCCCGGGGACACCATCGTCGTGCCGGGCGGGCCCACGGCGCCGGGCGAGGGCGGGGGCGTGGCGGTGGCCTCGGCCGATGCCGTGGGCGTGCTCGGCGAGGTGACCCGGCCCGGCCTCTACCCGGTGGGCTCCGGCCAGGACCTGTGGATGGTGCTGGCGGCGGCGGGCGGGCTCACGGCGCGAGGGAGGTTCGCGGACGTGCGGGTGGTGCGGCCGACGGACGGCGGCTCGTCGGTCTTCCGCGTGGACCTGGCCGACCAGCTGCGCCGGGGCGCGCGCGAGCCCTTCGTGGTCCGGCCCGGGGACGCGGTCGTCGTCATGGGCGGCGGCGGTTGGAGCACGGCATGGGCCGTGCTCTCGCAGACGCTGACGCTCTCGCGCGACCTGGTGAACATCGTCGTGGTCTCCGATTACCTGCGGGAGAACTGATGAGCGGCACGGCGGAGAGCGGGACCCTCGACCTGCGCCAGCTGACGCGCGTGCTGATGCGGCGCAAGTGGCTGCTGTTCCTGCCCTGGCTGGTGGCGTTGCTGGTCGGGGTGGCGGCGGCCTTCCTGCTCAAGCCCATCTACGTCAGCCGGGTCACGCTCATGCTGGAGCAGCCCCAGGAGCTGGCGGGGCCGCTGGGTGGCCTGGTGGGGGGCGGTATCAACCCCGAGCAGCAGGCGGGGCGGATGCGTGAACAGGTGCAGAGCACGGTGTTCCTGCGCAGCGTGATCACGGCCGCCGGCATGCGCGACGCGCCGGGGGTGAGGGCGTGGGCGCTGCGCGCGGCGCGGCGCTATCCCGGGCTGGCGCCCGATCAGCAGGTGGACGCGTTCCTGTGCGACTACCTGCGCACCGCGGTCGAGGTCCGGCGGGAG
>JAXDBZ010000185.1:0-8366 GCA_034678345.1 Candidatus Eiseniibacteriota bacterium
TGCGGCTCTGGCGCCGCAAGGTGCTAACCCGCGATCGAGCGTGGCGGCCTATCCGCCACCGGTCCCTTGCCCTCGCGGGCAAACCGGACCCTACGACCGCGAGCCGGTCGTTCCATACTGTCTGAGCCGACGCCGCCGCGCGTTTGTCCGGCGCGGAAGACGGAGCCTATACTGCGACGAAACCGTCCCCGGCGAGGGACGCCTCACGTTCCGCCCGCAGGAGGTCGCCGTCCGATGGCCCTCAGCCAGCTCGCCCGCTCGATCGCCTAATCCCCCCCCCTCACGCTGTGGGTGGTGGCGCGCGCGTGGCGCGCGCGGGGCGAGGCCGTCATCAACCTCGGCATCGGCGAACCCAAGAACCCCACCCCGGCGGCCGTCATCGCCGCCGCCGCCGCCGTGCTGAACCGGGGCGAGGTGAAGTACTCGTCCACCGACGGCACCCCGGGGCTCAAGCAGGCCATCCTGCGCTACACCGAGGAGCACTACGGGCGCACCGCCACACCGGCCAACGTCATCGTCTCCTCCGGGGCCAAGCAGGCGCTCTTCAACCTGCTCTACGCGCTGCTCGACCCCGGTGAGGAGGTCGTGCTGCTCGCGCCCTACTGGGTGAGCTACCCGGAGATGGCCCGCATGTGCCGCGGCGTGCCGGTGGTGGTCACCGCCGCCGACGGAGGCTTCCGCCCGGCGCTGGCGGAGGTCGAGCGCGCGCTGACCCCGCGCACCCGGGCGGTCATCTGCAACAGCCCCAACAACCCCTCCGGCGTCATGTACGACGAGGCGTTCGTGCGGGGACTGGTCGAGCTGTGCGAGCGGCGGGAGATCTGGCTGCTCATGGACGACATCTACCACCGGCTCGTCTTCGACGGCCGCCGCGCGCCCTCGGCCTGGAGCTTCACCGACCGCGACGTCGAACGGACGAAGGTGGTGCTGGTCAACGGCGTCGCCAAGACGTGGGGCATGACCGGCTTCCGCATCGGCTGGACCGTGGCCCCGCGCGAGCTGGTGGCGGTGCTGACGAACATCCAGAGCCAGACCACGACCTGCAGCTCCACCGTGCTGCAGGCCGGCGCCGAGGCCGCGCTGAACGGCGACCCGGCCGAGGTCGAGGCGCTGCGCCGGCAGATGCAGGAGCACCGCGACCTCGTGCTCGCCGGACTGGCCGGCATCCCCGGCCTGCGCTGCGCGAAGCCGGACGGCACCTTCTACTGCCTGCCCGACGTGAGCGCCGTCGACCGGGATTCCATGCGCCTCTCCCAGCTGCTCCTGCGCCGGGCGCTGGTCGTCACCGTACCCGGTCGCGAGTTCGGCATGGAGGGGCACCTGCGCATCTCGTACGCCGGCGCTCGCGAGGGGCTCGTCGAGGCGATGGCGCGGCTGCGCTGGGCGCTGGACCCGTCCTCCCCCGCCACCATCCGCATTGGCGAGCGCACCTGCACGAGGGACTGGACCTGATGGAGCCCGGGCGCGGCCTCGTACTGCTGCTGGCGGCCGCGTTGTGGGTGGAGGCGCCGCCGCCGGCGGGCGCGACTCCCGCCGACACGCTCCCGCCGCACAGCGTCGTCCTGATGATCCCCGACGGGGCCGGCCCGGCGGCCGTCGGGCTGGCGCGGCTGGTGGCCGCGCGTCCGCTCGCGCTGGACGGCATCCTCACCGGCGCCATCCGGACGCGCTCGGCCAGTTCCCACATCACCGACTCGGCGGCGGGCGGCACGGCGATGGCCACCGGACACAGGGTCCCGAACGGGGTCCTCGCCGCGGACAGCGCCGGGCGGCCGCTCGGCGGCCTGATCGAGGCCGCGGCCGCGCGCGGACTCGCCACCGGCATCGTCACCACCGCGGCCGTGACCGACGCCACGCCCGCCGCCTTCACGGCGCACCTGGCGAACCGGCACCGGGAGGACGACGTCGCCGCGCAGCAGATGACGCTGCGCCTCGACGTCCTGCTCGGCGGCGGCCGCGAGCGCTTCCTGCCGGCCGGGGCGGGCGGCCGGCGCGCCGACGGACGCGATCTGCTGGCCGAGGCGCGGAGCGGCGGCATCCACGTGGCGTCCACCCGCGACGAACTGCTCCGCGCGGCCGCCACGCCCCTGCTGGGCCTGTTCGCGGCCGACGACCTGGAACTCGAGCTCGACCGCGAGCCCGAGGTCCAGCCCTCGCTCCTCGAGATGACCGAGACGGCGCTGCGGCTGCTCGGCAGCGCGGCGCACGGCTTCCTGCTCGTGGTGGAGGGCGCCCACCCCGACGACGCCGCGCACGACCACGACCCCGCCGCGCTCGCCCGCGAGATGGAGGCCTTCGACCGGACCGTGGCTGCCGTCCTGGACTTCGCGCGGCAGGACGGTCACACCCTCGTCGTGGTCGCGCCCGACCACGAGACCGGCGGCCTCGCGCTGGGGCGTCGCGCCGGCGACACGGACGCCCGCGGCTTGCGCCCCGAGGCGCTGCTCGGCGCGCGCGCCTCGGTGTGGCGCATGGCCGACTCCATCCTCGCCGGCGCCGACCCGGTGCGCATCGCGCGCTGGGGCACCGGGGTGACCGATCTGTCGGCGGACGAGACGCGGGCGCTGCGCCGCGCGCGGGGGCGCGACGCGCTGCTCGAGGCGTTGAGCGACCTCGAGAGCCGGCGCGCCCTCGTCGCCTGGGGCACCGGCTGGCACACGGCGGTGGACGTCGGACTGTGGGCCTGGGGCCCGGGCAGCGGCCGCTTCCGCGGCCTGCTCGACAACACGGACGTGGCACGTCAGGTGGCCGGTCTGCTCCGGCTCGATCTGGCGGCGGAGACGGCGCGTCTGCGGGGCGGGGAGGCCGCGCTCCCGCGGCGCTGAAACAGGTCGCGCGACGAAGCAACGCGGCCGCGCACACCGTACGCTCCCCGCCCCACCGTGCAACGCGCGCGTCCGCAGCGACATCGCGCCGGACCCTGCGGGATCACGCGAGGATCACGGCGCAACCCGCTGGCAGTGCGCGCGTCGCGAACCACACCGGCCGGCGCGACGGCCCTCCGGCGCCCCGTGCGTCGCGGGACACCGTGGCCGGCGACTTTTCCGTTGACACGTCAATTCACGCGGGCGTAGCAGGTGGACGCACGACTCCTGCCGCTCGCGCGGCGCTCGTTCCCACCCTCACGCAGGAGGTATCCCCCCGCAGAACCCACGTCATGCTTCAGGGCTCATCGGAACCCCTTGCGATTCGTCACTTGCCAGCGCTCTTGGGCTGACACTTCCCGTATCCCCCCTGGAGGACCGTATGGTCCAGCGCTCGCGAATCCCGTTCCTGTGCGTCCTCGTGGCCGCGATGTTCTTCGTCATCGGGCCACCCACGCCCGCCCTGGCCGCCCCCGACAAGGTGCCAGGCGAACTCATCATCCGCTACAAGGCCAGCTCCCGGGCCTCGGAGCGCGCCGCGCTGCGCGGGCAGATGCGCGCGGAGCTGCGGCACGACTTCAAGTTCCTGAACCTCGAACACGTCAAGCTGCGCGACATGTCCGTGGACGAGGCGGTGGCGAAGTTCAAGAAGCACCCGCTGGTCGAGTACGTGGAACCCAACTACGTGCTCACCGCGGACGTCATCCCGAACGACACGCGCTTCGGCGAGCTGTACGGGATGCGCAACACCGGCCAGACCGGCGGCACCGCCGGCGCCGACATCAAGGCCTACCTGGCCTGGGACCAGTTCATCGGCGATCCGAACCTCAAGATCGGCATCATCGACACCGGCGTGGATTACAACCACCCCGACCTGGCGGCGAACATCTGGACCAACCCGGGCGAGATCCCGGGCAACGGCCTCGACGACGACGCCAACGGCTACATCGACGACATCCACGGCTACGACTTCTACAACAACGACGGCGACCCCTTCGACGACAACGGCCACGGCAGCCACTGCGCCGGGACCATCGCCGGCGTGGGCAACAACAACCTGGGCGTGGCCGGCGTCTGCTGGACCGGCAAGATCGTCGCCATCAAGTTCCTGGGCGGCGGCGGGTCCGGCTCGACCGACGGCGCCATCCGCGGCATCCAGTACGCCATCGCGGCGGGCGTGCGGCTGACCAGCAACTCGTGGGGGGGCGGCACCTTCTCGCAGGCGTTGCTCGACGCCATCAACGCGGCGGGCGCGGCGAACCAGCTGTTCGTCGCCGCGGCGGGCAACTCGGGCTCCAACAACGACACCAGCCCGCACTACCCGTCGTCGTACGACACGCCCTACATCGTCGCCGTGGCGGCGACCGACCACAACGACAACCTCGCCTCGTTCTCGTGCTACGGCGCCACCAGCGTGGACCTGGCGGCCCCGGGCGTGGACATCCTCTCCTGCGCGCCGGGCGGCAGTTACGTGCTCCTGTCGGGCACCTCGATGGCCACGCCGCACGTCTCGGGCGCGGTGGCCCTGGCCATGGGGCGCTTCCCCGCGATGACCAACCTGCAGATCAAGCAGCTGCTGATGATCGCGGCGGACCCGAAACCGCAGCTCGCCGGCAAGATGGTCACCGGCGGCCGCCTGAACGCCTTCATGACCATCGCCGAGCCCGACGAGACGCCGCCGGGCGCGATCGCCGACCTGGCCACGGTGGACCCGAGCTCGAACGCGATGGGCCTCACCTGGACGGCGACCGGCGACGACGGCGCGACCGGCCGGGCGACGAGCTACGAGATCCGCTACTCGACCGCGCCGATCGACGAGTCGAACTGGGCCGGCGCGACGCTGGTGCCGGGCCCCGACCCGCTGGTCGCCGGCTCGCCCCAGTCGTTCGAGGTGCGCGGTCTCGCCTTCAGCACGACCTACTGGTTCGCCATCAAGGCGTTCGACGAGTTCAACAACTCGGGTCCGATCTCGAACGTGCCGAGCGCCATGACCCTCGGGACCCCGGACATCGCCTACACGCCGGCGGCGTTCACGGCCTCGCTGCTCAGCGGCGCGGTCGAGGTCCAGACGCTCTCGCTCAGCAACGCCGGCGAGGGGACGCTGGACTTCACCGTCCCCACCCCCGAGCTGCAGTTCTCGCAGCCGGTGGTGTACCAGCCGGAGGACGTCCCCAAGGAGGGTGACATCCGCATCGGCCTGCCCGTGCTGGACGGCCAGGGTGGCCCGGACGGCTTCGGCTACCGCTGGGTGGACAGCAACGAGCCCGGCGGCCCGGCCTTCGACTGGGTGAACATCGTGGGGATGGGCACGCCGGTGAGCCTCATCGGGGACGACGCCACCTCGGCCGAGATCCCGATGGGCATGGACTTCCCGTTCTACGGGAACACGTTCGACCGCGTGCGCATCTGCACGAACGGCTGGCTGTCGTTCAGCGACGGCAGCAGCTCCAGCTACGGCAACCAGGCGCTGCCCAACTCCGGCGCGCCCGCCAACCTGCTGGCGCCGCTGTGGGACGACCTGAACTTCGGCACGACCCAGCGCGCCTACACGTACTTCGACGGGGCGCGGTTCATCGTCTCGTGGGTGGACGTGCCGCACTACAGCACGGGCGGGCCCTACACCTTCCAGGTCATCCTGCACCCGACCGGCGAGATCCGCTACCAGTACCTGTCGGTGACCGATCCGACGAACAGCCTCACCGTCGGCATGCAGAACGGCACGAAGGACATCGGCCTCACGGTGGCGCACAACACCGCCTACCTGGCGAACGGCCTGGCCATCCGCATCCAGCCGCTGAACCAGTGGCTGACGGTCGCGCCGACGGCCGGGCGGATCCTGGCCGGGATGAGCCGGGACCTCGAGGTGCGCTTCAACGCCCTGGGCATGATGGGCGGCACCTACGAGGGCTCCGTGCGGGTGCTGAGCAACGACCCGGACGAGTCGCCGCTCGCGCTGCCGGCCACGCTGCACGTGACCGGGGCACCCGACCTGGCGGTCAACCCGGCGGCGCTCGACTTCGGCACGCCGTTCTCCGGGGCCACGGTGGTGCGCACGCTGACCGTGTCGAACCCGGGCACCGATGACCTCGTGATCTCGGACATCACCTCCACGGATCCGACCGTGACGGTGGACGCCACGAGCTTCACGCTGGTCGCCCGCGCCGCCCGCAACCTCGCGGTGACCTGGCACCCGACGTCGCCGATGACGCTGGCCGGGGCGCTGCAGATCGCCAGCAACGACCCCGACTCGCCGCTCAAGGAGGTGCCGCTGGCGGGCGAGGCGCTCATCGCGCCGTCGTTCAGCGTCACGCCGGAGGCACTGGCGGTCACGCTGATGACCAATACCGCCACCTCGCGGATGCTGCGCGTCGCCAACGGCGGCGGCAGCGACTACGTCTTCACCGCCGAGGCCCTGGCGCTGAGCCCCAGCGGCACGGTCGTCCAGCACGGGGACACCGACAACATCGAACTGGAGAAGGGTGCGCCCGACGTCCAGTTCGGACCCGAGCCCGACCGCGCCGGCGGACCCGACGTCTTCGGCTACACCTACGCCGACAGCGACGAGCCCGGTGGCCCGTCCTTCGGCTGGGTGGACGTCCGTCCCGTGGGCACGCAGGTCAACATGACCGGGGACGACACGAACACCGGTCCGCTGCCCATCGGCTTCGACTTCCCGTTCTACGGGAACACGTTCAACTCGTTCCGGATCTGCACGAACGGGTGGGTGTCGTTCAGCAGCACACGGACGACCTACTCGAACACGGCGCTGCCCAACACCGGCAGCACGGTCCCCGAGAACCTGCTCGCGATCTTCTGGGACGACCTGACCTTCGAGTCGGCGAAGCGCGCGTACTACCACAACGACGGCACGAAGCTCGTCATCCAGTACCAGGACGTGCGCCGGATCGGGGAGTCGTCCACCACGAACCCCAACACGTTCGAGATCATCCTGTACCCGAACGGGACGATCCTCTACCAGTACCTCTCGATGCAGGCGGCGACGAAGAACAGCGCCACCATCGGCATCCAGGACGCGACCCGGACGGACGGCCTGCAGGTCGTCTACAACGCCAACTACGTGAAGAACGAGCTGGCGATCCGCTTCCGCCCGCCGGCCCGCTTCCTCACGGTGAGCCCGGAGAGCGGCACGGTGCCGCCCGGCGGCTACGTCGATCTCAACGTCGACTTCAACGCGGCGGGGCTGTTCGGCGGTCTCTACAACGGCATCGTGCGCATCGCCGGCAACGACCCGGTGATGCCGCAGCGGGACGTGCCAGCCGACCTGACGGTCATAGGCGTGCCGGACATCTCGGTGGCGCCGGCGGCCCTGGCCTACGGCGACGTCTTCATCGGCTACCCGCGCATCCAGCAGGTGACGGTGCGCAACACCGGCACCGACATCCTGCACGTGACGAACGTGACGAGCAGCGACCCGGCCTACGGGGCGAACCCGCTCAGCTTCGACGTGCCGGCCCTCGGCACGGCGGTGCTCGACGTGTCGTTCAACCCGCCTTCGGTCGGCGCGTTCCCGGCGACGCTGTCCGTCGCCAGCGACGACCCGGACACGCCGGTCGCCACCGTGGAGCTCAGCGGCGCGGGCATCGTGGCCCCCGACGTCGGCGTGGATCCCGCCTCGATCGCGGTCACGCTGAACATCCCGGCGGCCGAGACCCGCACCCTCACGGTGCACAACACCGGCGGCAGCGACCTCGATTTCACGGTCGGCACGCTCATCTCGGCGTCGACGATCCCCGTGTACGAGCCGCTGGAGCTGGGCAAGGACGATCCGGACCCGACGCCCGGCATCCTCGGCGCCGGCGGTCCGGACCTCTTCGGCTACACGTGGCGTGACAGCGACGAGCCGGGCGGCCCGATCTTCGACTGGGTGGACATCACCGGCACCGGCACGCCGATCACGTTCCCGTCGGCCGACGACGCCAACGTCCAGGGCATCCTGCTCGGCTTCGACTTCCCGTTCTACGGTGGCACGTTCAACAGCGTGAACGTGTGCTCGAACGGCTGGCTGTCGTTCACGAGCACGCTGACCTCGTACTCGAACCAGGCCCTGCCCAACAGCGGCGCGCCCGAGAACCTGCTCGCGGCCCTGTGGGACGACCTGTATCCGGGCACGTCGAGCCCGATGGCCTACTACTACCGCGACGGGACGCGCTTCATCCTGTCCTACGTCGGCATCCCGCGCCGCACGGCGGGCGGTCCCTACACGTTCCAGGTCATCCTCTACCCGAGCGGCCGCATCGTGTACCAGTACCTGGACCTGCCGGGCGACTACCTGAACTCCGCCACCGTCGGCGTCCAGAACGCCGCGAAGAACGACGGCCTCACCGTCGCCTACAACGCCGACTACCTGCACGACGGCCTGGCGATCGAGATCGCCACCATCCCCGACTACCTGACGGTGACGCCCACGACGGGCACCATCCCGGCGGGCGGCTCGGCGGACCTGGCGGTCAACTTCAACACCGCCGGCATGTTCGGCGGCAC
>JAXDBZ010000186.1:0-4294 GCA_034678345.1 Candidatus Eiseniibacteriota bacterium
GCGCCCGTGACCGGGATGGCCGCGGCCAGTGCCCCGCCCCGCCGGTGCGTGAGGCCGGTCTTCTTGCGCCAGGAGTAGTAGGTCACGGGCGTGACGCCGAACCTCTTCTGGATCTGGAGGGCGGTGAGGTTCTCGGCCTGGGCCGCCGCCAAGACCTTGGCCCGCTCGGCCTCGGTGTACTGCACCCGCTTCTTACGCTTCTTCTTCGCCATGCCACCTCCGTTCCGAGGGAGGGTGAGGGATATCCGGACTGTTCGGCACACATACATACACATCCCGGTGCGGGAATCAATACGGTTCGATACGAGTTGACAGCGACCTGAACCTTGTACGGGGTTCAGCGGGGGGATACTCAGGCGAGGAACACGTAGTCGCGGCCCTCGACCAGGCCCCCCACCGTCAGCGCCTCGCGCCAACGGCGACGCGCCGCCGCCGCACCGAATACCAGCACGAGGGGCAACGGCAGCGGCACGGTCGGGCGGCCGATGGCCGGGTGGCGCCCGTGGGCCCAAGGCCGTCCGCGTTCGAGCACGCGCACCCGCAGCCCGCGCGCCTCGAGCGCCGCCGTCCAGCGACCCAGGCTGCGGCCCACGCCGATCAGGCCGACCTCGCGCCGCCGCCGCAGGAGCCCGCGCCGCAGCGCCTCCAGCTGGAAGGCCAGGATGCGCTCGCGCGAGCAGACGGGATCCCGCCAGGTGAAGCTGGCGGGGTGCTGCCGCCACGCGTAGAGCACGCGCGGCAGCTTGGCGAAGCGCGCCCCGGACTCGAGCAGGCGGAGCCACAGGTCCATGTCCTCGGGCCAGCCGCGGTCCACCCAGCCGCCGGCGCGCTCCACCGCGTCGCGACGCAGCAGTGCGCTGCCGTGGGCGAGCGGGCTCTCCACCAGGACCTCGCGCGCCATCTCGTCGTGTCCGAGCAGGGAGTTGTGCCAGGCGACCCAGCGCCGCATGCCGGGCCGCAGCGCGGCGGCGGGGAAGAGGCGGAGCCGCACGCCCACCACCGCGACCTCCGGATGCGCCGCGAGGAAGCCGGCCTGCAGCTCGAAGCGCCGGCGGAGCGAGAGATCGTCGGCATCGTGCCGGGCGAGCCACGGCGCCCGGGCGTGCGCGTGGGCGGTGGCGAGGGCGCGGGCAAGGCCGCGCGGCGGCGTGTGGAGCACGCGCAGGCGCGGCTCGCGCCCGGCGGCGCGGTCGAGCATCTGGCCCGAGCCGTCGGTCGAGCCGTCGTCCACGGCCACGACCTCGAAGTCGCGGAGGGTCTGGCGCCACAGCGAGGCGAGCGAGGCGCCGAGCCACGGTGCGGCGTCCCGCACGGGCAGGAGCACGGAGAGGGCGGGCACGCGGGCACGGTAGCGGGCGGGCCGCGCGCCGGCAACCGCCGGGCTGGCGCGGCGCCGGGCGAGCCCCTAGACTCCGGCGCACGGTCGTTCCCCGAGGGCCAGCACGCAGGAACACGAGCCGGCCGCGGGCCCGCCGAGGCGGGCCGCCCGGCCGAGGAGGGACCATGAGCGACGCACCCCAGCCCGCACCCGGCAGCGCGACGAGCCGCGCCGTCCTCGAGCTCGAGACCGTGGAGGGGACCGGGCTGCGCTTCGCCGTGCGCGCCGGCGAGCACGTCTTCCTGCTCGACAGCGGCGCCGAGGCGGAGGGCCCGAGCCCGATGCAGACCGTGATGGCCGCCCTGGGCGGCTGCACGGCGATGGACGTGATCAGCATCCTGCGCAAGAAACGGCAGGCGGTGACCGGCTACCAGGTCGAGGTCATCGGCGAGCGCCGCACCGACCAGCACCCGAAGGTCTTCACCCGGATCGAGATGGTCCACCGCGTGCGCGGCCACGACATCAGCCCCGAGGCGGTGGCTGACGCCGTCCGGCTCAGCGATACGAAGTACTGCTCCGTGCACGCCATGCTGGGAGCGACCGTGGCCATCACCAGCCGCTACGAGATCGAGGAGGGCTGAGCGGTGGACGGCTTCCGGGTCGAGAAGGACAGCCTGGGCGAGATGCGGGTGCCCGCGGCGGCGCTCTACGGGCCGCAGACGCAGCGGGCGGTGGAGAACTTCCCGGTCTCGGGCGAGCCCATGCCGGCCGCGTTCCTCCACGCGCTCGGGCTCGTCAAGCAGGTCGCGGCGCGGACCAACGCCGCCCTCGGCCAGCTCGACCCGGAGACGGCGGAGGCGATCGCCGCGGCGGCGGGCGAGGTGGCGGCGGGGACCTGGGACGGCGAGTTCCCGGTGGACGTCTTCCAGACCGGCAGCGGCACCAGCACGAACATGAACGCCAACGAGGTCATCGCCCGGCTCGCCGGCCGGCGGCTCGGCCGTCCCGTGCACCCGAACGACCACGTGAACCTCGGGCAGAGCAGCAACGACGTCATCCCCAGTGCGCTCCACGTCGCCGCCGTGCTGGGCATCGAGCGGGAGCTGATCCCGGCGCTGCGGCACCTGCACGCGGCGCTGGCGGCGAAGGCGGGGGAGTGGGACCACGTCGTCAAGACGGCGCGCACCCACCTGATGGACGCCACGCCCATCCGGCTGGGGCAGGAGTTCTCGGGCTATGCGGCGCAGGTCGGGCACGGCATCGCGCGGCTCGAGGCGGCGCTGCCGGACCTGCGCGAGCTGGCCCTCGGCGGCACGGCGGTGGGCACGGGGCTCAACACCCACCCGGAGTTCGCGCGGCGCGCCGCGGCGGCGCTGTCGGAGGCGACGGGCACGGAGTTCCGCGAGGCGGCGAACCACTTCGAGGCGCAGGGCGCGCAGGACGCCGCCGTGTGGGCCAGCGGGGCGCTCAACACGGTGGCGGCGAGCCTGATGAAGATCGCCAACGACGTGCGGCTCATGAACTCGGGCCCGCGCTGCGGCCTCGCCGAGGTCACCCTGCCGGCGGTGCAGCCGGGCTCGAGCATCATGCCGGGCAAGGTGAACCCGGTCCTCTGCGAGTCGGTCGTCCAGGTGGGCGCGCAGGTCACGGGCCACCACGTCGCGATCACCGTCGGCGCCCAGTGGGGCCAGCTCGACCTGAACACGATGCTGCCGCTCATCGCCCGCGACCTGCTCGACGGCATCCGCCTGCTGGCGAACGTCTCGCGCCTCTTCGCCGACCGGGCCATCGCCGGGCTCGTCGCGAACGAGGAGACCTGCCGCGCCTACGTCGAGATCTCGCCCGCGATGGCGACGGCGCTCAACCCGCTCATCGGTTACGACCGCGCCGCCGAGATCGCCAAGCGCGCCTTCCGCGAGCGCCGGCCGGTGCGCGAGCTGGCGCGCGAGATGACCGACCTCACGCCCGAGCAGATCGACCGGGCGCTCGACCCGCGGCGGCAGACCGAGCCGGGGCTCGAGCCCGGCTCGAGCGGCGGATGAGCGCCGTCCCGCCGCCGGCCGCGCGGGTCCCCTCGCGCGAGGACATGGCGGCGCGGCTCGCGGACGCCGTCGCCCGCCTGCGTGGCGTCGCGCACCGCACGCCGGTCGCCACCTCGCGCACGCTCGACGCGCGCACCGGCGCCACCGTGCTGCTCAAGTGCGAGAACCTGCAGCGCATGGGGGCGTTCAAGTTCCGCGGCGCCTACAACACGATCTCGCGGCTCGCGCCCGAGGCGCTGGCGCGCGGCGTCATCGCCTACTCGTCGGGCAACCACGCGCAGGCGGTGGCGCTGGTGGCGCGGCTGCTGGGTGCGCCGGCGGTCATCGTCATGCCGAGCTTCGCGCCGCGGCCGAAGCTCGAGGCCACGCGGGGCTACGGCGCCGAGGTCGTCTTCCACGATGCGGTGGGGGAGGAGCGCGAGGCGCTGGCCCTGCGGCTCGCCGCCGAGCGCGGGCTCACGCTGGTGCCGCCCTTCGACCACCCCGACATCGTCGCCGGCGCCGGCACGGCCGCCGCCGAGCTGATCGAGGACGCCGGGCCGCTCGACCTGCTGCTGGTGCCGGTGGGCGGCGGCGGGCTCATCTCCGGCTCGGCGCTGGCGGCGGACCTGCACCTCGGCGATCGCTGTCGCGTCGTCGGCGTGGAGCCCGACGCGGGCGACGACGTCGGCCGCTCGTTCCGCGAAGGCCGCATCGTGCGCATCGCGCCGCCCGACACCATCGCCGACGGCGCGCGCACCCGCTCGGCCAGCCCGCTCACCTTCGAGATGATCCGGCGTCACGTGGACGACGTGACGAGCGTGCCGGACGTGGCGCTGATCGAGGCCATGCGCTTCTGCTGGGAGCGCATGAAGCTGGTGGTCGAACCCACCGGCGTGCTGGGCCTGGCCGCGCTGCTCACCGGGAAGGTGCGCGCCGAAGGGAAGCGCGTGGG
>JAXDBZ010000187.1:0-14024 GCA_034678345.1 Candidatus Eiseniibacteriota bacterium
GACGCGCACGCCGGTGAACGAGCCGGGGCCGACGTCGGCCGCGACCCAGGCCAGCGCGCGCGCGTCCACGCCGGCCCGCGCCAGGGCCCGCGTCACCAGCGGCGTGAGCCGGCGCGTGTGCCCGTGCCCGACCTCCTCGGCCTCGTGCGCCAGGACCGCGCCGTCCGCCCCGCACACCAGCACCTCGACGTGTGCGGTCGCGGCCTCGATGGCCAGCCCCGGCCCCGCCGGCGGCGAGCCCGGCGCGCGCGCGCTCATCCCGCCTCCCCGGACGGCAGCGCCCGCCAGCGCTCGAGCAGGGCGAGCCCGCGCGGCCCGGCGCCGCTGGCCGTGAGGGCGCGCTCCTCCTCGCCCAGCACCTCGAAGGCGATGCTCAGCGCGTCGGCGCGCAGCCAGGCCGGCAGCCGCTCGCCCCACTCGGCGACGAGCACCCCGTCCTCCACCAGCTCCTCGAGCCCCAGGCCCTCGGCCTCCGCCCCCTCGAGCCGGTAGAGGTCGAGGTGGTGGAGCGGCAGCGCGCCGCGGTACTCGTTCAGCAGGGTGAAGGACGGGCTGCGCACGCGCGCCGTCGCGCCCAGCCCGCGCGCCAGGCCGGCGACCAGGCGGGTCTTGCCGGCGCCCAGCGGCCCGGTGAGCACCAGCACGTCGCCGGCCCGCAGCCCGGCCGCCAGGGCCGCGCCGAGGCGCTCCGTGGCGGCGGCCGAGACCGTCACCCGGCGCGCCGGTCCCGCGGCGTTCACGAGCCGCGCGGGGTCAGCGTCACCAGCGGCAGGATCATCTCCTCGATCGAGATGCCGCCGTGCTGCAGCGACCCCCGGTACTGGCGCTCGAACTCGTGGAAGCGGGTCGGGTACACGAAGTAGTAGTCCTCGCGCGCCAGCACGTAGTTCTTGTTCACGCCGTCGTCGGGGAGCATGTAGTCGGCCGGCCGCCGCACGATCACCGCCTGCTTGGGATCGCAGTTCAGGTTGACCCCGAACTTGTAGCGCAGGTTGGTCGAGGTGTCGCGGTTGCCGTAAACCAGCGCCGCCCGGCGCCCCAGCACCGCGCCGTGGTCGGTGGTCAGCACCACGGTGACGTCCTGCTTGGCCAGCGCCCGGAAGATGTCGAAGAGCGGGCTGTGCACGAACCAGGCCTTCGTCACGGAGCGGAAGGCGGCCTCGTCGGGCGCCAGCTCCTGCAGGATGTCGCTCTCCGAGCGGCCGTGCGCCAGGATGTCCAGGAAGTTGAACACCAGGCTGACCAGGGGCACCCCGGCGAACGAGTTGATCTGCCGCCGCGTCGCCAGCGCCTCGCTCTGGTCGTAGATCTTGATGTACTTGACCGGCGGCGCCGCGTCGCGCATGAGCCGCGCCAGCTGCGCTTCGAGCAGCTGCCGCTCGAAGCGGTTCTTCGTGCGCTCGTCGTCGGTGTTCTCCTGCCAGAGATCGGGGTGGCGCCGGTGCAGCTCGGCCGGCAGCAGGCCGGAGAAGATGGCGTTGCGCGAGTACGGTGTCGCGGTCGGCAGGATCGAGCAGTAGTAGTCGCGCTGGATGGTGAACAGGTCCTCGAGCAGCGGCTCGAGCGAGTACCACTGGTCGAGGCGCATGCAGTCGATGATGACGAAGCACAGGCGGCGTCCCGCCGCCAGGTGCGGCACGAGCGCGCGCGCCACCACGTCGGTGGACAGCGGCGGGCGACCCTCCTTCTCGCGCACCCAGTGCGGGTAGTGCTCCTCGACGAAGCGCGCGTAGTCGATGTTCAGGCCGCGCCGGAAGTCGATGTGCGCCTGCTTGAGGCCGGCGTCGGCGGCCGCGTCGAAGCGAACGTCCCAGCGCGCCACCTCCTGCGCCAGTTCCACCCAGCCCGCCCAGTCGAGGCGTCGCAGGTCGAGGCCCTGCCAGCGCTGCATCTCGCCGACGTAGTCGCGGGCGCGCTGCGAGTCCTGCAGCTTCTGCGCGTCGAACACCCGCTTGCAGGCGAGGAACACCTGCGAGGGGTTCACCGGCTTGATCAGGTAGTCGGTGATGCGCCGCCCCAGCGCCTCGTCCATGAGCGACTCCTCCTCGCTCTTGGTGACGAGGACCACGGGCACGGCGAGGCCGCGCCCCTCGATGCGGGCCAGCGTCGCCAGCCCGCCCAGCCCGGGCATCATCTCGTCGAGCAGCACGAGGTCGAAGGGCGTCTTCGCCAACTCGGCCAGCGCGTCCTCGCCGTTCAGCACGGGCGTGACCGCGAAGCCCTTCTGCTCGAGGAACTTGATGTGGGGCCGCAGCAGGTCGATCTCGTCGTCGGCCCACAGGATGTGCTTGCGGGGCTCTTCCATGCGGTCTTCCCTTCGCGGCGGGCGGCGGGCGGCGCGTCGTCTCGGGGCGTTCGGGCGCGGGGAACGCGCGCATCATAGCGCCCCGGCGGCGGACCGCCAACGCCGGCGCGGCGGACGTTGCCCCGTTGCTGACAACGTCCTAACGTGGCGCCGACCGCCCCGCGATGCGGGGCGCCGAGGAGGACTGCCGATGGGAACCGCCCGCTCCGTCCGCATCGCCCTGACCGCCGTGGCGCTGGGCCTGGCCGTTGTGGCCCCCGCGCAGGACCGTCCACCGGACTCCACCGTGCTGCTCGCGCCCCCCGTCCAGCCGACGCTCGCCGGAGGGAGCGCCGGCGGCGGCCCGCTCGTGGTCACCCACGGCGGCGTGGGCTCGGGCCCGGAGTACGGCGACGGCGTCCGTGCCGCCGCCGACACCGCGATGCGCGTGCTGCGCCGCGGCGGCCCGGCCCTCGACGCGGCGCTCGCCGGGACCGTCCGGCTCGAGGACGACCCGCGCTTCAACGCCGGCACCGGCGCCAACATCCGCCTCGACGGGCACACCATCCAGATGGACGCCGCGGTCATGACCGACGAGGGGCGCTTCGCCGCCGTCGGCGCGATCGAGCGGGTGCGGAACCCGGTGCTCGTCGCCCGCGCGGTCATGGATTCGACGCCGCACCTGTTCCTCGTCGGCGAGGGCGCCTCCCGCTTCGCCCACCGCCTCGGCTTCGCCGACGTGGTGCCCACGAGCCCGCAGGCCGAGGCCAAGTACCGGGCGCGGATGAAGCGCCAGGCCGAGGTGCTGGGGCGGGCCGACACCACCGTCTTCGACTGGCGCCGCTACTGGAACTTCGCCGGCCCGATGCCCGCCGACGCGCTCGGCTGGGGGCGACACGGCGACACCGTCGGCTCGGTCGCGCGCGACCTCGACGGCCACTTCGCCGCCACCCTATCGACCGGCGGCACCTCGGTCACGCTCTGCGGCCGCGTCGGCGACGTGCCCGTCTTCGGCTGCGGCCTCTACGCCGGCCCGGCCGGCGCGGTGGCCTGCACCGGCGAGGGCGAGCAGATCATCCGCCGCACGCTGGCGCGCTCGGTGTACGAGCGCATGGAGCGCGGCACGCCGGCCCGGGAGGCGGTGGAGGAGGCGGTGCGCATGTTCCCCGAGCGCTGGGACGTCGGGATCATCGCCGTGGACCGCACCGGCTGGGGCGTGGCGGCCAACCGTCCCATGGCCTACGGCGTGGAGAACTAGACCAAGACCGCAGTCAAGGATCCCAGCCGCAGCCGGATGGCCGAGCACAAGGCGGCCCGGTCGTGAGGAGCGAGTCGTATCGGAAGCATACGTCGCAGCGACGAACGACCGGGCCAACGCCGTGATCGGCCATCCCGCTGCGGCCACTACGTCGGGAAGCTCATCACCATCGTCGTGCCCTCCCCCGGCGCGCTGCGGCGGACGTACAGCCGGCCGCCGTGGAACTCCTGCACGACGCGGCGCGCCAGCGCCAGGCCCAGTCCCCAGCCGCGGCGCTTGGTGCTGTAACCGGGGTCGAAGGCGCGGCGCTGCTCGGCCGGGCTCATGCCCCGCCCGTTGTCCTGCACCACGATCTCGACCGCCTCGGTCTCGGCGCGGCGCTCGAGCCGCACCTCGATCACGCCCTGGGTCTTGTCGAGCGCCGAGAGGGCGTTCACCAGCAGGTTCTCGAGGGCCCACTCGACCAGCTCGGCGTTCAGGTTGATGGGCGGCACCTCCTCGTAGCGCTCGCGCAGCACGACGCGCCCCTCGTCCTGCGGCATGCGCCGGCGCACGTACTGCACCGCCTCGCGCACCACCGGCGCCACCTCCTGCAGCTGGAGGTGCGGGACCGAGCCGACGTGGCTGAAGCGCTGGGCCACCTTGTTCAGGCGGTCCACGTCGCGCTCCATCTCGACGAGCGTCTCCTCCAGCTCGACCCGCGGCACCGGCACGGTCGGGCCCAACGGCGCCGCCTCGGCGTGCCCGCGCAGCAACTCGACCCAGCCCATGAGCGACGACAGCGGCGTGCCGAGCTGGTGCGCCGTCTCGCGCGCCATCCCCACCCAGATCGTGCGCTTCTCCGCCGAGCGCAGGCCGGAGAGCCCCCAGAAGCCGAGCCCGAGCAGCAGCAGCACACCGGTCACGGTGACGTAGGGCATCCAGCGCAGCAGGCCGAGCGCGGCGGGCTCGCCGTAGTGCACCGCCCCCAGCGGCAGCTTCGTGTAGAGCTGCACCATGGGCACCGGCTCGTTCAGTCGGTCGAGCCGTTTCACCTCGGCCTGGAGCCGCTCGATGCGGGCGCGGATCACCGGCGAGAGCGGCAGGCTGTCGCGCAGGCTGTCGATGCTGGCGCTGGGAATGAGATCCGGGTGCACCGGCGCCTGGCGCCAGGCCCGCGGGAAGCCCTCCTGGTCGGTGATGATGACCGGGAAGTCCAGGTTGCCGATGACCTCGCGGGTGATGCCCTGCAGCTCGATGTCGTGCGCGGCCGGCCAGGTGGCGGTCGCCAGGAACCGCGCCAGCAGGCGCGACGAGGTCTGCACCTCGGCGGTGAGCCGCCGGATGGCCTGCTGCGTGAACAGGAACACCGAGACGACGAGCAGCAGGCTGCCGAGGAACGCCGCGAGGCGCAGCACGTAGCCGCCGCTGCGGCGGAAGCGCGGCGGGGTCGGGGACGCGCCCGACGTCACCCCTCGGGCACGATCTCCTCGAGGCCGCCGAGCCAGGGGCGCAGCGCCGCCGGGACGCGGACCGTGCCGGTGGCGGTCTGGTGGTTCTCGAGCAGCGCGGCGTAGGTGCGCGGCAGCGCCACGCCGGAGGCGTTCAGCGTGTGCGGATGCTCGGCCTTGGCGCCCGGCTCGCGGCGGAAGCGCAGGCCCATGCGGCGCGCCTGGAAGTCCTCGAAGTTCGAGCACGACGAGCACTCGAGCCAGGACTTGACGCCGGGGGCCCAGACCTCGAAGTCGTAGCACTTGGCGGCGGCGAAGGAGAGGTCGCCGCTGCACAGCAGCACCTGGCGGTACGGCAGCTCGAGCGCCTCGAAGACGTCGGCCACGTCGCGCGCCAGCGTCTCGTGCTCCTCGTAGCTGGTCGCCGGCGGCACGATCTTCACCAGCTCGACCTTGTCGAACTGGTGCACTCGCAGCATGCCGCGCGTGTCGGCCCCGGCGGCGCCCGCCTCGCGCCGGTACGAGGCGCAGTGGGCGGTCAGGTGCATCGGCACGGCTCCCGGCTCGAGGATCTCGTCGCGGAAGACGTTCGTCACCGGCACCTCGGCGGTCGGGTTGAGGAACAGGTCGTCCTCGCCGATGTGGTACATGTCGCCCTCGAGCTTGGGCAGCTGCCCGGTGCCGAAGAGCGATGCGCGCCGCACCACGTGCGGCACCGACAGCTCGGTGTAGCCGTGGCGCGTGGTGTGGAAGTCGAGCATGAAGTTGATGAGCGCCCGCTCCAGCCGCGCCCCGCGCCCGGTGAAGAGCAGGAAGCCGGCACCGCTGATCTTGGGCGCGCGGGCGAAGTCGAGCAGCCCGAGCCCTGCGGCCAGGTCCCAGTGCGGCCGGGGCTCGAAGTCGAACGCCGGCGGCTCGCCCCAGGTGCGCACCACCTGGTTGTGGGCCGCGTCCTTGCCCGGCGGCGTGCTCTCGTGCGGCAGGTTGGGGATCCAGGCCGCCAGCTCCGCGCTCTCCTCCTCCAGCGTCCGCAGGCTGGCGTCGATCGTCTGGATGCGCTCGCCGAGCGCGCGGCTCTGCTGGATGAGCTCGTCGGCCGGCTTGCCGGACTGCCGGCGCGCGCCGACCTCCTGGGTGACGGCGTTGCGCTGGGCCTTGAGCTGCTCGCTCTCGTGCAGCAGCGCCAGCCGCCGCTCCTCGATCTCGTAGAAGCGCGCCAGGTCCACGGTCATGCCCTTGAGGGCCACGCCGGCCTCGACCCGCTCGCGGTGGTTGCGCAGGAACTTCAGATCGTGCATGGGATCCCCGTCCGGTGGATGCCGGCCGTCAGCTGACGGCGATCGTCACCGGCAGCCTACAACGCCGGCGCGGCCGAGGGAAATCCCCGCCCGGCCGCGCCGCGGCCGTCCCACTCGCGCTTCAGCATGGCGCAGACGACGTCGTCGGCCCAGGCTCCCTTGAACCAGAGGCTCTCGACGAAGTGCGCCTCGCGGCGCATCCCCACCCGCTCGAGCAGCGCCCGCGAGGCGGCGTTGCGCGGGTCCAGCGAGCCGTACACGCGGTGCTTGCCGAGGCCGTCGAAGAGGAACCCGAGCACGGCCCGCAGCGCCTCGGCCGCCAGTCCCCGCCGCTGGAAGGCCGGCGCCACCGTGATCCCCACCTCCGCCTCGCGCGGCTCCGCCGCCGAGACGCGGATGCCGCAGTCGCCGACCAGTTCGCCGGTGGCGCGCAGCACGATGCCCAGCTGGAACCACCGCCCGGGCGTGCCGGGGCCGATGTCGGCCAGGCCCGCGATGAAGTCGCGGACCTCGCCGGCGGAGGCCGGCTCCCAGCCCTGGTAGCGCGACACCTCCGGATCGGCGCGGTAGGCGAAGACCGCCTCCGCGTCCGCCGGCTCGAGGACGCGCAGCGTCAGGCGCTCCGTGACGATGGGCGTGAACATGGGCGGCCTCCTCACCGGCGGGCCCGCGCCGGGCGCGGGCGCCGTCTCAGCCGAGGTTCTCGAGCGCGAACCCCCAGTCGATCAGCTCGCCGAGCACGGCCTGCACGTGGTCGGCGCGGCGGTTCTGGTAGTCGAGGTAGTAGGAGTGCTCCCACACGTCCACGGTGAGCAGCGGCTTCTGCCCCTTCGTCAGCGGCACCTCGGCGTTGGCGGTCCTGACCACCTTGAGCATCTCGCCGTCCTGCACCAGCCAGGCCCAGCCGCTGCCGAACTGCGAGGTCGCCGCGGTCGCCAGCTCCTTCAGGCACTCCTTGACCCCGCCGAAGGCCGCTTCGAGCCGCACGCGCAGCTCCCCCGGCGGCGTGCCGCCGCCCTTCGGCTTCAGGCTGCACCAGTAGAAGTCGTGGTTCCAGACCTGTGCGGCGTTGTTGAAGATGGCCGCGCGCTCGGGCTGCCCGGCGGTGGCGCGGACGATCTGCTCGAGCGTCATCGGCGCGAACTCGGTGCCCTCGACCAGCCGGTTCAGGTTGTCCACGTAGGCCCGGTGGTGCTTGCCGTAGTGGAAGCCCACGGTGCGCGCCGAGATCACCGGGTGCAGGGCGTTCTCGGCGTAGGGCAGCTTCGACAGGGCGAAGGGCGCCGCCGCGTGCGCCGGGCGCACGGGCCCGCCGGCCGCCAGCCAGACCGCCGCGCCCGCGGACGCGGCCAGGAACTCGCGCCGGCCCATGACCGGCCCCCGAACGGCATCGCCATCACGATCCATGGTCCCCTCCTTCGCCGTGGCGCCGGTGCGGTCCGTTCCCGGCGAGCCCGTGCCGCCAGCCTCGCCCCCGGCCGGCGCCCGGTCAAGCGCGAAGCGGGCCGCGGCCCGGGATCAGGACAGGTGCTCGATCAGGATGCGGGCGGCGATGAGCAGCAGGACCACGCCGCCCACGACCTCGGCGCCGCGGCCGAAGCGCGCGCTGAGGCAGCGGCCCAGCCGGATGCCGGCGGAGGAGACCGCGCCGGTCACCGCGCCGATGATGGCGGCCGGGATCCAGACGGCCACCCGCAGCATGGCGAGGCTCAGCCCCACGGCGAGCGCGTCCACGCTCACCGCGACCGAGAGCGCGACGAGAGCGAGCCCCCGGCTCGGGTCGTCGGGCAGCCGCGTCGCCTCGTGGCCGAGGCCGGCGCGCAGCATGCGCGCGGCGACGATGCCGAGCAGGGCTGCGGCCACCCAGTGGTCCACGGCCTGGATGGACGCGGCGAGGCGCCAACCGGCCAGCCAGCCCAGCACGGGCATGAGGGCTTGGAAGAGGCCGAAGTGGAAGGCGAGCCGGAAGCCGGCGCGCGGCGAGGTCGTGCGCCCCGCGCAGGCCGCGGCGATCGAGACGGCCAGCGCGTCGAGCGACAGCGCCACGGCGATGAGCAGGATCTCCACGACCGGCATCTGGCCCATCGCGAACCCTCCCCCCGCGCGAAAGCTCAGTCCACGATGAACAGCTTCGCGCCACGCTCCGTGGTCGAGCGGTGCGCCGCGGTCCCGTCGGCGACGTGGTAGCTCATGCCCGGCTTCAGCACGAACGTCCGCCCGTCGGCCAGCTCGGTCCGCAGCTCACCCTCGAGGCACAGCAGCACGTGCCCCTTCTCGCACCAGTGGTCGGCGCGGTAGCCGGGAGAGTACTCGACCAGCCGGACCCGGATGCCGCCGGCCTCGCGGGTGCGCCAGGTCGCCACGCCGGCCTCGCCCGGGTGCTCGGTCGGCTCGACCGCCGACCAGTCGGTGACTTCGAAGGGGGTGTCGGTCATCCGCATCTCTGCCTCACGGTCTCGGGTGCGGGTCTCGGGGTGACGCGCCGTCGGTCACGGCGCGGAATCGGCGGGCGCGGCCAGGCGCCCCCGCTCGACCAGGTCGCGCGCCCGGTCGTACTCGGCGCGCGCGTCCTCGTCGCGCCCCAGCTTGGCCAGCGCCAGGCCGAGGCCGTAGTGCGCCGCCGCGTCGTCGGGCGCGGCGGCGACCGCCGCGCCGTAGCGCTTCGCCGCGCCGGCGTGGTCCCCGGCGCGGAAGCGCGCGTTGCCGGCCTCGATGAGCGCCTGGGCGCGCGACGGGGGCGGTGCGCCCGGCTTCGCCGCCGTGCGGGCGCAGCCGGCGCCGCCGGCGACGGCCAGCGCCAGCAGGAGCGCCGGCAGCCAGGGCGGATGTACGGGATCGCGGCTCATGCGGGAACCCGGCGCCGGCACCCCGCGCCCGGGCCCCGCGCGGGGGGCACCCGCGCGGGGAGACCGCCTACTTCTTCTCCCCGGCCTTCCGCTTGGCACCCTTCCGGGGCAGCGGCTTGCCCGCCTTCTTCGCCGTCTCCCTGGCGGCACGGACCATCGCCTTGCGCGCCGAGACCTTGCGCGGCTTGCGGCGCGTGCGCGGCTTGGCCGGAGCGCCCGCCGCCTTCTTCGTCGGCTTCGAGGCCTTGCCCAGCTTCATGCCGGTCGCGCGCAGCAGCGAGGCGACCTGCTCGGAGGGCGTCGCGCCCGCGTCGAGCCACTTCTGCACCAGGTCCTTCTGCACCACCAGCTCGAACGGCTGCGACACCGGGTTGTAGTGCCCGAGGATCTGCAGGAAACGGCCGTCGCGCTGCCGCCGCGAGTCCGCCGCCACCAACCGATAGAAGGGCCGCTTCTTCGCGCCGGACCGCATGAGACGGATCACCACCGCCATCGTCGTTCTCCTCTTTGCTTGGGCCGCCTAGCGGCGACCGCGTCCGAGCCCCGCCAGACCGCGCGGCCCGTGCTTCAGGCGCTTCATCAGCGTGCGCGCCTGCTCGAAGTCCCGCAACAGCTGATTCACCTCGCTCACCACCGTGCCGCTGCCGGCCGCGATGCGCCGCCGCCGGCTGCCGTCGATCACCCGTGGCGAGCGGCGCTCCTGGCGCGTCATGCTCGACAGGATGGCCTCGTACCGCTTGAGCTTGTCCGTGTCGGGCCGGGCCTGCTCGAGCGCCGCGCGCGGCACCCCCGGCACCATCTTCATCAGCTCCTCGACCGGCCCCATCTTCTTCACCTGCCGGAGCTGCTCGAGGAAGTCGTCCAGCGTGAAGTCGGCGCGCCGCAGCTTCTCGGCCAGCCGCGCCGCCTCCTGCTCGTCCACCGCCTGCCGCGCCCGCTCCACCAGCCCGACGACGTCGCCCATGCCGAGGATCCGGCCGGCCAGCCGCGCCGGGTCGAAGGTCTCGAGCCCGTCGAGCTTCTCGCCCACGCCGAGGAACAGGATGGGCTTCCCCGTCACCTGGCGCAACGACAGCGCCGCCCCGCCGCGCGCGTCGCCGTCCATCTTGGTGAGCACCAGGCCGTCCACCCCCACCCGCCGGGCGAAGGTCTCGCCGATGCGCACCGCCTCCTGTCCCGTCATCCCGTCCATCACCAGCAGCACCTGGTGCGCCCGCAGCGTCTGCCGGAGCGATTCGAGCTCGGCCATCATCGGCTCGTCGATCTGCAGCCGCCCCGCCGTGTCGAACACCAGGAAGTCGAAGCCGCGCGTGCGCGCCTGCTCCAGCGCCGCGCGCGCGATCTCCTCCGGCGGCACCCCCTCCGGCGCCCGCCAGAAGCCGGCGTTCGCCTGGGCCGCCACCCGCTCGAGCTGGTCCACCGCCGCCGGGCGATAGACGTCGGCGCTGGCGAGCAGCGCGCGCTTCTTCCGCGCCTGCAGCCACACCGCCAGCTTGCCGGCAAAGGTGGTCTTGCCCGAGCCCTGCAACCCCGCCAGCAGCACCACGGTCGGCAGGTGCGGCGAGCCGGCCAGCGTCACCGGCGTGCGCCCGAGCAGGGCCACCAGCTCCTCGTGGACGATGCCCACCACCTGCTGGCCGGCCGTGAGGCTCTTGAGCACCTCCTCGCCGACCGCCCGGGCCTCGACCCGGGCGACGAAATCCCGCGCCACCCCGACCTGGACGTCGGCCTCGAGCAGCGCCCGGCGCACGTCGCGCAGGCTCTCCCGGACGTTGTCCGGGGTGAGGCGGGCCTGGCCCGTCAGGTTGCGGACGATGCCCTGGAATCGGTCGGTGAGCGCTTCGAACACGGGTCCTTTCCGTCGGCAAAGAGGCGAGGGAATCTACCACAGCCGCCCGCGTCGGGGAACCGGCCGGGCCCGGGCCGCGGGCGGCCGCTCCCGGGTCGCGCAGGTCGCCGTTGACGGGCGGTGCCGGGCTCGCCTAGCGTGCGAAGCGGCCGCAGCCCGACACTCCACCCAGGCAACGGGAGGGAGAATGGCCAGACGATGCCTGCTCGCCGGCATTGCGCTCGTGCTGCCGGCGCTCCTTGCGACGCACACGCTGGGACGGGCGGAGGCCGGCGCCGACGGCGACTGGTCCGCCCTGCGCGACGGCCGGGCGGTTTTCGAGGCGGCCTGCGCGTCGTGCCACGGCGTGCGGGGCACCGGGGTGGACCGAGCCACGCGGGGCTTCGAGACCGACCCGCCGGACTTCACCGACTGCAAGTTCAACTCGCGCGAGCCGAAGAACGACTGGGTCGGCGTCGCCACCGAGGGCGGTCCCCTCAAGGGCTTCGACCCGATGATGCCCGCCTTCGGCGAGGCGCTCACGCGCGCGCAGCTCGAGGCGGCGATCGCGTACACGAAGGGCTTCTGCCCCGAGCGGCACTGGCCCCCGGGCGAGTTCAACCTCCCCAAGGCGCTCAACACCGGCAAGGCCTTCCCCGAGGACGAGGCGGGCTGGAGCGTGGTCGTCGCGCCCGAGTCCCCCGCCGCCGTCGATGCCAAGCTCTTCGTGGCGCGGCGTGTCGGCGCGCGCCACCAGCTCGAGGCGCTCATCCCCGGGGGGATGCGCCAGCTGGAGGGCGGGGACGACGGCGGCCGCCCGACCCGCCGCTGGGCCGAGGGCGCCGGCGATCTCGGCGTGGCCTGGAAGAGCGTGCTCTGGCACGACCTTGCCGCCGGGACCATCGGCAGCGCCTCCCTCGAGGTCTTCCTCCCCACCGGCGACGAGGCCGACGGCTTCAGCGACGGCCGCTTCGCCTTCGAGACGGCGCTGGCCGTTGGGCAGATCTTTCCCGGCCTCGGCTTCGCCCAGCTGCAGGGTGGCGCCGAGCTGTCCACCGACACCGACGTGGCGCCGCACGGCGTCTTCTGGCGCGGCGCCGTGGGGCGCACCTTCCGCCGCGCCGGCATCGGGCGGGCGTGGTCGCCGATGGTCGAGCTGCTGGGGGCGAAGGAGCTGACCGACGGCGCGAAGCTCGAATGGGACGTCGTCCCCCAGATGCAGGTCGCGTTGAGCAGGCGGCAGCACATCCGCCTGGGGGCGGGCACGGCCCTGCCGCTCACCGACGCCGGCGAGCGGCCGTGGAAGGCACAGGCGTACATCGTGTGGGACTGGTACGACGGCGGACTCGGGGAGGGCTGGTGACATGACCTCGCGCACGCGACTCCTCGTGACGGCCTGCGCAGCCCTGTCGTCACTCCCGGCGGTCCTCGGCGGGGCGGCCGCCCCGCCGGCGGCGACCGATCCCGCCGCCCTCTTCACCACCAGCCACCAGTGCCTAGCCTGCCACCAGGGAATGACCGCCCCGGACGGCGGGGACGCCTCGATCGGCTCGCGCTGGCGCTCGACCATCATGGCCCACGCGAGCAAGGACCCCTACTGGCACGCCGGCGTGCGCCGCGAGACGCTCGAGCACCCAAAGGCGGCCGCCGCCATCGAGGACAAGTGCAGCACCTGCCACATGCCGATGGCGCGCTTCGTCGCCCACCGGCAGGGCGGGCAGGGGCAGGTACTCGCGCACCTCGTCGGCGGCCGCCTCGACCTCGCCACCCCGGCCGGCGTGCTGGCCGAGGACGGCGTGTCCTGCGCCGTCTGCCACCAGGTCGCCGCCGACAACCTCGGTCGCACCGAGAGCTTCGACGGCGGCTTCCTCGTGGACACGGCGCGCGCGACCGGCGACCGCGGCGCCTTCGGCCCGTTCGACGTGCCCGCCGGCACGCAACGCGTCATGGGCTCGGCCAGCGGCTTCGTGCCACGGCGCGCCGACCACATCCGCTCCGCCGAGCACTGCGGCACCTGCCACACGCTCTACACCCACGCCCTCGACGCGGAGGGGCGCGAGATGGCGGAGCTGCCGGAGCAGGTGCCGTACCTCGAGTGGAGGCACTCGGCCTACCCCGGGATGCGCACCTGCCAGGACTGCCACATGCACCCGGTGCCGGGAGCCGCGCCCATCGCCGGCGTGCTGGGCCCGCCGCGCGAGGGGGCCCGTCTGCACCAGTTCCGCGGCGGCAACGTCCTCCTTCTCCGGCTGCTGGCCGCCCACGCGCGGCCGCTCGGCGTGACGGCGCTGCCGGGCGAGCTGGAGTCCAGCCTCCGCAGCACCGTGGACCACCTCGAGACCGCGGCGGCGCGGCTCACGATCGAGGAGACGACGGCGGGCGACGGCGCGAATCTGGCCATCCCGGTCCTGGTCGAGAACCTTGCCGGGCACAAGCTGCCCACCGCCTACCCGTCGCGGCGTGCCTGGCTACGCGTCACGGTGAAGGACCACGGCGGCGCCATCCTCTTCGCGTCGGGCGCGCTGCGCGACGACGGCGCCATCGAGGGGAACGACAACGACGCCGACGCGGCGCGCTTCGAGCCGCATTACGACGAGATCACCGCGCCCGACCAGGTGCAGATCTACGAGAGCATCATGGGCGACCCGGCCGGCCGCGTGACGACCGGGCTGCTGAGCGCGGCGTCGTACCTCAAGGACAACCGGGTGCTGCCGCGCGGCTTCGACAAGGCCACGGCCCCGCACGACGTGGCGGTGGCGGGCGCCGCCGCCGCCGACGCCTCGTTCACCGGCGGCGGCGACCGCGTCGTCTACCGCGTGCCGCTGCAGGCGGCGGCCGGCCCGGTCACGGTCACGGTGGAGCTCTGGTACCAGCCCATCGCCCACCGCTGGGCGATGAACCTAGCGGCGGTGGACGCGCCGGAGACGCGGCGCTTCGTGGCGATGTACACGGCGATGCCGGGCCGGCAGACTGCGGTCCGCCTCGCCGCCGCCACCCGCACGGTGGAGCTCGCCCGGGTGGGCTCGTAGCCGGGGAAGCGGGAGGGGGCCCCGCGGCGCGCGGGGCCCCCGCCCGGGGGA
>JAXDBZ010000188.1:0-4274 GCA_034678345.1 Candidatus Eiseniibacteriota bacterium
TTCCCCCGGCCCGCCAGCCGCTCGCGGCGGCCGTGCCCACGGCGCCGCTCCAGCGCCTCGGCGATGAGGCTGGGGATCTCGGACGGGATGCGCGCCACCGGCACGCCCGCCGCCTCGAAGGCGGCCATCTTCTCGGCCGCGGTGCCCGTGCCGCCGGCGATGATCGCCCCGGCGTGCCCCATCCGCTTGCCCGGAGGAGCCGTCTGCCCGGCGATGAAGGCGACCACCGGCTTCTTCACGCGGCGGCGGATGAACTGGGCCGCCTCCTCCTCGTCGGTGCCGCCGATCTCGCCGATCAGCACGATGGCCTCGGTCTTCGGGTCGGCCTCGAACAGGCTCAGGGCGTCGATGAAGTTCGTGCCGATGATCGGGTCGCCGCCGATCCCCAGGCAGGTGCTCTGGCCGAGGCCAGCCTGGGTGAGCTGCTGGACGACCTCGTAGGTGAGCGTCCCGCTGCGCGAGACCACCCCCACCGGTCCCGGCTTCGTGATGCGGCCCGGCAGGATGCCGGCCTTGCACTGGCCGGGGCTGATGAGCCCGGGGGAGTTGGGCCCGACCAGCCGCGGCCGGCCGTCGCCCGTCCCGGCCTTCGACCCGGCGCTCCGCTCGCGCAGGTCGGCCACGTAGTGCCAGGCCTCCAGCGCGTCGCGCACCGGCAGGCCCTCGGTGATGCAGACGATGAGCCCGACGCCGGCGTCGGCGGCCTCGTGAATGGCGTCGGCGGCGAACGCCGCCGGCACGTAGATCACCGAGGCGTTGGCCTTGGTGGCGGCCACGGCCTCGGCCACGCTGTCGAACACGGGCACCCCGTGCACCGTCTCGCCCCCCTTGCCCGGGGTGACGCCCGCCACCACCTTGGTCCCGTAGTCCAGCATCTGCCGGGTGTGGAACGCGCCGTCGCGGCCGGTGATGCCCTGCACGACGAGCCGAGTGTTCTTGTCCGCCAGGATGCTCACGCCGTCACCTCCTGCGCCCGGGCGATCACGGTGCGCACGCCCTCGTCCATGCTCGTGGTGGCCGACAGCCCGTGGTCCGCGAGGATCCGGCGGGCCGCCTCCTCGTTGGTCCCGGTGAGACGGATGACGAGCGGCACGTCGAGCGGCGCCTCCTCGAGCGAGCGCACGATGCCGTTCGCCACGTCGTCGCAGCGCGTGATGCCGCCGAAGATGTTGAAGAGGATGGCCCGCACGCCCGGCCGCCCCGCGGACCCCGCCGCTCCACCCCGGCCCGACTCCCCGGTGATGATGCGCAGCGCCGCCGTCACCTTCTCGGGGCTGGACGAGCCGCCGATGTCGAGGAAGTTAGCGGGCTCGCCGCCGTAGTGCTTGATCAGGTCCATCGTGGCCATGGCCAGCCCGGCGCCGTTCACCACGCAGCCGATGTCGCCGTCGAGCTTCACGTAGGACAACCCCTTCTCGCGCGCCAGCCGCTGCCCGGTCGTCTCCTCGGACGGGTCGCGCCAGTTCTCCCAGTCGCGGTGGCGGATATCGGCGTTGTCGTCCAGCGACACCTTGGCGTCGAGGGCGATCACCTTGCCCTCGGGCGTGATGGCGAGCGGGTTGATCTCGGCCAGCTGGCAGTCGCCGTCCGACCACACGCGCCACAGCTTCATCAGGACGTCCGCCGCCTGCTGCACCAGCCGTCCGTCCCCGAGCAGCGGCTGGAACAGCGCCCGCGCCTGGTACGGCCGCGGCCCGTCGAGCGGCACCGGCCACTTGACGATCTTCTCCGGCGAGGTGCGCGCGACCTCCTCGATGTCCACGCCGCCCTCGGCCGAGAGCATGACGAGCGGCAGCTTGCGGCTGCGGTCGAGCAGGATGGACAGGTAGAGCTCGCGCGCGATGTCCGCGGCCCGCGCCACCAGCACCTTGCGCACCGGCAAGCCCTTGATGGTGAGGGCGAGGATGTCGCGCGCCTTCTCCCGGGCCTCCTCGGGCGAGTGCGCCAGCTTCACGCCACCGGCCTTGCCACGCCCGCCCACCAGCACCTGCGCCTTGATGACCACCGTCCCCCCGAGGGAGGCCGCGATGTCGGCCGCCTCCTCGGGGGTGAGCGCCACCTGCCCCGGCAGCACGGGCAGGCCGTAGCGGGCGAACAGCTCCTTGGCCTGGTATTCGTGGAGGTTCATGGGCTCTCCCGTGGGACCGGCTCGCGTCCGGCGCGGCCGGGCCACGACTCGAGGGGTGGGGAACAGGGAATCGGACGCAATACCCTAAGCGAGCGGCGGGGCGGCAGGCAAGCGGGGGGCGGCGGGGGCGGCGGGACGCCCCGGGACACGACCTACGCGCCGCGGCCCTCGCGGATGCGGTGGACCAGCGCCGACGTGCTGTGGCCCTCGCGCATGGGGATGGTGAGCACGCGGCCGCCGCCGGCCTCGACGAAGTCGCGGCCGACGATACGCTCCACCTCCCAGTCGCCCCCCTTCACCAGCACGTCGGGCCGCACCGCGCGGATCAGCCGCTCCGGCGTGTCCTCGTCGAAGACGACGACGAGGTCCACGCAGGCCAGGGCGCGCAGCACCGCGGCCCGGTCGGCCGCGGCCACGATGGGGCGCGCCGGCCCCTTGAGGCGCCGCACCGAGGCGTCGGAGTTCAGGCCGACGACGAGCCTCGCGCCCAGCCCGCGGGCCTCGGCCAGGTACTCGACGTGGCCGCGGTGCAGCAGGTCGAAGACGCCGTTGGTGAAGACGATCGTCTCCCCCGCCGCCCGCCAGCCCTCGAGCAGGTCGCGGGCCTCCGGGCCCAGGGGATCGCCGGCCGGGCCGCTCACGCGCCGTTCTCCGCCAGCGAGGCCAGCAGCTGCTCGCGCGAGCAGGTGGCCGTGCCGACCTCGCGGATGACGATGCCCGCGGCGTGGTTCGCCAGCCGGCAGGCGGAGACGAAGTCGGCGCCGGCCGCCAGCGCCAGCGCCACCACGCTCACCACCGTGTCGCCCGCGCCGGTGACGTCGTAGACCTCGCGGGCCACCGTGGGCAGGTGGGTGTAGCGGCCCCCCCCCTCGAACAGGCTCATGCCGTCCGGTCCGCGCGTCACCAGCACGGCTGCGGCCTCGAGCCGGCGCTGCAGGCCCCAGCCCACCTCCATCAGGCTGGCCTCGTCGGTGACGCGGCGGCCCTGCGCCCAGCCCGCCTCGTGCTGGTTGGGCGTCAGGATGCTCACGCCACGGTAGGCGTCGATGTGGCTCTCCTTGGGGTCCACGCTCACCGGGAATCCCGCCGCGCGCGCGGCGGCGAGCGCCGGGCCGAGGGTGCCCGGGTGCACCACGCCCTTGCCGTAGTCGCTCACCACGAGTCCCTCGCCGGCCGGCAGTTCGCGCTCCATGACCGCGAGCAGCTCCGCCAGCGCGGCGCCGCCCACGTCGGCGCGCGATTCGCGGTCGGCGCGCACGACCTGCTGGGCGTGGGCCACGATGCGGGTCTTGACCGTGGTCGGCCGCCCCGCGTCCGTCACCAGGCCGCGCAGGTCGAGCCCGCGTGCCGCCAGGGACTCCCGCAGCCGGCGGCCGGCGTCGTCGTCGCCCACCACGCCGAGGAGGAGCGGCACGGCGCCGAGGGCGCGCAGGTTCGCCGCCACGTTGCCCGAACCGCCGAGCGCGTCGCTCTCGCGCTCGACCTCGACCACCGGCACCGGGGCCTCGGGCGAGATGCGCTCGACCCGGCCCCACAGGTAGCGGTCCACCATGCAGTCGCCCAGCACGGCGATGCGCCGGCCGTCGAAGCGGCGCACGATGGCCCCGAGGGCCGCGAGATCGCGATCGGGTGCGGACATACGGCGCGGGACGCTACACCGGTGCGCGAGGGGGGTCAACGCCCGGAGGGCGCGCGGGGCGCGGCCCGTGCCGAGCGGAAGTCGAACCGCTGGCGGCACCACACCGGCACCTCCCGCCCGGCGCGCAGGGCCGGGTAGAAGCGCATGGACAGCGCGCAGCGCCGCGCCGCGGCGACCAGGGCGGTGTCGTCGCTGCCCGCCACCCACAGCGCCTCGCTCACCGCGCCCGCCTCGTCCACGCGCACGTCGAGGTCCACCCAGTCCGCGGCGCGACGGCCGCCCGGCAGGTCGAGACGGACCGGGGCGCGCAGCACGGGGGCCTGCAGTCCGCCGTCCACCTCCGGCGCAGGCGACGCGTCGGCGGGCGGGATCAGGCTCTCGGGCTCGGCCGCGGGCGGCGCCGGCACCTGCCGCAGGTCGGCCCGCGCCGGCGTCACGCGCACGAGCCAGACCCGCGCGGCGGGCGGGCGCACGCTCAGCCGTCCGCCGCGCCCGGTGTCGGCGTAC
>JAXDBZ010000189.1:0-6265 GCA_034678345.1 Candidatus Eiseniibacteriota bacterium
AGATGCTCATCGGCCGCGGCAGCAGCACGGGGCTCGGCGCGGGCAGGCGCAGCAGGATGAACTGCCCGGGGGCCGGGGTGGCGAAGGGCCGCGGGACCTCCAGCTCGAGGCGGAAGTGCCCGGCGCCGAAGGCCTCCTGGCGGACGACTCGCGCGGCGCGCTGCCGCCACACGGGCCGCACCGGCCTCACCGCGTGCGCTCGCGCAGGCTGTCGCGGCGGGCGTCGCCGCGCAGGGTGTCGCGCGGGGTGGAGCGGCGCGCTGTGTCCACGACCGCCGAGTCCGCGTCCGGGGTGTACGGGCTGTCGCCAGCGAGGCCCGGCTCGGGCGTCGTGCCGGCGTAGTGCGGATGCCAGGGTGCGCGAATCTCGCTGACCGGGCGCCGCGTCGCGCGCCGCCGCACCGGCGGCGGCTTCGGTGCCGGCGACGCGGCGCGCGCGGCCGCGCTGTCGGTGAGGGTGAAGCCGCCCAGCGGCGTGGGGCCCGACGGCGGCTGCGTCAGGGTGGTCGTGTCCACCGCCGCCGGCGGCGGGGCCACGGGCGCGCGGATGAGCGACTCGGGCACGGCGATCCCGGCGCCCTCGAGGTAGTCGCGGGCGGCGAGCTGCGACTCGGTGGCCGGGTACTCGCGCACGACCGTCCACAGCAGCGAGTCCGCCGCCGCCTGGCGCCCCAGCCGGCGGCTCAGCACCCAGGCCTGGGCGGTGAGCGCCTTGGCGGCCCAGGCCGTGCCGGCGAACTGGTCGGCCACCTTGCGGTACTCCTCGAGCGCGCGCTCCGGCTTGTTCTGCTGGAAGAGGAAGATCTCCGCCAGCAGGAAGTCCGCCTCGGCGCGCCGCTGCAGGGTGTCGCCGCCCGCCTTGCGGAACTCGGTCATGCGGTCGAGGTTCGTCATGCGACTCTGCGCCTGCGGGGCGAACGGCGAGCCCGCGTACTGCTCCCCGACGCGCGCGTACTCGACGCGCGCCCCCTCGAAGTCCTCGCCCACCGTCTCGAGCGCGTAGCCGATGCGGTACTGCGCCTCGGCGCTGAGCGCCGACTTGGGGTAGAGCCGGGCCACCTCGCGGTAGGCCTCGAGCGCCTCGGCCTGACGCCCGGCCAGCAGGTGGACCGTGCCGACGCGCAGCAGCACGCGCCCGTAGCGGTCGCCGCCCGGCGTCGGCTTGTACGCCTCGGGCGCCGCGCCGGCCGCCACCTCGGGCGGTCGCTGCAGCGCCAGCTCGTGGCGGAGCACCTCCAGCGCCCGGTCGAACTCGCGCGCCCCCTCGATGCAGTCCACCTCGCGCAGCAGGAAGCCGAAGCGCTCCTCGTCGTCGCGTGCCATCAGCCCGAGCGCCTGGAAGTCGGCGCGGGCCTCCTCGTGGCGGCCGGCGCCGAGGAGGGCCTCGGCGCGGGCGTTCCGCGCCAGCGTCTGCAGCGTGCTCTTGGGGAAGCGGTCCAGCACCTGGCCGGCGCAGTAGGCCGCGGCCGAGTCGCGATCGAGCGTGGCGAGCGCGCGGGCGCGCTCGAGCCAGGCGTACGGGGCCAGCCGGTTCTTCGGCGCCCGCTCGAGGAACCGCGCGAACGACGCCTCGGCCTCGGCGGCCCGGTGCGACTGGCGGTAGCCCACGCCGAGGAAGAACAGCACCTCGTCGTCGAGGTCGCTCGCCGGGAAGCGGATCTCGAAGTCCTGGAGCATGTCCACCGTCTCGCGCGGATCGTCGCGGCCGAGCAGCGCGCGTGCCCACAGCAGGTAGGCGTCGTCCACCCACTTCGACTTCGGGTAGTTCGCCAGCACCTTCTTCGACAGGTCGATGGACTTGGCGAGGTCGGCCCCGCCCGCGCCGGCCGGCCGGTCCACCAGGTAGGGCTCGCCGCTCGTGGCCTTGAAGTAGTACTTCCGGGCCAGGTAGAAGGTGTTGTAGTAGGCGCACGAGCCGGCCAGCAGCGCCAGCGCCAGCAGCAGCGACAGATGACGCGCTCTCACGGTCCCGTCCGGCCTCCCGCGGTCGTCGGCATGCGCGCAGGGTAGCACGGGCCCCGCGGCGCCGACAGGCGATCCGGCCGCGGCGGGCGCCCCGGCGCCTCAGCGCGCGGCGGCGGGGACGACGGCATCGCGGGCGCGCACCACGCGCACGCGCGGATCCACATGCGTCAGGCGACCGCCGCAGATGGTGGCCAGCGCGCGGCCGGTCAGCGTCCAGCCGGTGAAGGGGGTGTTGCGCCCCTTCGACTGGAAGCGGGCCGGGTCCACCGTCCACTCCTCGGCCGGGTCGAGCAGCACGAGGTCGGCCGGGTCGCCGGCCGCGAGGCGCACCGGCGGCAGGCCGAAGACGCGCCGCGGCGCGTCGGTCCACAGCTCGAGCGCGCGCTCGAGCGTGACGTGGCCGGGCCGGACGAGGAAGGTGATGGTGAGCGCCAGCGCGGTCTCGAGGCCGACGATGCCGAACGGGGCCTGGTCGAAGGGCGCGCGCTTCTCGTCGGCGGTGTGCGGCGCGTGGTCGGTGGCCAGGCAGTCCAGCGTCCCGTCGGCGATGGCGGCGATGACCGCGTCCCGGTCGGCGGCCGAGCGCAGCGGCGGGTTCATCTTCGCGTCGGTGTCGTACTCGCCGACCGCCTCGTCGGTGAGCGTCCAGTAGTGCGGGCAGGTCTCGCCGCTCACCTCCAGCCCGCGCGCCTTCGCGTCGCGCAGCGCCGCCAGCGAGGCGGCGCACGACAGGTGCGCGAAGTGCACGCGCCCGCCGGTGAGCGCGGCCAGCTCGACGTCGCGGCGGACCATGACGCTCTCGGCCGCGTCGGGGATGCCGCGCAGCCCGAGCCGCGTCGCGGTCGGGCCCTCGTGCATCTGGCCGCCGGCGGCCAGCGTGGGATCCTCCTCGTGCGCCACCACCGGCAGGCCGGCGTGCCGCGCGTACTCCAGCGCGCGCCGCATGATGAAGGCGCTGGTCACCGGGTGGCCGTCGTCGCTCAGCGCCACCGCGCCGGCGCGCTTGAGCGCCAGCGCCGGGGCGAGCTGCGCGCCCTGCTGGCCCACGGTCAGCGCGCCGATCGGGTGCACCCGGCAATGGCCGACCGCGGCGGCGCGCTCGCTCACCCATTCGAGCTGCACGGCCTGGTCGAGCACCGGGTTCGTGTTGGGCATGCAGCAGACGCTGGTGAAGCCGCCCACCGCCGCGGCGTGCGTGCCGGTGGCGATGGTCTCCTGCACCGCGCCGCCGGGCTCGCGCAGGTGGGCGTGCAGGTCCACCAGGCCCGGCGCCAGCAGCAGGCCGTCGGCGTCGATGACGCTGCCGGCCTCGCGCAGGCCCGGCTCCTCGACGATGCGGCCCTCGCGCAGGCCGAGGTCCACGCGCTCGCCGGTGCGCCAGTGGCGCGCGCCGCGGATGAGGGTGATCGGTCTCATGCGGCCTCCCGGGCGGCGCGTCGCGCCGCGGCGCAGCGCGCCAGCACCGCGCAGCGCAGCGCCACGCCGTTGTTCACCTGGTCGAGGATGACGGAGCGCTCGCTGTCGGCGACCTCGGGCGCCACCTCGACGCCGCGGTTGATCGGCCCGGGGTGCAGCACCACGGCGTCGCGCGCCAGCAGCCGCACGCGCTCGGGGGTCAGCCCCCAGACCCGCGAGAACTCGCTCAGCGTCGGCAGCAGGCCGCCGTCCATGCGCTCGCGCTGCAGCCGCAGCGCCATGACCGCGTCGGCACCCTCCATCGCCTCCTCCACCGTCGCCGCCACGGTGCAGCCGAGCGTCTCGATTGCCGCCGGCAGCAGCGTGCGCGGCCCGGCCACGGTGACCTCGGCCCCCAGCGCGCGCAGGCCGAAGATGGCACTGCGCGCCACGCGCGAGTGGGCGATGTCGCCGATCAGCGCCAGCCGGCGCCCCTCGAAGCGCCCCTGCCAGGCGTCGCGCAGGGTCATCAGGTCGAGCAGGCCCTGGGTGGGGTGCTCGTGGCGGCCGTCGCCGGCGTTCACCACGCTCACGTCGAGGTGCCGGGCCAGGAAGTACGGGGCGCCCGAGGCCACGTGCCGCACCACGACCACGTCCACGCCCATGGCCCGCACGTTCTGCACCGTGTCGTAGAGCGTCTCGCCCTTGCTCACGGCCGAGCCGGCGGTGGTCAGGGTGGTGACGGTGGCGCCGAGGTGGCGCGCCGCCAGCTCGAACGAGACGCGCGTGCGGGTCGAGTCCTCGAAGAAGCCGAGCAGCACGGTCACGCCGGCCAGGTCGGCGAAGGGCAGGCCGCCGCGGGCCAGGCGCCCGCGGTAGCCCTCGGCCGCGTCGAGCAGGGCGAGGATCTCGGCGCGGTCGAGGCCCTCGAGGCCGAGCAGGTGGCGCCGGTCGAGGTGCAGCGGCAGGCCCGGCGCGTGGCGCAGCTCGTCGAGCGCCGCGTACGAAAAAGGCCCCGCGCCTGACGGCGCCGGGCGGTCGTGGTCGTGCGGCATGGCTCCCCCTTGGCCACCTCGCCGGGCGGCGTTAAAGGAACAGGCGAAACGCGAACGGACGGGATTCTAGGCGAGCGCGGCCGCCGGGGCAAGGACAAGTTCGTCCGCGGCAGGCGGCCGCGGGCGCACGGGCACGGGCACGGAGCTCGACCCCGCCTACTCCTCCAGCTCCTTGATCACCACGCTGTCCACCCCGTCGGTCTCGGCGAGCTTCACACCGATGACCTCCTTCTTCGAGGTGGGGACGTTCTTGCCCACGAAGTCGGCGCGGATGGGCAGCTCGCGGTGGCCGCGGTCGATGACGACGGCGAGCTGGATGGCGCGCGGGCGGCCGAAGTCGATGAGCGCGTCCATGGCGGCGCGCACGGTGCGGCCGGTGTAGAGCACGTCGTCCACCAGGACGACGACCTTGTTGTTGATGTCCACCGGGATCTCGCTCCCCGCCACCACCGGTTGCTGCGACACGGTGGAGAGGTCGTCGCGGTAGAGCGTGATGTCGAGGCTGCCCTCGGCCGGCGCCTGCCCCTCGAACTCCTTGATCTTGGCGGCCATGCGGGTGGCGAGCGGCACGCCGCGGCGGCGGATGCCCACCAGCACCAGGTCCTCGACGCCCTTGTTGCGCTCGACGATCTCGTGGGCGATGCGGGTCACGATGCGCCGCAGGCCATCGGCGTCGATGATCTCGGCCTTCTCCCTGAGCGTCATGATCCCTCCCGGGGACAGGATGGCGCGCCGGCCCGGGCGTGCGCCGGGCGCGGATCCGGCAGGTTGCGGTGGAACGATACCGGTTGGGCAGGCGGCGGGCAAGCCGGGGTGCCTAGAAGCGCCCGGCGAGGCCCACGGGCACCAGCGGCACCGTCACGCCCGCCACCGTCTCCCCGTCGCGGTTCCAAGCGAGGAAGAGGCCCGCGGTGTACCCGCGGACCCGGAGCAGGCCGGGATAGACGTTCACCTTGACCCGGTAGCGCGATGTCTTCGCCCCCGTCACCGAGAAGAGCAGCGAGCCGTGGCGGTCGTAGAAGAAGCCGTACGAGGGCACGAGGTCCGCGGTCTGGGCGTTGCCGCCGATCTCGCGCAGCGCCTTGGCCTGGAAGCCGGCGCCGAACGAGAACGCCGAGCCGTCGGGGCGCGTGTAGGTCAGCCCGCCTTCGCCGTGGTTGCCAAAGTAGTAGAAAAGGCTCCAGCGCTCGCTGCGCGGGATGGCCAGCTTGAGCGAGTAGTTCTGCCCCTGGTTCTCGAGCGCGCCGGTGACCGGGTCGATGGCGGGCTGGCTCGACCAGTCGCGCATGTGCAGCCGCCGGGCGAAGAAGCCGCACACGCCCTCGTGGCTGAAGAGCACGATGGACGCGGGGTCGAAGAGGTACAGGTCGGTGAGCGCGTCGGTCGTCGGTCCGGGGCGGCGGTCGTTCTCCACCACCTCGTTCAGCACGTGGTAGGCCGCCATCGTGCCGACGCCCCAGGCGCGCGGGTGCGCGAAGCCGTGCTGCGCGTACCACTCGCTCACCATGACGTAGGTCATGCCGCCGCCGATGAGGTGGAGGGTGTAGTTGGGCCAGTACTGGGCGTCGTGCTTGTTGGCGCTGAAGGGCAGCACCTCGCGCTGGACCCAGTCCCACCAGCCGCCGACCTCGATGGCGCGGGCCGGGTTCGTCATGTCGTCCCAGACCCGGTTCCAGCCGCGCTCCCAGTCCACGTCGTCGAGGTGGTTGCTGCGGCTGTCGAACTGCATGATGCCGAAGCCGCCGTCCACGATGAGGCGCAACGGGTGCGTCATGGCGTCGCTGCCGTAGGGCAGGCCCTGGTAGAACCAGTGCCCGGGGCCGGGCTCGCCCGGCGCGGGCGCGGGGGCG
>JAXDBZ010000190.1:0-7658 GCA_034678345.1 Candidatus Eiseniibacteriota bacterium
GCGCCCCGCAGCCCGGCGTGCCCGTGCGTCCGGGGGTTCCGCAGCGCCCGTCCGGGCCGCCGCGGCCCGGACCCGGTCTCGGCGCGGGACGACCTCCGGCCCACGGTTTCCGCCGGCGCGACCGCAAGAAGAAGAAGGCGGTGGACGAGCGGCTCGTGGCCGAGAGCGTTCGCAAGACGCTGGCCAGCCTCGATCAGGGCGCCCGGCGCCGGCACCACCGGCGTGACGACGAGGGTGGGGCGACGGCGGCCGAGGCCGAGAAGATCATCCGTGCCACCGAGTTCATCACCGTGGCCGAGCTGGCGAACCTGCTCGAGGTCCGCCCGCAGGAGGTCATCACCACCTGCATGAGGCTCGGGCTCATGGCGACGATGAACAAGCGCCTCGACAAGGACTCGATGCAGACGGTCGCCGACGAGTTCGGCTACGGGGTGGAGTTCGTCTCCGAGTACGCCGAGGACGAGGCGGTCGAGACCGAGACGACGGCCGGGGAGGACGGGCGGATGGTGTCGCGGCCCCCGGTGGTCACCGTCATGGGGCACGTGGACCACGGCAAGACCTCGCTGCTCGACTACATCCGCAAGACCAACGTGATCGCCGGCGAGGCCGGCGGCATCACCCAGCACATCGGCGCCTACGAGGTGCAGGTGGCGGGGGGCAAGAGCATCACCTTCCTCGACACCCCGGGCCACGAGGCGTTCACCGCCATGCGCGCCCGCGGCGCGCAGGTCACCGACCTGGTCGTGCTCATGGTCGCGGCGGACGACCGCGTCATGCCGCAGACGATCGAGGCGATCGACCACGCCCGGGCGGCGGGCGTGCCCATCATCGTCGCCATCAACAAGATCGACCTGCCCGGCGCGCGTCCCGACCTGGTGAAGCAGGAGCTGGCCGCGCACGGCGTGGTGGTTGAGGAGTTCGGCGGCAAGGCCGTGGCGGTGGAGATCTCGGCCAAGAAGGGCACGAACGTGGACAAGCTGCTCGAGATGATCGCGCTCGAGTCCGAGATGCTGGACCTCAAGGCCGACGCCTCGCGCCGCGCCCGCGGGGCCGTGCTGGAGGCGCGCGTCGAGCAGGGCCGCGGCATCGTGGTCAGCGTGCTCGTGCAGGCGGGCACCCTGCGCATCGGCGACGCCTTCGTGGCCGGGCAGCAGTGGGGGCGCGTCCGCGCCATGTTCGACGAGCGCGGCCGCGGTGTGAAGTCGGCGGGGCCCTCGACGCCGGTCGAGGTCCTGGGCTGGAACGGCACGCCGGGGGCGGGCGACCTGTTCACCTCGTTCGACGACGACCGCGAGGCCCGCGACCTGGCGAACAAGCGCCAGGCGCTGCACCGCGAGCACGAGTTCCGGGCGGCGAGCAAGATCCGGCTCTCCGACTTCTACGCCCGCAAGGAACAGGGCGAGGTCAGCGAGCTCAAGCTGCTCATCAAGGGCGACGTGGACGGCTCGGTCGAGGCGCTGTCCGAGGCGCTGGCCAAGCTCAGCACCTCCGAGGTGCAGGTGCGGGTCATCCGCCAGGCGGTGGGGCAGATCTCGGAGTCGGACGTGCAGCTCGCCGTCGCCTCGGACGCCATCGTGGTGGGATTCCACACCAAGCCCGATCCGCGGGCCCGCGAGCTCGCGGAGCACGAGAAGGTGGAGATCCGCCTCTACGACATCATCTACAAGGCCGTGGAGGACGTGAAGTCCGCCCTCGAGGGCCTGCTCAAGCCGGAGCTCAAGGAGGTCGTGACGGGCTCGGCCGAGGTGCGCCAGGTCTTCCGCCTGTCCAAGGCGGGGACGGTGGCCGGCTGCATGGTGGTCTCCGGGACCATCCCGCGCACCGGCCGGGTGCGCCTGCTGCGGGAGGGCGAGGCCGTGTGGAGCGGGCGCATCGCCGCCCTGAAGCGCTTCAAGGACGACGTCCGCGAGGTCGCCAGCGGCTTCGAGTGCGGCATCAGCCTCGAGGGACGCGACGACGTGAAGGTCGGCGACGTCATCGAATCGTTCAACATCGAGGAGCTCGCGCGGACGTTGTAGTCCGCGCGGGCCCGGTCCATGTTCGTCGGCGTCGT
Organism: Candidatus Eiseniibacteriota bacterium; assembly: GCA_034678345.1. Lineage (GTDB taxonomy): Bacteria > Eisenbacteria > RBG-16-71-46 > RBG-16-71-46 > RBG-16-71-46 > JANXPZ01. The sequence continues at coordinate 2,054 of JAXDBZ010000190.1, forward strand.
GCGCATCGAACTGCACCTGCCCGGGGCGGCCTCGCTCAAGGACAAGCGCGCCGTCCTGCGCGGTCTGAAGGAGCGCATCCGCCAGCGGACGCCCGCCGCGGTCGCCGAGGTGGACCACCAGGACCTGTGGCAGCGCGCCGCGCTCGGCGTGGCGGTGGTCTCCGGCGAGCGGCATCAGATCGGGGAGCTGCTGCAGGTGGTGCGACGGCTCGCCGACGGCACGCCCGGCGCCGAGGTCATCGACTGGCAGGAGACGCTGCTGTGAGGATCCGTCCCGAACGCGTGGCCGAGCGGATGAAGCGGGAGATCGCGGGCATCCTCGCCCACGAGCTGAACGACCCGCGGCTGTCGAGCCTGGTGAGCGTGACCGACGTCGAGGTCACGCACGACCTCTCCTTCGCGCGCGTCTTCGTCAGCGTGCTGGCGACGGAGGCCGAGCGCGAGCGCGAGATCGCCACGCTGCAGCGCGCGGCCGGCTTCGTGCGCCACCAGCTCGCACCGCGCCTGGGTCTGCGCGAGGTGCCCGCGTTGCGCTTCGTGCACGACGGCTCGATCGAGCGCGGCGCGCGGGTCGAGGAGATCCTCCGGCGCATCGAGCGCGGCGAGCCGGCCGCGGACGAGGAGGACGGCGAGGCGTGACCGCGGTCCCGGCGCGGAACGCCGCCGCTCCCGCCGGCGTGCGGGACGCCTGGGCGGGGCTGCTGCGGGTGGACAAGCCCACCGGCGTCACCTCGCACGACGTGGTGGACCGCGCGCGCCGGCGCCTGCGGACCCGCAGCGTCGGGCACCTCGGCACGCTGGACCCGGGCGCGAGCGGCCTGCTCGTGCTGGCACTCGGCGCGGCCACACGCTGCGCGACGGTGTGGCAGGGGGGCCGCAAGACCTACGAGGCCACCGTGCGTTTCGGCGTCGTCACCGACACGCAGGACCTGCAGGGGCGGGTGCTGGAGCGGCGCGAGGTCGCGTTCGGCGAGGCCGAGGTGCGCGCGGCGACGGCCGGCCTCACCGGCGCGATCGCGCAGGTGCCGCCCATGGTCTCGGCCCTCAAGGTGAACGGACAGCGGCTGCACCGCCTGGCCCGGCGCGGCCAGACGGTCGAGCGCCGCCCGCGCGCCGTCCACGTCCACGCCTGGGAGTGGCTCTCGTTCGACCTGCCGGAGGCGACCTTCCGCGTCGTGGTCTCGGGCGGCACCTACGTGCGCACGCTGGCGCACGACCTGGGCGCCCGGCTCGGCGCCGGCGCGGCGCTGGCGGGCCTGCGGCGGCTGCGCAGCGAGCCCTTCGGGCTCGAGCAGGCGGTCACCCTGCGGGAACTCGACACGCTGGCGCCCGCCGAGGTGCTGGCGCGCGCCGGCGTGCCGCTGGCCGAGGCGCTGCGCGTGCTGCCGGCGGTGACGCTGGAGGCGGCCGCGGCGGAGGAACTGGGCTTCGGACGGCGTCCGGCGGTCGCGCCCGGCGGGGCGCCGGTGGGCGCCGGCCCGCGCTCGATCGCCTTCTACGGTCCCGGCGGCGAGCCGCTCGCCCTGGGCGGGCTCGAGCCCGTGGCGGATCGCGCGGACCTCGCGCTCGCCTGCCCGCGCATCGTCTTCCCCTGGGCGGTGCGGCAGGGGCGGCCGTGAGCGGTCCGGCGGCGGGAGCCGCGGTCGGCGTGGGCGTCTTCGACGGCGTGCACCTCGGGCACCAGCGCATCCTCGCCACCGCGCTCGCGCGCGCGGGCGCAGGGGGCCGCTGCGTGGTGGTCTCGTTCGACCCGCACCCCGACGTCGTCCTCGGTCCCGTCTTCCGGGCCCGCGCGCCGCTCACCCCGCTCGCCGAGCGGCGCGAGCGGCTCGCCGCCCTGGGCGTGCGCGAGCTGGAGATCGTGCCCTTCACGCGCGAGCTGGCGGCGCTCGAGCCGGAGGTCTTCGTCGCCCGCCATCTGTGCGGCCCGTACCGGATGCACACGCTGGTGGTGGGCGAGGGCTTCGCGCTGGGACGCGGCCGCCGCGGCGACGTGCCCTGCCTGCGCGGGATCGGGGCGCGCGACGGGTTCGAGGTCGTGGCCGTGCCGCTGCTGGACGTCGACGGCGCCCCGGTGAGCAGCACCCGCATCCGCGCCCTCCTCGAGGCCGGTCGCGTGGCGGAGGCGGCGCGGCTGCTCGGCCGCCGCTACGACCTGCGCGGGCGCGTGGTGAGCGGGGAGGCCGTCGGGCGCACGCTCGGCTTCCCCACCGCCAACCTGCGGCTGCACGAGGAGAAGCTGGTCCCGGGCGACGGCGTCTACGCGGTCCGGGCGCGCATCGGCGGCACGGGCGGCTGGCTGCCGGCGGCGATGAGCATCGGCCTGCGGCCCACCTTCGGCGGCGCGGCCCGCGCCCTGGACGTCCACCTGCTGGACTGGGAGGGGGGTCTGGCCCGGCGCGATCTCGACGTCGAGCTGGTGGACTGGATCCGCCCCCAGGCCCGCTTCGCCGGCGGCGCGGAGCTGGCCGCGCAGATGGTCCGTGACGTCGAGGAGGTCCGCCGCCGGCTGGCCGCGCCGCCGCCCTCGGATCCCTAGCCGCGCGCCGCGCGGCCGGAGCCCCGCGGGCGTCCCGGCGCGGTCTTTGCAATGGAGCCCCGCCGGTGGTAGGTTCCCCTGTCCGCCCCGCTCGGGGCGGCTTCGCAACGCTCGGCCACGCGGGAGCTTGAACCCGGTGGCAGGGCCTATCACCCCCTTCGCAGGCAGGAGGAGATCGTCGTGACGCTCTCCAAGGAGCAGAAGCTGGGGATCATCGGCAAGTTCAAGCTGCATGAAGGCGATTCCGGATCCCCCGAGGTCCAGATCGCCCTGCTCACCGAGAAGATCCACTACCTCACCGAGCACTTCAAGGTCCACAAGCGGGACCACGCCTCCCGGCGCGGCCTGCTGCGCATGGTGGGCCAGCGGCGTCGGCTGCTGGACTATCTCAAGGCCACCAAGGTGGACCGTTATCGCAAGGTCGTGAAGGAACTGGGCCTGCGCCGTTAGGCCCGAGACCGGGCCCGGCAGGGCCCGAACGCGGGAAGCGCCCGAACGTCGCGGCGCTTCCCTTCCGCGCGGGGGAACCGTTCCCCCGTCTGCGCCCCCGCGGGACCGCTTCCCCGGGGAGCGCTGGTGGGTCCCGGGCGGGTGCCCGGGCCGAAAGGCGAGAGGACAGGATCAGTAGATGGAAGAGCAGAGAGTCGACGTACAGCTGGGGGAGCAGACGCTCTCCATCCGGACCGGCAAGTGGGCCAAGCTGGCGGGAGGCTCCGCCGTGGTCCAGCTCGGCGGGACGGTCGTGCTGGTGGCGGCGAGTGCCGCCAAGACCGCGAGCCCCGACCGGGACTTCGTGCCGCTCACCGTGGACTACCGCGAGCGCACCTACGCCGCGGGCCGCATCCCGGGTGGTTTCTTCAAGCGTGAAGGCCGCCCCACCGAGAAGGAGGTTCTCTCCTCGCGGTTGATCGACCGCCCGGTGAGGCCGCTGTTCAACAAGGCGTTCCCCTACGAGACCCAGATCATGGCCACCGTCGTGTCCTCCGACCAGGAGAACGACGCCGACGTGCTGGCGCTGGTCGGGGCCTCGACCGCCATGAGCCTGTCGGACATCCCCTTCCCCGAACCCATCGCCGGCGTGCGCGTGGGGCGCGTGGACGGGGCGTTCGTCGTGAACCCCACGACCGCCCAGCTCGACGAGAGCGACATGGACATGGTGGTGGCGGGCACGGCGGACAACATCATCATGGTCGAGGGCGGCACGCGCGAGGTCTCGGAGGCCGACCTGCTGGCCGCGCTCGAGTTCGCGATGGGACAGATCCGGCCGATCGTGGCGGCCCAGCGCGAGCTGGTGGCGCGCTGCGGCAAGGCCAAGCGTCCGCTCGTCACCCCGCCCGACACCGCCGAGCTGCGCGGCGTGCTCGAGCAGGACTACCGGGCGCGCCTCGGCCAGGCGATCCGCATCCCCGGCAAGGAGGCCCGCCAGGAGGAGGTGGACCGCATCACCCAGGAGGCGGTCGCCGCCCTCAAGGAGCGCTTCGCCTCGCAGGAGCTCTACATCGGCCGCATCCTCCACGACATCGAGCGCGACGAGCTGCGCCAGATGGTGCTGGGCGAGGGCGTGCGGGCCGACGGCCGCCGCGTGGACGAGATCCGCAAGGTGACGGTCGAGGTGGGCGTGCTGCCGCGCACCCACGGTTCCTGCCTCTTCACCCGCGGCGAGACCCAGGCGCTGGCGGTGTGCACGCTCGGCACGAAGCAGGACGAGCAGCGCATCGAGGAGCTCGAGGGGCAGTCGTGGAAGAGCTACATGCTCCACTACAACTTCCCGCCCTACAGCGTCGGCGAGGTGCGGCCCATCCGCGGCCCCGGCCGCCGCGAGATCGGGCACGGGGCGCTGGCCGAGCGGGCGATCGAGCCGGTGATCCCGGCCGACACCTCCTTCCCCTACACGATCCGCCTGGTGAGCGACATCCTCGAGTCGAACGGCTCGTCCTCCATGGCGACGGTGTGCGGCAGCTCGATGGCGCTCATGGACGCCGGCGTGCCGGTCAAGGCGCCGGTGGCCGGGATCGCCATGGGGCTCATCAAGGAGGGTGACCGCGTCGCGGTGCTCACCGACATCCTCGGCGTCGAGGACCACCTCGGCGACATGGACTTCAAGGTCACCGGCACGCGCGAGGGCATCACTGCCTTCCAGATGGACACGAAGATCGGCGGCATCTCCTTCGAGGTCCTCAAGGACGCGATGGAGCGCGCGCGCCGCGGGCGCGAGCACATCCTCGGCATCATGGCCACGGCGCTGGACAAGCCGCGGGCCGAGATGTCGCCCTTCGCGCCGCGCATCACCATCATCAACATCCCGCCCGACAAGATCCGCGAGGTCATCGGGCCGGGCGGCAAGATCATCAAGAAGATCACCGAGGAGACCGGTGCCCAGATCGACATCGAGGACAGCGGCGAGGTGCGGATCGCGGCGATCAGCGGCGAGTCGGGCCGCCGCGCCGAGGAGTTCATCCGCAACATCGTCGAGGACCCCGAGGTCGGCCGGGTCTACCAGGGCAAGGTGCGCAGCATCGTCACCTTCGGCGCGTTCGTGGAGATCGTGCCGGGGCGCGACGGGCTGCTGCACATCTCCGAGCTGGACTACCACCGGGTCGCGCGCACCGAGGACGTGCTCAACGTCGGCGACATGGTGATGGTCAAGGTCATCGGCGTGGACCGCGAGGGCAAGATCAAGCTGTCGCGCAAGGCGTTGCTGCCTGAGCCTCCGGGCTACGTGCCGCCGCCGCCGCGCGAGGAGCGGGACCGCGATCGCGACCGCGGCCGCGGCCGGGACCGCGACCGGCGCCGCTAGGCACGGGACACAGGACATCCCCGGGTGGCAGGGCGACCTGCCACCCGGGGGCTTTCCGGGGGATGCCCGGCCCGGCCGCGGGAGGGGACGTGAACGACGACCGGTTCCAGCGCACCGTGCTGCCCTCGGGGCTCGTGCTGCTCAGCGAGCGCGTGCCCAATCGGCGCTCGCTGGCCCTCGGCGTCTGGGTCCGCAGCGGCGCGCGCGACGAGCCTGCCGACCTGTCGGGCATCTCGCACTTCATCGAGCACATGACGTTCAAGGGCACG
>JAXDBZ010000191.1:0-8491 GCA_034678345.1 Candidatus Eiseniibacteriota bacterium
GGCCATGGCCGCCCCCATGTATCCGTAGCGGGGGATGAGCGTCAGGTTGAGACCGACGTTCACGAGCAGCGTGATCCCGGTGGCGACCATGACGCGCTTCTGGTTGCCGGTGGCGACGAGCACGCGCCCCATGGTGATGCTGATCGTCTGGGGCACGAGGATCCAGGCCATGATGGGCAGGACGCGGGCCGTGTTGATGAAGTCCACCCCGAGCAGCTTGGGGGCCACCCGGGGCAGGAAGACGAAGCAGAGGATGAAGTACAGCGCCACGATCAGCTGATAGCGCACCGCGCGGGTCACCAGGCGGCCCATGTGCGCCGGTTCGCCCCCGGCCGCGGCGGCGAACACCGGGAAGATCGCGACGAGGAAGCTCTCGCGCAGCACCGTGAAGAACAGCAGGAACTTGGCGCTCGCCCGGTACCAGCCGACCTGGTCGTTGCCCTTGAGGTCCCCGAGCAACACGGAGTCGAGCTGCTGGTAGATGACCACGAAGCTCGCCGCGAACGCGAGCGGGATGGACTGCCGGAGCAGGTAGCCGAGGGTCGCGGGCGACGGCCGGGTCCAGCGGATGCGCAGACGGGCCAGCAGGCTCGCGGAGACGGCGAGCCTCACCACGCTGGCCACGACCAGGGCGGCGAGGATCCAGCGCAGGTCCTTGTGGAGCAGGACGAACGTGAGCCCGAGGGCGACGAACACCACCTGGTTGGCGAGGTTCGCGATCGCCGTGTAGCTCATGCTGTCCAGCCCCTGGAAGACCCCGTCGAGCGCCTGACCGATGGCGGTCAACAGCAGGACGGCGCTGTAGCACCCGATGCCCCACAGGAAGTCCCCCTGGTACCCGCGCGCATGCGCGAACCAGAGGATGAGGCCGAGACACAGGGGTCCGAGCATCAGCTTCAGGGTCACGACGCCCGCCAGGTACTCGGACACGCGCGGGCTGTGGCGCGCGACCTCGCGGGTGAGGATGAAGTCGAGACCGAGGTTGGCCACGATGCTGAACAGGAAGACGAACGCCTCGGCCCGCTGGTACGTGCCGTAGCCCGACGCCCCGAGGTAGCGGGCGAGGACCACGACCATCCCCAGGCCCAGCGCGCGCACCGCCAGCGAGGAGATTGCGAGCAGCGCGGTGTTGTGCAGCACCCGGGAGGCCGTGCTTCCGCCGGCCCGGCGGGGGGCGGTCTCGGCGAACACCTCGGGCGAGTCGGGGGAGGTCATGGATGCAGGAGGCTCACACTCGACGGCAGGAAGCCACGCCGGAGCCCCGCCGGACGGCGGGAGCGGTCGGTCTCGCCCCGGAGGGCGGACCCGACGTGTCGGATGATTTTACCACAACGAATTCGCGGCGCCCCGGCAGCGCCATGGGGACCGCCAGCGATCCCGCGCCCGCCCCGCGAGGCGGCGTCGCATCGGGGGGGATCAGCCACCGCGCCTCCGCCGCACCGCGGCGAGCACTGCGTCGAGTTCGCCGGTGAGGGCCCCGAACACCGGTCCGGGCCCATGGCGCTCGACCACGTAGCGCCGCGCGCGCGCGCCTGCCTCACGGCGGGCCTGCGGGTCCGACATGAGACGCTCGACCGATTCGAACAGGGCTGGAAGATCGGTCGCGACCGCGCCCAGCTCCAGCCGCGTGACCAGGGCGTCCGGGTTCACCGACGAGACCGTGGGCAGACCGAGCGCCCATGCCTCGAGCATCACGTTCGAGAAACCCTCGAGGGGCGAGGTGTGCACGATCAGCGAGGCGCCGCGCATGAGTCGCTCCAGCTCCCCGGCGGGCTGGAAGCCGCGCACCTCGAGGTTCGGGGTGCCTTGGGCGGCCTCGATCGCCGCCTCCCAGTGCTCACGAGTGAGCGGAGGTGGCGGCACCATGCCGACCATCAGGAAGCGGCGGTGGGGCAGCGCCCGCGCGAGCGCGAGGAACCACTCCGGCCGCTTGATCGCCTTGTAGGTGCCGAGCCACAGCACGTGGCCCTCCTGGCCCGCATCGACCACGGCATCGGGCACCTCGATCACGTTGGGCAGCACACGGCTCTCGACCCCGTGGTTCTCCCGCAGCGCGCGGCGCTGGTGCTCGGTCTGCGCGAACAGGCGGTCGGCGTCCCGCAGCGCCCGCCGGTACCAGAGCCGGTCGCGGAGCATGTGACGGGAGAGGTCCCTCTGCACGTCGTAATCGCTCATCACGTGCAGGACGAAGCCCGCCCGACGGGCTCGGGCGACGTCGTGCGCCAGCCCGGCCGCCATCCCGGAGCCGACCACGTAGTAGACCTCGGCGTCGGCGCGCAGCAGGGCGCGAGTGGCCAGCGTGAGCCGGGGATGGAAGAACCGCAGCAACGGGAGCCCGCTCCGGAGGCGGTACGTCCGATGGACGGTGATGCCTGCGATCTCGACCCGCTCCGGCTGACCGAAGTCGGCCGTCACGAGGCTCACGCCGTACCCGCGCGCGGCCAGCCCGCGCGCGCAGAGTACCGCGAGCCCCTCACCCCCGCCCGCGCCCGCGCCTCCGCTCGGGTCCAGCGCCGGATAGGCGCGCTCGCTGTAGAAGCACACGCGCCCGCGCCCGCTCACGGCCGGCTCCAGCGCTCGAGCGCGCTCTCGAGCCGCGGCTCGATCCGATCCCACGCATAGGTCTCGGCCGTCCGGCGGGCCGCCACGCCGAGGCGGGCCGCCAGGCCGGGCTCACGTGCCAGCCGCGCCAGCGCATCGCGTAGCGTCCCCGGCTCGTCGGCGGGCACCAGCAACCCGTTGGCCCCGTCCTCGACCAGCCCCCGCACACCGGCCACCGGCGAGGCGATGACCGGGCGGGCCCAGGCCATCGCCTCGAGCAGCACGTTCGGGAGCCCCTCGCCGTGGCGCGAGACGAGCACCACGCACGCGGCGTCCCGATACAGCGCGTTCAGCCGCTCCCGGCCGACGAATCCCGCGAATCGCACGTCGGCGCTCCACCGCGCCGCCAGCCCCTCGAGCCGGGCCCGCTCGGGCCCGTCCCCCGCGATGGTGAGCCGGCCCCGGAGCGCGGCGACGGCTTCGATCACCGTGTCCATCCGCTTCTCGGGGATCAGGCGCCCGACCGTGAGCACGCGCGCGTCGGGCCCCGCCGTCCCGGCTGGCGGCGCGTCCGGCAACTCGATGCCGTTCGGCACCACGTCGAGGTGCCCGGCCACCGCGGCGCGCATCTTCGGCGCGTGGCGATCGAGCGCGTCGAGGAGCGCCTCGCGACCGGCCTCGCTCTGCACGAGCACCCCGCGTGCCGTCTTCCAGGTTCCCGGGTTCAACAGAGCTTCGACGGAACGCCTGTCCAGCTGGTACTCGCCCTCACCCCGGATCCACACCACCGCGGGGATCCCGAGACTTCGCTGCACCCGCACCCCGGCCCAGCCACTGACGAACGACTGGAAGCACAACAGCAGGTGCGGCCGCGGATCGAGTGACCGCACCGTACGCACGACCCCGGTCGTGTCGCGCCAGGTCCGCCAGACCGGCAGCCCGGAGCGGGGCAGCCGCACCACCTCGAAGCCGTCGCGCACCTCGCGTCCCGGGGGGCGCGGCGGCTCCTGCCGCGTCACCACCGTGACGCGATGCCGCGCGGCCAGCCGGCGCGCCCAGCACTCGGCCTGGTGCTCGGCTCCGCCCTGCGGGCCGGGCGGAAAGCGTCCGATGAGGATGACGAGGTTCACCCGGTCCCTTCCGTGGGCCACGCCCCGGGCCGTGTGCCGGACGCCTCGTGCAGAAGTGCGGGCATGGAAGGGGACATGGCGCGCGGACGTTACCGGCGGCAACCCGGGGCGTCAACGCACCCGGCGTGCCACCACCCGGAAACCCCGCGCGAAGCGAAACGTCGGCACCTGGCGCAACACCAGGTTCACCAACGCGACGACCCCTCCGCGCGCGCCACCGTAGTGCGGGACGGCACGCGCATGAAAGCCGCGATGCGCGAGATCACTCGACAGCGCGCGGGGGTCCAACAGGCGCTCCGTCGCCTCGCCGTGCACCGGCTCTACCGGCAGCATGCCGTGCCGATAGTAGGACGCGGGCGCCGGGCCGCCAGCGAGATGGGCGGCCACCACACGCTCGATCTCGGCGCGCGCCAGCCCGGAGGTGGCGCGCGCCAGCTCGCGTGCCCGCGCCGGCTCGAGGGCGGGGAATCCCGAGCGGATGATCCGCTCGCGTCGCTCCACCAGTGGGGTGCCGAGTTGGTGTTCGCCGAACGGCCCGGGAGGACCGTTCTCGTAGCGCTCCCACAAGGTCTGGGTGAAGGCCCGGATGCGCGGGTTCGCGCCATTGTTGCCGTCGGAGATCACCAGCACGCCCCCCGGTCGCAGTACGCGGGCACACTCGTCGAGGAAGACCTCGACGTCCGCGTAGTGGGAGATGGCTTCGTTCGAGAGCACCACGTCCACCGACGCGCGGCCGAACGGCAGCGCGTCCGCCCGCCCCCGTACGGGCAGCACCTGGAGGACGTCGCGGAACGTGGCGTCGAGCAGCCGTCGGTGCGAAACCAGCCGCGGCGGAAAGGGCTCGAGCGCCACCACCCGCCGTGCCCCCCAGCAGGCCAGCAGCGTGGCGAGTACGCCGAAGCCCGAGCCGACGTCGACCACGTCACGCCCCTCCACGCCCCCCATGAGAGCGACGAGCTGGCGCGCGTGGCGCAGGTAGGCGGCCGCCCCACCGGGGCGGGACACGTCCCGGAAGTAGCGGGGAAACTCCGCGTCCACCCCCGCGGGTGTCACCGCCAGCGCCTCGCGCAGGCGGGCGGCGAACGCAGTGGATACCGCGGAGCGGAGATCGGGCTTCGAAGGGGAACGGGTGCCCATGGCGTTGGTCGGGATTCTACCTCCATCCGGGTGGTCGCGGGACAGCCGACGGACCGAACGACCCGGCGATGCTCGCGTGCCGGGTCATGGACCGGGCGACGGAGCGCGATCGGTGCGGGCACTGCACGGCGATCCACCCGCGGGAGGCGGACCAAGGCCGAAGGGGCCATCGCGGCACACGCTCAGTTGCATCAGGGCCTCCCGCCACCTTGGATCGACGACGACCCGTCAACGGGCGTCGGGAGACCCGTCTCGAGCATCCGCCGATAGCCCGCCTCGACGTCCCTGGCCAGCACGTCGAAGGTCCGGTGGGCCGCGACCCAGGCCCGGCCGCGGCTGCCGTCCCGGCGCGCGCGCGCCGGATCACGCAGGTAGGCCTCGACCGCGTCCGCGAAGGCTTCGGCGTCGGTATCCACGCAGACTCCGCCACCGCTCTGCCCGAGGACCTCCTCGGCATCCAGGACCCTCGACGCCACGACCGGCAGGCCGACGCTCAGGTACTCCACCACCTTGAGAGGCGAGCACGACCAGTTGACCCCGTACCGGTCGTTCACCGGGAGCGCGTAGACGCCGACGCGCGCGGCCCGGAGCAGCGCCGGCACCTCGTCGTGCGGCACGAAGGGGACGAGCGTCACGCGCGCCACGACTGACGAGCCCTGCAGCCTCTTCCGCGCCTCGTCCGAGAGGCTGCCGACCACCAGGAAGCGACTCTCGGGGACGCGCCGCTCCACCTCCTCGAAGATCCGGAAGATCAGGCCGGGGTCGCGCCGGACCGCCAGATTCCCGAGGTAGCAGACGGTGGGCGCATCCCGCAGCGCGGCGACCCGCGGATCCACGTCTCCGTCCCCGCCCGGCTCCAGGGTGGCGCGCGAGACCCCCACCGGGAAGGCCACCATCCGCCGCGGGTCCACGCCCTCGCGATCGCGCAGGATCCCCGCCATGGCCTTGCTGACGGGGAACACGAGGTCGGCTCCACCCAGCACGATCCGCCTCAGCCGCATCCAGCATCGCAGCGCCAGCCCCTCGAAGGGCCGCCCCGGCGCGCCGAGGCCCAGGTCCACGAGCCTCCCCTCGAAGTGCGGGTGGTCGAGCTGGTAGGCGAACCGCACGCCGTGGCGCCGCGCCGCCCTCAGGCCCAGCAGCCCCTCGGTCACGAGGTCGCGCACCTGCAGCACGTCGGGCCGCTCGCGCGCCAGGCGCTCCATGAGCCGGGCCTTGAGCAGGAAGCCGGCCAGCTTGCGCCATCGCGTGACCACGACCCCAAGAGGCCGCGGCAGGCGCGAGTCCTCCCGCCGCGCCACCTCGAAGTACCGAACGCCGCCTTCCCGGTACTCCACGATCCCGCTTCGCGCGCGCTCCACCGACACCACCCAGGTGATCTCGTGCCCGAGGGCCGGGAGGCAGTGGAGGTAGACGCCCGGGGCGGTCGGGTAGCGGTCCGTGTGCCAGATGGTGATCCTCACGCCGCGTGCCCGCGCGTCGCGCCGCCGGCTCCCGCGTGGGAACCGGTCGCCTTCGTCGAGTCGGGGCGGACGCCCGCCACGCAGACGACATGGCGGCGGCTCATCGCGCACCCTGCGGGAGGCCGCGGCTGCGCCGGCGTGGCACCAGGGGGGATCCGGTCACGGAGCCGCAGGGTAGCGGCAATCGCGCCCGACGACCAGGCCGGCGGAGCTCAGCGGCGCGCATCGGCGGCCTCCTTTCCCGGAGCGCGCGGGCCGCGCCCGACGACCAGCCGGCCCAGGGCGAGCCCGGAGTGGCTGTCGCGGTCGAAGAACCAGTCGCCGAGGCGGAGGTTCGCGTAGCGCGGCTCCCGCAGCAGCCGGACCTCCACGCGGTACGTCCCGGCGGCCACGTCCGGCGGGACCACGAAGTCGAAGGAATCGCGTACGACCTCGTCGGGCCGCCACCGGTCCACACCATAGGCCGCCCGCGCCGGGAGGTGATGGACGCTGAAGCGGTCGCGTTCGTGCCGCCACGCCTCGCGCAGCTTGCGCAGCGGCTTGCCCAGCCAGGCCGGGCCGGAGGGTCCGGACGGGGGCTCGCGGTCGAGCCGCACGATGACCGTGTACGAGCCGGCGGGCGCGGGGGAGGCGGCGTGCCAGCGGATCACCCCGCGCACCCTCTCGCCCGGCGGTGCCGCGGCGGGCGCGAGCGAGAGCGTGAGCGGCACCGGCGCGCCGGCGTCCCCGGCGGCCGGGCCGGTCCACGGCTCGAGGAAGGGCCGCGGCCGCGGCAGGACCGACAGCGTGTCCAGCGCCGCGACGCGGATGCCGTACACGGCGAAGTCGCCCGCGTCGTAGCGGAGCGGGAAGGCCTCCGGGTGGGCGTCGAGGCGCGCCCGCGCGGCCTCGAACCACTCCCGGCTCGGGGCCCAGTACTGCAGCCGGGGCGTCGCCGCAAAGCGGCCGTTCAGCACGATGACGTCCGCCCCGCTCGCGCGCACCACCTCCCGCGTCCGTTCCCAGCTGCCGAAGGGATCGAGCGCGTCGCGCGCAGCGAGGATGCGCTCGAGGGCGAGCGTGTCGTTGGGCGAGCCGTGCTGGTCCAGCCACGTGGCCACGTGCAGCCCGGTCATCATGGGCACGAAGTAGGAGGTCGCGGGATCGGACAGCACGACACTGCCGGGCGGCAGGTTCCGCTCCATCCACGCGAACTCCGCGCCCCAGCGGGCCGGGGACTCCCCGCGCTCCGCGCCGGTGACCACGCCCGGGTCGGCCAGCACCTGCGCGGCGTCGCGCACCGGCGGGGCGAGCAGCGCCAGCGCCACGACGCCGAGCGCGCCGGCCACGAGCCGCCGCGACGGCGGCCCCGTGGCGCGCAGCGTCGCGGCGCACTCCGCCACCAGCCAGGCGATGACCACCGCGAACGGCACCAAGCCCAGCATGCGCATGAGCAGATAGCCCAGCCGGGGCTGTAGCAGGGGGACGACGAGCGGGTCGTAGACGATGAGCGCGACCGCCAGCGAGGAGACGAGCAGGAAGAGCACGGGCGTCCGGTGGCGCCCGCGCGTCCACAGCCACGGCCAGGCCAGCGGGACCAGCAGCCAGGCGGGGCCCGCCCAGGCCCACAGCTGGCCGATCGAGACGACGTAGAACCGGTCGGTCAGGTACGTCAGGCCCTGCGGCTCGGTGTGGATCGCGTTGCCCGGCGCGTAGGCGCCCAGGAAACGCGCCGCGAGGTAGGGCGCGCACGCGGCCGCCACGAGCAGCGCCGTGCCGGCCAGGCGGCGCAGCTCGGGACCGACGCGGCGGTCCCGCACCAGCAACCCGAGACCCAGCGCCACCAGCACCACGGCCAGGTGGATGGCGGCGAAGACGTGCGTGGCCACCGCGGCGAAGCCCAGCGCCACCGCCGCCAGGCGGGTCGCCGCCGCGCGCCGGCGCAGGTCCACCAGCACGGCCACGGCGGCGGCCAGCGCCAGCTGCTCGGTGAGGAACGACGCGTACGCGGCGTGGCGGATCGGGCTCTGGGCCAGCCCACCGCCGAAGACGAGCGGCAGGATCCAGGCCGCAAGCACCGCGCCGGTCGGCCCGCGGCACAGGACGCCCAGGGCCGCGACGTTCAGCACGAGCAGCGGCACGATCCAGGCGCTCAGCCAGCGCCAGCCCGCGAGGGGATCGAGGTCGGCCAGCCGCACCAGCAGCGCGACCGCGCCGTGCCACAGACCCTTGCGCGGATCG
>JAXDBZ010000192.1:0-15616 GCA_034678345.1 Candidatus Eiseniibacteriota bacterium
GACGGCTCATGGGGCCGGAGCGTACACGCGGACGTAGTCCACCGTCATCGTCTGCGGGAAGACGGTGGTGGCGTCGGGGCCGCCGACGAAGTTGCCGCCCACGGCGACGTTCAGGATGACGAAGAAGGGATGGCCGAACACCCAGGTCGTGCCCGCCGGGAGGTCGGCGGGCGTGGCGGTGGCGTAGGTCGTGCCGTCCACCGACCAGCGGATCGCGTCCTCGTCCCAGTCCACGGCGAAGACGTGGAAGTCGGTGTCGAAGCGGCCGCGCGGCGAGGTGAAGCGGTGCGTGATGGCGCTGCCGCCCGAGTAGCCCGGGCCGTGCAGGCTGCCGTGGACGATCGTCGGCTCCTGGCCGCGGTACTCCATGATGTCGATCTCGCCGCAGGCGGGCCAGCCGGCCGAGCCGACGTTGGCGCCGAGCAGCCAGAAGGCGGGCCACAGGCCCTGCCCGGTCGGCAGCCGGAGGCGGGCCTCGAAGCGGCCGCGGGTCTGGGTGAAGCGCCCGCTCGTGTTGATGCGCCCCGAGGTGTAGGCGCGGCCCTGGTAGTCCTCGCGTCGCGCCACGATCCGCAGGTGGCCCTGGCCGTCGAGCGAGACGTTCTCGGTCCGGTCCGTGTCGTACTCGAGCTGGTTGTTCCCCCAGTCGGTGCCGATGTCGTAGCCCCACTTCGCCGGGTCCGGCGCCTGGCCCGCCGGCCCGTCGAACTCGTCCTGCCAGGTGATCACGAGCGGCGTCAGCTCCGGGCCGGTGGCGGCGCGCCGGCAGCCGGCGGCGGACAGGGCGAGGACGAGAACGAGGAACGCGGTCGCCGCGTGGCGCGGCCACGCGCCGTGGGGCTGGATCATCTCCGACTCCTGCTCGGGGCGGTTGCGGGGAAGAGGCTCGAGTTGGCGAGCGCGGCCTTGAGGACGAACGTCGCGGCACCCACCGCCGTCGCCTGCGCGCCCAGCTCGCTGGTCCGGATCTCGCACGCGACCAGGGAGCTGATGAGGGTGCGGTGGCGGATGGTCTCGCGCAGCGGCTCGAGCAGCACGTCGCCGAGCCGCGCCAGTCCGCCGCCGAAGATCAGCAGTGACGGGTTCATGAGGTTGAGCAGGCCGGCCACGGCGCGGCCCAGGTTCTCGGCCGCCTCGTGCACCAGCCGCAGCGCCAGCGCGTCGCCGGCCAGCGCCGCGTCCTCGATGGCCGCCAGGGTCGGCTCGCCGTCGGCCAGCGCGCTGTCCGGGTGCTCGGCCAGCAGCGCCCGCGCGCGCGCCACCAGCGCCGGCGCGCCGACCACCGTCGCCAGGCAGCCGCGCAGGCCGCAGACGCAGGGCAGGCCGTTGGGGTCCACCGAGAGGTGGCCGATCTCGCCGGCGACCCCGGTGGAGCCGCGGTAGATGCGGCCGTTGATGACGTAGCCCATGCCGACGCCGGTGGCGACCTTGATGAAGGCGAAGTTGTCCACGTCGCGCCCGGCGCCCCACCAGCGCTCGGCCAGGGCGGCGAGGTTGGCGTCGTTGTCCACCAGCACCGGCACGCCGTGGCGCTCCCCCAGCTCCTCGAGGCCGAGACTCCCGTGCCAGGCGGGCAGCACCACCTCGGAGAGACGGTCCGGGTGGCGGGGGTCCACCGGGCTCGGCACCGCGACCCCGATGCCCACCAGCCGGCGGTTGGCGCGCGGCCACTGCGCCAGGCAGCCCTCGCACAGCTCCGCGATCAGGGCGCGGGTGCCCGCGGGGTTGTCGCGCACGGCGTGGCGGCGGTGCTCGCGGGCGACCACGCGGCCGCGCAGGTCGGTCAGCACGACCGTGACGTGCGCCGCGCCCATGTCCACGCCGAGGATGGCGTAGGCGTCGTCCTGGAACTCCAGCACCACCGGCGGCCGGCCGCCGTTCGAGGGGCCGACCCCCACCTCGGCGACGAGCCCGGTCGGCAGCAGCACGTCCACCGTCTCGGAGACGGTCGAGCGCGACAGGCCGGTGCGGCGGGAGATCTCGGCGCGCGAGATCCGCTGCTCCTTCCAGATCAGCCGCAGGTTCGAGTCCACGAGCGGGCTGCGGCGCGTCCGCGCCCCGCGGCGCGTCCGCACCCCCCGTCGCTTCGTCTCGACTCCCCTCGTCGGCACCCGGGCCTCCCGCATCCGGCTAGCGGTGGAAGTAGATGTTGTCCACGTACACGGTCCGCGTGTCGCCCGAGAGGATGATCTGGGAGAGGTGCGCCCGCGCGAGGAGGCCGGTGAAGTCCGCCAGCGGGACCTCGAGCCCCACCCAGCTCCCGGTCACCAGCGCCGGCGTGGAGGCCGCGTTGAAGGTCAGCTCCGACTCGCTGTCGTCGCCGCCGAGGTAGATGCCGTCGGCGCCGAAGTCCACCAGCTTGACGCGGAAGGTGGTCCCCGAGGGAACCCACACGTCCATGTGGAAGTGGGTCATCGCCGTGGCGTCGATGGTGTTCGAGGTGAACTCGATGCCGGCGTAGACGAGGTTCGTGTAGAGCTTGAGATCATCGCCGGCGATGTTCAGGTTGGTGAGGTCAGCGCGGTCCCAGTCCGCCGACCATTTGTCCACCGGCCGGTTCGCGTAGGCGTTGCTGAACAGCGAGATGACGTTCGCGGCCGGCACGGTCGGCACCGGCGCCAGGCCGGGGGTGAAGGGCGCGGCGTTCACGGTCACCGCGCCGCGCGCCGGCGTCTCGCCGAGGGTGGCGGTGATGGACGCGGTGCCCGCCCCGACGACGCGGATCGTGCCGTCCGTGACAGTGGCCACCGCCGGGTCGGACGAGGCGAAGCCGAAGTAGCCCGACATGTGCCCGACCACCACCGAGTCGGAGGCGCCGACGTCGAAGGTCGTCTGCGTACCGGTCACGGTCGCGGTTGCGCCGACGAAGGTGTTCAGCGTCTGCGGCGTGATCGCCGGACGCGGGTTCATCACCGACGCCAGCCGTTCGAAGCGGATGTCGTCGAACCAGACGACGTAGCCCGAGCCGCCCTGCGGCGCCGCGGCGAAGAAGAAGAGCCCGCGCTCGGCGGTCAGCCGGGCCGCCAGCGGGATGGGGACCACGATCTTCGTCCAGGCGGTCGTCAGCGGGATGGCGTTGCGGCGCGCCTCGAAACGCGACGTGCCGGTGTTGTCGTTGCCCAGCCCGGCCACGTCCATGGTCACCGCGCGGCTGGCCCTGGCGTAGAAGGTGAGCGCGTCGTAGCCGGTGAGGTCGCGCGGCTGCGTGGTCACGAAGGCGCCGCCGGCGTAGTTCCCGGCGGGCACCGTGACGCGGATGCAGCCCGTGCCCAAGTACTGCTCGGTGTTGTCCGTGCCCAGGGCGTCGAGCTGCGAGTTGCCGAAGGCCTGGAACTCGACGGCCCCGGTGAAGGCGTCCTCGAAGACCACCGGGTCCGTGCTGAGCGGCCAGGGCTTCAGGGGGCCGGGGTCCCGGCTGCAGCCCGCGGTCGCGAGGGCCAGCAGAGCGGTCGCTCCGGCCAGCCGCATCGAGGTTCTGAGGGTCATTCGAGGCCTCCGGGCCGGGTGGGCGGAACCGGCGCGCAGGGTGCCGGCGACGGGCGCGCGGGCCCCTGCGCACTTTGTTTGGACACCGAACAATCTAAGGACAAAGCCCGGTCGTGTCAAGCCGCGACGCACCCTGGGCCGGACACGCGCGGCCCCCCCAGAGCGGGCGGGCCGGACCCCAGGTCGCGCCCGAGGACCCGCCCCGGCCCGGGGTGGCCCCGGCCCCCGCCCATACCCGGCCCGTCGGTGGCCGCGCCCGCGTCGTCCCCGCGCCGCGGTAGTATCCCGACCGACCCGGCACCCGGCCGTTCCACCCCGGAGAACCCCATGCGCTCGCTCACGCTCGGCAGCAGCTCCCTTGCCTCCTCGCGCCTCGCCTACGGCTGCATGCGCCTCGCCGGCACCATGGACCGCTCGCAGCTGACCGCCGAGCGCGAGGCCGCGGGCCGCCGCGCCGTGCTCGCCGCCTGGGAGGCCGGCTACACGCACTTCGACCACGCCGACATCTACGGCAACGGCCTCTGCGAGGAGATCTTCGGTCGCGTGCTGCGCGAGGTTCCGGGCATGCGGGAGAGGATCCTCGTCGCCACGAAGTGCGGCATCCGCTGGCAGGGCGATCCGGTCCCGTCGGCGCCGCACCGCTGGGACTTCTCGCGCGAGCACATCGTGAGGTCGTGCGAGGCCTCGCTGAAGCGGCTGGGCATCGAGACCGTGGACCTCTTCATGCTGCACCGGCCCGACTATCTCGCCGACCCGCAGGCGATCGCCGCGGCGTTCGCGCAGCTGCGGGACCAGGGCAAGGTGCGCGCCTTCGGCGTGAGCAACTTCCGCCCCTCCTACCTGTCCATGGTCCGTGCCGCCTGCCCCATGCCGCTGGTCGTGAACCAGGTGGAGATCCACCTCGCGCGGCTCGACTGCCTCGAGGACGGCACGCTCGACCAGTGCCTCGAGCTCGGCATCACGCCGGTCTCCTGGAGCCCGCTCGCCGGCGGCCTGCTGGGCGACGGCGGCGTTGCCCAGGCCGCCGACCCGCGCGCGGCCGGTCTGCGCGTGCTGCTCGACGTGCTGGACGCGACGGCGAAGCGCCTCGGCGTGAGCCGCACCGTGCTGTCGCTGGCCTGGCTGCTCAGGCATCCGGCCGGGATCGTGCCGGTCGTCGGCAGCACCGACCCCGCGCGCATCCGCGACGCGGTGCGGGCCGACGCGCTCGAGCTGAGCCGCGAGGACTGGTACACGATCCTCGTCGCGGCGCGGGGGCAGGGACTGCCCTGAGGTCATCGCGCCGCCGGCGACCTCTCGTCCGTCTCCGCGATGATGAGGCGCGCCGAGCGCTGCCAGGTCAGGTAGGCCACCGCCCAATCCACCAGCACCACGAAGCGGTTGCGGAACCCGATCAGCCAGAAGATGTGCACGGTGAGCCACACCCACCAGGCGAGCAGGCCCGAGAGGCGCAGGCGGCCGAAGGCGGCGACCGCCCGTGCGCGCCCGATGGTGGCCAGCAGGCCGCGATCCCGGTAGCGGAAGGCCTCCGGCCGTTCGCCGCGGCAGGCCCGGCGGATGCTGCGCGCGGCGTGGCGGCCCTGCTGGATGGCCACGGGCGCGAGCCCCGGCAGCGGGTGGCCCGCGGCGTCCGCGCAAGCCGCCAGATCGCCGACGACGAACGCCTCGGGATGACCCGGCACGCTCAGGTCGGGGCGCACGAGGACGCGCCCCGCGTGGTCGGTAGGCGCTCCCAGCGACCGCCCCAGCGGTGAGGGGGCGACGCCGGCGGCCCACAGGGCCGCGGCCGCCGCCAGGCGCTCGCCGCCGGCCACCACCGCTCCCGGCTCGACCCGCGTGACGGGCGTGTCCGTGCGCACGTCCACGCCGATACCCGCGAGCGAATCCCGCGCCCGCGCGGACAGCCGCTCGGGGAAGGCCGGCAGCAGGCGCGGCCCCGCCTCGAGGAGGACGACGCGCGCGGCGCGCGGGTCGATCGCCCGGAAGTCCCGCGCCATCGCCTTGCGGGCGATCTCCGCGATCGCTCCCGCCAGCTCGACGCCGGTCGGGCCGCCCCCGACGACGACGAACGTGAGCAGCCCATCGCGGCGGACGACGTCCGGCTCGCGCTCCGCGCGCTCGAAGGCGAGCAGCACCAGGCGCCGGATCGCCAGGGCGTCCTCGAGGGTCTTCAGTCCCGGGGCCCACGGCTCCCACTCGGGGTGGGCGAAGTAGGAGTGCCGGGCGCCGCTCGCGAGAACGAGGTAGTCGTACGGCAGGTCACCCTGACCCAGCGTCACCCGGTGGGCGACGAGATCGATCCCGGTCGCCTCCGCCAGGATCACGCGCGCGTTCCGCTGCCGCCTGAGGATGGTCCGGATGGGGCTGGCGATGTCGCCGGGCGACAGGCCCGCGGTGGCGACCTGGTAGAGGAGGGGCTGGAAGACGTGGTGGTTGAACCGGTCCACCACGGTGACGTCGACCGGGGAGGACCTCAGCGCCCGCGCCGCGTAGAGGCCGCCGAATCCGCCACCGACGATCACGACACGCGGGCGCACGGCCCCGGTCCCGGGCGCCACGGCGCCAGCCGCCCCCGATGGTTCATCGCGTCGCACGACACACCCCTCCCGGCCTGCGGAGCGGCCAGCTCGATGACGAGCGCTCACCGATTGGACGACCCGGGAGCGGCCCGGGGTTCCGACGGGCGCGGCTTCCGTCCGGACATCTGCCGTATCCCATTGTCGGAACATGGAATCGGGGTGGGGCAGCGTGGGCCGCGGGCTCGCGCCCGCCGGTGCGTCCGTGCTCCGCGGCACACCTCAACTAAAGCGGTGGATTTCCGCTGCCGATGAGCTGTCCGTTAGGGCGTTGATTCCAGTCACCCAGTCCCCCTCGTGTGGTGAACGGCGCATGACGTGCCCGCAGGGCCCCCCCGTGGGGCCTGCATCGGTCAGGGAGCGGACTCCCCAGACGACGGCGATCGCCGACGCGGCCTCCGCGTGGACGGCGAGGTTCGCACGCACCCTCAAGAACTGCCGTCTCTACGAGAGCGGCAATCCCGCCGTGCTGCGCCTGCGCGAGGAGCTGGCCACGTCCCTGGCCCAGCTGCTGGACGAGCACGGCCCCCTCACGCTGCGCTGCACCTCCCACGACGTCCTCTGCGGCGAGACCTCGCTCTACCCCGCGCGCTCGCGCGACGACAACCTGGGCATCGTGTTCTTCCGGGACGGCATCCGCGGCATCGTGTTCTCGCCCGGGATCCCCCGCTGCGAAGTGGACGCGTTCCTCGACGCGGTGCTCCGGGTGACCGGTCGCGCCGCGGAGGACGAGGACCTGGTCACGCTGCTGTGGGACGCCGACCTCGGGCACGTGGCCATCGAGTCGGTCACCGTCGAGGCGCCCCTCGAAGACGGCGAGGGGCCCGCCGCGGACGGCGCCGGGGGATCCGCGCCCATGCCCTGGCCCGCGGCGGGCAGCGAGGCGCGCCCCGCCGCCGGACCCGCCGCGCCGTGCGGCGACGGCGAGCCCGGTGGCGGGACGCAGCGGTCCGACGACTGGATCACCGACGAGCCCTTCGTGTTGTCCGAGATGGCCCTCGCCGAGCTCGAGGGGATCGGTCCGATCGAGATGGCCCGGCTGCGCGGCGAGCACCAGGCCGAGGTCGCGGGCGACCTGCTCGCGGGCGCCCTCGCCCTGGCCGGCGAGTGCCTGCAGGTCGAGGCCGGAGCCGACGAGGGCGACGAGCTGCAGGCCTTCCTCGCGCAGCAGGCGCGCGAGGCGATCGTGTCGGGCGCCTGGCCCGAGGCCCGCCGCGCGCTGGAGCTGCTCGCGGCGCAGCCGGGCGGGAGCGACGCGGTCGCCGGGCTCCTCGGCGAGCTCTCCGAGCCCGGTTCGCTGATCACCGCCGCCGCGACGCGCGCGGTGGACCGACAGGACGCGCGCGGCGTGCAGGCCTTCCTCGCGCTGGCCCGCGATCTGGGGCCGGCGGCGGCGGATTGGCTGATGCGGGTCCTCGCCGCGAGCGAGCGGCAGCGCACGCGGTTGCCGCTCGCCCGCACGCTGGCGGAGATCCTGCGCGGCGAGCCGGAGCGGCTGGCCGCCTGGTTGCCGGACCCGCGCTGGTACGTGGTCCGCAATGTGGTCTACATCCTCGGCTGGATCGGCGGCGGGGCCATCGTCGGTCTGCTGCAGACGGTCGCCGGGCACGACGACCCGCGCGTACGCCGGGAGGTGCTCGCGGCGCTGGCGCACGTCGGGCAGCGGGAGTCGCGCGACGTGCTGCTGGCGATGCTCGACGGCGCCGAGACGCGCACCTTCTGCTCCGCGCTGCACCTGCTGTCCTCCGCGCGCGACCCGGAGGTGGCCGGCCTGCTGCTGGACCGGCTGCTGGACGCCCGCTTCCACGAGCGTGCACCCGAGGAGCGGCGGGCCATCTACTCGGCCCTCGCCCGGGTCGCCGGGGAGGAGATCCTGCCGCGGCTCGAGACCGAGCTGTACGAGGTCCGCCGGTTCCAGAGCGATCAGGAGGTCCACCGCCTCGCCGTCGCCCGCTGCATCGCCCGCATCGGCGGGACCCGCGGCTACGAGGTCCTGCAGCGCGGCATCCACTCGGGGAACCGGCGCGTCCGCGCCGTCTGCGAGAGCGCGCTCGCGGGGGCCAGGTCCCATGGCTGAGCGGTCCGTCCAGCACGGGGCCCCGCGCGGAGGGGCGGCGCCCGAGCGCGAGGCGGCGCTCGGTCCGGAGCTGCTCCAGCGCCTGCACGGCTCGCTGCGCGGCCTGCGGCTCTACGGCAGTGCCAGCCAGGCCCTGCAGGAGCAGATCCATCAGCTCCTGGCGGCGATCGCCGCGCTGATGGACGACGAGGTCGTCCTGATCGGGATGGGGGAGCACTTCTTCCTCAACGACGTGCGCCTCAAGCCCGACCCGGCGAGCGTCGGCCTGTGGCGCGCGGTGATCGTCGAGCTCGAGGCGCGGGGGCTCGGCGGGCTGCGGTTCACCCCGGGCCTGAGCGCCCCCGAGCTGGAGAGCTTCCTGCGCTGCGTCCTGGCGGTCCGGGACGCGGCGGGCGCGGCCGGCCTCCCCGAGGAGCTGCTGCGCGCCGGCGTGCTCCACGCCGCGCCGGTGCGCCTGAGCGAGATGGGCTCGCAGGGTCCGGGCACGGACGAGGCCGCCGCCGAGGCCGCCGAGGCCGCCGACGGGTTCGACGCCGAGCGCGCGCGCGCCGCGCGGCACTTCCGGGACGCGCTGCAGGGCACGCGGAGCCTGGTGCTGCGCACCGCCCAGACGGGCCGGCCGGCCCTGCAGCTGGCGCGTCGCCTCGTGCAGCCCATCGTGGACAGCGTCCTGAAAAACGAGTTCTCGATCGTCGGCCTCACCGCCCTGAAGGACCACGACGAGTACACCTACGCCCACTGCGTCAACGTGAGCGTGCTCTCGATCAGCATCGGGCAGAAGCTGGGGCTGCCGCGCCAGGCCCTCGCCAACCTGGGCGTGGCCGCCCTCCTGCACGACCTCGGCAAGCTGATGGTGCCCGCCGACGTGCTGCAGAAACCCGGTCGGCTCACGCCGGAGGAGATGGCCCTGGTCCAGCACCATCCGCTGCACGGCGTCCGCATCATCGCCCGCCTGCGGGGCCTCATGCCGCTGACCCTCGACTGCATGCGCACCGCCTTCCAGCACCACATGAACGCCGACGGCAGCGGGTACCCCCGCGTGACGGGGGGGAGCGGGCAAGCGGTCTTCGCCCGCATCGTGACGGTGGCGGACCTGTTCGACGCGCTCACCTCGCACCGCGCCTACCGCGCCCGTCCCTTCACGGGTCTCGAGGCGCTCCGCGCCCTGGTGAACCGGAAGCGCCAGCAGCTGGATCCCGGGGTGACTTGGGCCCTGGTGAGGACCGTCGGCTACTACCCGGCGGGCACGGCGATGATCACGGAATCCGATCACGTGGTCCTGAGCGTCAGTCCGAACCCGGCCGACCTCGCCCGGCCGCACTGCCGGGTGCTGCTGCGGCCCGACCTGTCGGTGCCGGAGCCCGACGCCCCGGAGACCTGGGATCCCATGCCGGAGGGCGAGACCGTCGCCCGCGTGCTGACACCCGAGGAATTCACGGTGGACTCGAAGATGCTGCTGGCGGCGTGAGCCGAGCCGCAGCCGACGAAAGGACGACCATGTTCGACAACGCCGCCAACGGAAGGGACCCGGGCACCCGCGACTCGTTCCTCGCCGCCCTGGGACTGCTGGAACTGCTCGAGACGATGCCGGACCCGGCCTTCGTCTGCGACGTGCGGGGCACGCTGCTCTGGGCCAGCAGCGGGTTCGAGGCCCTGGCCGGTCAGCCGCTCTCGGAGTGGGTCGGCCGTCCCCTGCTCGCGAACCTGCCGCCCCCGGCCCGTCGGCACGCCCTGCGCGCACTGGCGCGCCAGCGGCGCCGGGACGAACCCGGCCTCGAGGTCTCGCTGCCCGTGACGGATCCCCGGGGACGGAGCACGGACGTCCTCGTGCGCGCCCGCAGGTGGAAGCGCGCGGACGGACAGGTGTACGTGGCCGGCACCGCCGCGGAGGCGAGGCCCGCGGCGCCGGACGCGCCCTCCGCCCCGGGCGGGGCCGGCGCGGTGGACGCCGCGATCCTGGCGGCGAGCGAGGCGCTGGCCACGGTGAACCGGGAGATCCGCGCGCCGATGAACGCGCTGATCGGGATGGCCCGCCTGCTCCTGCAGACGGAGCTCAACGACGAGCAGAAGGCGCTCGCCGACCTGATCTGGAAGTCCGGGCAGTCGGCGCTGCGGCTGGTGAACGACGCCTGCGTGTTCACGCGTCCGGAAGCCGGCCAGCTCGACCTGGACCTCATCCCCTTCGATCTGCGGGTCGCGGTGGACGAGTCGGCGGTGGCGCTCTCCTCGCTCGCCGACGACCGCGGGCTCGAGATGCAGTGCCGCGTCCACCCGGCCGTCCCCTCGCGCCTGCGGGGCGATCCCGGGCGCCTGCGCCAGATCCTGATGAACCTCGGTGAGCGGGCGATGCAGGCTCCCGGCTGCCGGCGCGTCGAGCTGCTGGTCAGCCGGCTGCGCGAGACCGACCAGACCGTCACGCTGAGGTTCCTCGTCCTGGGGCGGAGCGGTGCCGCCGACGGCGTGGCCGCGGCGCCCCGCTCGACGGGGCACGAGTCCGGCACCGCCTGGGGCCTGGCGGTCATCCAGCGGCTGGCCGACCTCATGGGCGGCAAGACCGGCACCGAGTGCACCGAGGGCGAAGGCTGCCGGCACTGGTTCGACATCGAGATGGCGAAGCAGGAGGAGGTCGAGCCGGCGCCGGTCCAGTGCCTGTCGAAGACCGAGCTGGCGACCAAGCGCGCCCTGGTCGTGGACAGCTCCCCGCTCGCGGTGCGGGCGCTGCAGGCCCGGCTCACCGGGGTGGGCTGCCGCGTGTCCGAGGCCCGGGACGCCGAGGAGGCGATGACCGCGCTGCGCTCGGCGGTCGAGACGGGCGATCCCTTCCACTTCGTGCTCATCGACCGCGACCTGCCCGGCGTGGACGGCGAGGAGCTGGGGGCCATGATCCGCGCCGATCACGCGCTGGACGTGGCGCGCACCGTGGTGCTGACGACGGTCGGGCGCCGTGGCGACGCGGCGCGCGCCCGGGCGCGGGGCTTCTCGGCCTTCCTGCCCAAGACGATGGGGGTGGAGGAACTGGTGGACGCCCTCTGCGAGGTGATCCGCCAGGCGATGATCACGCCACCGGGCGGCACGCCGGACCTGGTCACGCGCTACTCCCTGGCCGAGGGCCGGCGCAGCCAGACGCGCGTGCTGCTCGTGGACGAGGACGCGGTGAACCAGGTGGTGACGCAGTGGTACCTGCGCCGCCTGGGCTACCAGCTGGAGATCGCGGGGACCTGCGCCGACGCACGGGCCGCCTGGGCGAACGGGAGCTTCGATATCGTCATGGTGGACGAGCAACTCCCGGACGGGGACGCCCTGGCGCTGGCCCGCGAGCTGCGCGGCGAGGGCCGGAGCGGGGCGTTCGTGGCGATGTTCCGCGACGAGGCCTCGCCGGCGCGGCAGGCGTGGCAGGAATCGGGCCTGGGCGACGCGATGACCAAGCCGGTGGACCTCGTGGTCCTGGCGCGGATCCTCGAACGGTTGACGGGTACGGGGCTGGCCTCCGGGTCGGCCGGCGAGGACGAGTGCGCGGGGATGCTGGCCGTGGGCTCGCAGCCGCCCGCGGACCGGCTGGAGATCGTCACGCCGGACGTGGACCGGATCCTGACGGAGTCCGAGGTCCAGGCGGCCATGGCCTCCGCGGTCAGGTTCGCGATGTCCGCCCCCGCGCCCGACGTGCCGGCGGCGCCTTCCGCGGACGGCGTGCCCGATTGCCCCGACGTGGCGGAGGTGGTGCCGGAGGAGACGCCCGCGGCGGAGCCCGCTGATGAAGAGTGCATCGCCGCGGAGCCCGCGGCGGCGGAGTGTGTCGCGGCGGAGCCCGAGCCGGAGTGGGGCGCCACGGAGCCCGCGGCCGCGACGCCGGACGACTGGCCCTCGGTGATGATGCTCCCCATCACGGCGGAGCCTCCTCCCGGAGCCGCGGTGGGTTGCGAGACGTCCATGGAATCCGAATCCGGGCCCGGGGTCGCGACCCGGGAGTCGGATCAGGCGCCTGTGCCCCTGTTGACGGTGCTCACGCCCGAGGACGTGCAGGTGCTCGAGGCGTCATCGGAATTCCCCGATGTCCCGACCGAGGCGGAGCCGGAGGCAGAGGTCGAGGCAGAGGTCGAGGCGGAGGTCGAGCCGGAACGCGAGGTCGAGGCCGCGATGGAGCCGGCCGAGCCGGCGGATCCGTGCCCGGACGTGCCCGTGCGCCTCGAGTTGGTCGAGACGCCGGTCGCGCCGGCGGCGGAGCCCTCGTCCGGGCTCGATCTCGGGTGCCTCGAGACGGCCAGCATGGGGCTGCCCAGCGTGCGGCAGG
Organism: Candidatus Eiseniibacteriota bacterium; assembly: GCA_034678345.1. Classification (GTDB taxonomy): domain Bacteria; phylum Eisenbacteria; class RBG-16-71-46; order RBG-16-71-46; family RBG-16-71-46; genus JANXPZ01. Next base: position 12,428 of record JAXDBZ010000192.1, read on the forward strand.
CGCTCCTGGGCGCCTTCATGAACGAGATCAACCCGTTCCTCGAGCGGCTCTCGTGGATGCTCACCGACGAGGACGCCCAGACCGCGGCGGCGGACGCCCACGCGCTCGCCGCGCTGTCGCGGTCCGTCGGGGCGGTCGCGCTCGCCGAGGCCCTCGAGGAACTCGAGCGGAGTGGTGCGGAGGGATCGCTGAAGGTCGGCCATCCCGTCCTGCAGCGTTGCCACGGACAGGGGCTCGATGCCGCGGCGGAGGTGCGCGCGCTGCTCGGTCCGCAGCGCCGGGCCGCCTGAGCCCCGACGCGGATCTTCCGCTTCCGCCCCCCGGCCGGCAGCTTCAGCCCCGGGGGGCGGCGCGTTCCCGGGGTGCGCCCCGCGGGTCCATGACAGGACCGGACGGCTGCGACATAATGCCGCGGCCATGACACCACGCGCGTCCCGGGCCGCCCGCGGAAGAGGAGGGAGGAGGGCGCATGCCTGAGCCGCTCCCGCCCGCGGCGCCGCACGCCGTCCTCACCGCCGCGGGACTGCGCAAGACCTACGGCGACGTCGTCGCCGTGGACGAGGTCTCCTTCGATGTCCGCCGCGGCGAGATCGTCGGTCTGCTCGGGCCCAACGGGGCCGGGAAGACCACGACCATCGACATGGTGCTGGGCGTGCTCACGCCCGACGCCGGCCGCATCCTCGTCGAGGACCTCGACCTGGCCACCCACCGCTCCGCCGCGAACGAGCGCATGAACTTCGCCGCGGTTTACTCGCCGCTGCCCGGCAACCTCACCGTGGCGCAGAATCTGGAGGTGTTCGGGCTGCTCTACGGCGTGCCGCGGCGGCGCGAGCGCATCGCCGAGCTGCTCGTCGAGTACGACCTGGCGCGCTTCCGCGGCGCCCGCAGCGGCGTGCTCTCCTCGGGCGAGCAGACGCGCCTGTCGCTGGCCAAGGCGGTGATGAACCGCCCGCCCCTGCTGCTGCTCGACGAGCCCACCGCCTCGCTCGACCCGGCCAGCGCCCGCGACATGCGCGCGCGCATCCGCGACTTCGTGGCGCGGGAACACGCCGGCGTGCTGTGGACCTCGCACAACATGCACGAGGTGGCGGAGGTCTGCGACCGCGTGCTGTTCCTCTCGCACGGGCGCCTGCTGCTCGAGGGCGATCCGCGGGCGCTGCCGCGCGAGCACGGCCAGGCGAACCTGGAGGAGCTGTTCATCACCGTCGCGCGCGAGCCGCTGTCGCTCGCGCTGGAGTGAGCCCCGTGCGCTGGCATCGCGTCCTCGCCGTGTTCCTGCGCTACCTGTTCCTGCTGCGGGTCAGCCCGGCGCGCGTCTTCCCGCTCTTCGTCTGGGTCGGCATCGACATGGTGCTGTGGGGGTTCCTCACCCGCTGGCTCGGCGCCACCGGCGGCTTCCGCTTCGACCTGGTGACGGTGCTGCTCGGCGCGGTGCTGCTGTGGGACTTCCAGGCGCGCGTGATGCACGGCGTGGCCACGGCGTTCTTCGAGGACGTCTGGGCCCGCAACTTCCTGAACGTCTTCGCCTCGCCGCTGCGCCTGTCCGAGTACCTGGCCGGGCTGGTGCTGTCGAGCATCGCCACCAGCCTGCTGGGCCTGGCGGTGATGCTGCTGGTGGCGGTGCCGCTCTTCGGCCTGACCTTCGCGCCCTACGGGCTGATGCTCGGAGCCTTCTTCCTCGTGCTGTTCCTGTTCGGCATCGCCCTCGGCATCGCCGGCGTGGCCGTCGTGCTGCGCCTCGGCCCGGCGGCGGAGTGGTTCATCTGGCCGGTCCCGGCCATGCTCGCGCCCTTCGCCTGCGTGTTCTACCCGCTGTCGGCGCTGCCGGCGTGGATGCGGCCCATCGCCGCCGCGCTGCCGCCGACGCACGTCTTCGAGGGGATGCGCGGCATCGTCGCCGGGGGCAGCGCGCCGGTCGCCCAGTTGGTGGCCGGCACGCTCGTCGCGCTCGGCTGCGTGCTGCTCGCCGCCTGGTTCTTCGCCCGCGTGCATCGGTACGCGGTGCGCACCGGGCTCATCTCCCGCTACGCCGCCGAGAGCGTGAGCTAGCCGGAAGGACGGCGGTCGCATGGATCCACGCGTCGAGAGGCTGTCGCGACGGATCGCGGAGCGGGGGTGGCGGTGGAGCGCCGTGCCCATCGGCCGCCTCGCCGATCTCGAGCGGGCCATCCGCGGGCTGTTCGAGGACGGGTCCCTCTTCGCGCCGCTCTACCGTGAACGGCTCGGCTTCCTCTCGTTCGCGCTGCCGGCCGACCTGCCCGGCGCGCGCTCCATCCTCGTCGTGGCCGTGCCCACGCCGCCGATGCGGCTCCACTTCCACGGACGCGGCGGGCGGGTGCCGGTCGTCGTGCCGCCGACCTACGTGAGCTACACGCGGCGGACAGAGGAGACGCAGGCCGTGCTGGCGGGCTGGCTGGCCGCGGAGGGCCTCCGCCTGGCGAAGCCGCGGCTGCCGCTCAAGACGCTCGCGGTGCGCAGCGGCCTGGCCGAGTACGGGCGCAACAACATCGCCTACGTGCCCGGCATGGGCAGCTTCCTGCAGCTGGTGGGCGCCTTCAGCGACCTGCCGTGCGAGGCGGACCCGTGGCGCGAGCCGAAGGCACTCGAGCGCTGCGACTCGTGCGTGACCTGCGTGCGGCGCTGCCCGACCGGGGCCATCGCCGAGGACCGGTTCCTCATCCGCGCCGAACGCTGTCTCACCTACCACAACGAGGCGGCGGCGGACTTCCCCGACTGGATCGACCCCGCGTGGCACCACTGCCTCGTCGGCTGCATGCGCTGCCAGAGCGTCTGTCCCGAGAACCGCACGGTGCGGGGCTGGTGCGAGGACCGCGCCGAGTTCAGCGAACGGGAGACGGCGCTGCTGCTCGCGCGGACATCGCTCGAGGAGCTGCCCGAGGCGACGGCGGCGAAGCTGCGCGCCCTCGAGATCAACGAGGACCACCGGCAGCTCTGCCGGAACCTGGCGATGGTGTTGGAGCCTCCGGCGCGCGCCGGCTGAGCCCCGCCGCGCTCCGCCCCGGCCTCACCACTCCGGCGCCGGCAGCACGAACTCGCGCGCCAGGTTCCAGCCCGCGTTCATCAGGACGGCGTAGGCCCCGCTCAGCGCGCCGTCGCCGAGGGTGGTGCCGTCGGGATAGAGCGTGGCGCGCGTCACCAGCGGCCCGGCGAACGGCGACATCGTCTTGG
>JAXDBZ010000193.1:0-3315 GCA_034678345.1 Candidatus Eiseniibacteriota bacterium
GAGGGGGACCCGCGCTTCGCGCGGGTCCGGGTCCGCCCGCCGGTTCCGGCGCCGGGCCCGGAGGCCGAGGTCTACGACGCGCTGGTGCTGGCCACCCGCGACTACGTGCGCAAGAACGGCTTCGACACCGCGGTGATCGGGCTGTCCGGAGGGATCGACTCGGCGCTCTGCGCCTGCATCGCCGCCGACGCCCTCGGCCCGGCGAAGATCGTGGGCGTGAGCATGCCGGGGCCCTACAGCGCCGGGTTCTCGCGCGAGGACGCCGAGCTGCTGGCGCGGGCGCTGGGCATCCGCTTCTACGCCATCCCCATCGGCGACGTCTTCGCCGCGTACGGGCACGCGCTGGCGCCGGCCTTCGCCGGCCGCCCCGCCGACCTGACCGAGGAGAACCTGCAGGCGCGCATCCGCGGCAACTACCTCATGGCGCTCTCGAACAAGTTCGGCTGGCTGGTGCTCACCACCGGCAACAAGAGCGAGACGTCGGTGGGCTACAGCACCCTCTACGGCGACACCGCCGGCGGCTTCGCCGTGCTCAAGGACGTGTACAAGACGATGGTCTACCGGCTGGCGCGCCACCGGAACGCGCGCGCCGCCGTCATCCCCGAGCGCACGATCACCCGCGCGCCGACGGCGGAGCTGCGCCCCGACCAGACCGACCAGGACGCGCTGCCGCCCTACGAGGTGCTCGACGCCATCCTCGCGGCCTACGTCGAGGAGGACCGCGCGGCGGCCGAGATCGTCGCCGCCGGGCACGACGAGGCGACGGTGCGGCGGGTGCTGCGCATGGTGGACGCCGCGGAGTACAAGCGACGCCAGAGCCCGCCCGGGGTGAAGATCACGCCGCGCGCCTTCGGCCGCGACCGCCGGCTGCCCATCACGAACCGCTGGCGGGGGTAGGCCGCGCAGGGGCGGCGGGGCTCGCGCGACGCGGGAGACGGTAGGGCTCGCCGGTCCGCTACTTCCCCGCGGTGATGACCGCCACGAACGCGCCGCCCTCCACGCGGAACGCGTACGAGCCCGTCGCACCCAGGGCGTAGAGCGTGAAGACGCCGTCGCCCCGCACCTGCTCGAGGAGCGCGGCGCGACCCTTGCGGAACAACGCCGCCGAGGCGTCCCAGCCGATCCGCTTCGTCTCGCCCGGGGCGAGCCGCAACGGCCCCCACACCCGCAGCGCGGTGTCGTCCATCCCCACCGCCGCGGCGTCGGTGTGGGCGGTCAGTGAGGGCGTCATCCAGAGGTCCACGTCCACCGGCGCGGTGCCCGTGTTCGTGAACGTGCCGAGAAGGGCGAGGTCGGCCAGGTCCTGCAGGTCGTCGCGGTGGTCGCGGTAGGCCGCCACCGTGTTCAGGTCCACGCCGATCGCGGTCACCGCCGTCGGCGCGGCGGCGATCGGGGAAGGCAGCTCGTAGGAGACGAGGAACTGCCCGGAGACGAGCATGCAGCCGGCCGCGAGCGCGCCGGCCAGCGCCAGACTCGGGAGGATCCAGCGAAGGGCTCTCATGGTGGCCTCCTAGGGCAGGCTCAGGAAGTGATAGGACGCGCCGAGCGTCACGTTCACGAACTTCCGCGACGTCTCGTCGAGCGGGATCATGACGAACTCCGCCCGCAGGTCGGCCTCCAGCCCCGGCAGGGGCGACAGCCCGAGCCCGAGGCCGGCGTCGTAGCCGATCTCGCTGCGCTCGTCGGCCGCCTCGCGCGTGAGCTTGTAGGAACCGATGCCGGCGAACGGGTAGAGGCGCAGCGGCCCGCCCGTCGCCAGCATGGCGTTCAGCCCGAAGGTCGAGATCTCGCCGCCGTCGCGGGTGTAGCTCTCGCCGCCGAACGTCTCCTCGACGTCGCCCGGCCGCCAGCCGGCCCAGCAGGGCTCGAGCCGCAGCATCGGCGCGACCGTGACCGGCAGGCGGACGCCGTACAGGATGCCGCTCTTCGTGTCCTCCTGCACGACCGGGAGGCACGTGCCCCCGAAGGCACCCACGCCGACGCCGGCCGCCGCGGCCGGACCCGCGCCCAGCGCGGGTACCCCGGCCGTCAGCGCCAGCGCGAGCAGCAGGATGGGTAGGATCCTCGTCATGTGCGCTTCCCTCCTGTCGCCGGGTCGCGAGCGCGTCGCGGCCCGCATCAGTGTGCCACGCGTACGGCCATCACGCGGGCGGAGGCGTGGCGGGTGAGACGGTCGGCCAGGTGCTCGAGCATGACCGAGAGGTGCGGATCGACGCGCTCGATCGGGCAGAAGACCACCACCAGCAGCCGCGTCGTGCTCTCGGTGACCGCGGTGCGCAGCGAGTCGGAGGTCGGCGCGCCGAACGGTCCCTCGTCGTCGGCGAGCAGCAGGCGCCCGGTGAGGTTCACCCGTTGCTTGCGGATGCCGGGGTAGCCCTCGCCCTCGTGTCCGGCGCGCGCCCGCACCGTGCCCTTCACGAACACGCGGTCGTAGAGGCCGAGCGGCAGCTGGTGCTCGAGCGAGCACAGGTTGCAGATGTCCACGGCGAGGTTGACGCGGGGCAGGCCCTTGCCCTGCACGACCCGGCGCAGCAGGGCCTCGCTGCTCGGCCGGGTCTTCGTGGGATCCACCCCGAGGCGGTGGAAGAGCGTCCGCGTCTCCGCCACGCCCGGGATCTCCGCCGGCGGCCGCTCGGCGTACTGCTCGACCAGCCGGGCGCCGACGCGCACGCACTCCTCGTCGAACTCGCGCGGCACCGGACTCAGGCGCACGTCCTCGGCCTCGAGCAGGCCCAGGGCAAGCGCCCCGCGCAGCGACTCCTCCACCGTCAGGCTCGGTCCGGGCGCGTGCGCTTCCATCGTCTCCTCGACCCTTCGCCGGCGGCCCGGCCGCGCGGCACCTGTGACTCGGGGCACACGGCGCTGCCGCGTGCCCCGGTCGGATGCTCAGGCTTCTCGACTGCTACGGCTCAGCGCATGGGCGGCGGGAAATCCCTTTCCGACCCAACAGCCGGGATGATGGTTGTCCTCTTCTTCCCTGCTGCCAAACTTCATTGTCTTCGCCGCCCACGCGACATCTCGGGCTGGTGGTGGGCGTCGCTTCGATGGGCGCCACCGTCGCGATGCGATCCGCACGGCAGCAAGCTATTGGGCGCAACATAGCCCGAAACGCATCGGATTCCAAGCGGGATTTCACGAGCGCGGCGTCGCGCCCCTCCCGCGCAACGAACGTGCCGGGATACGACGGCGCGCGCGACGTCAGGCCGTGTCACCGGGGAGCTTGCGTTCGACCGACACGACGCGCCAGCGGCGACGCTCGGCGCCCTCGCCGAACTCGACCTCGTCGCCGATGCCGAGCCCCATGAGCGCACGGCC
>JAXDBZ010000194.1:0-5759 GCA_034678345.1 Candidatus Eiseniibacteriota bacterium
CCCCCCCGCCGCCGTGTCCGCCCGGCCCCGGGCCTGAGATCGCGATTGATGCTGGCCCCCGGCGGAGTACACTGGGTTCGACCGGTGAGTTCGACTCCCGCGACGGCTCCAGGCCGTCAGGAGGGAACCCATGTCCGTCGCCCTCGCCCCGCGTGGAGCCCGGCGGCTTCGTCCCAGCCCCGCTCCCGCCACCCGTCTGCTCCTCGCCGGCCTCGCCCTGGCTCTCTCGATGGGCTGCGGCCGCGAGCTGCGCGACACGCTGGTCGCCAACGAGCGGCCGACGGTGCGCCTGACCTACGCGCCGGTGGACACCACCCAGCGCGAGTTCTACTTGTACCAGATGTACTGGACCGGCTTCGACGCCGACGGGCGCGTGGTCCGCTACGAGTACGCCGTGGACCCGCCCAGCGACGCCGGCGCCGACACGAGCTGGGTCGCCACCATCCGCAGCAGCGAGACGATCACGTTCACGGCCACCCAGCCCGAGTCGCTGGGCACGACCCGGGCGGTCAGCCGGGACTTCCACGTCTTCGTGCTCCGGGCGGTGGACAACCGCGGGCTCTGCTCCGAACCGGTGGCGCGGGCCTTCTACTCCTTCTGCGTGGCGCCAGTGGTGCGGATCACCTCGCCGCCCCCGAGTCCGCTGCTTTCTCCGCTCGTCCCGCCGAACGTCCTCATCCAGTGGACGGGGATGGACTTCACCGACCCGACCGGCACCACCGTCGAGGAGCCTCTCTACTACAAGTACAGGTTGTTCAGCTATGCCTCCGAGCCCCGCTACGGCTGGTGGCTGTCCCACCCGGACTCGATGCGGGCCGCCTTCACCCCGGACTTCGCGGGGTGGGACTCGACCGGCCCGGACAGCGCCCACGCGCGGTACATGGGTCTGACCGTGAACAGCGAGTACCTGTTCGTCGTGGTGGCCTTCGGCCGCTCGGGTGCCTACTCACCGGTCTGGAACCTCAGCACGAACATGCTGCGCATGATGGTCGGCTCCTCCCCCTGGATGGCGCCAGTCCTCACCATCTACAACTCCTTCTTCAGCTACACGTACCAAGTGGGCGGTTTCCCCACACCTCTCGACCCGTACTGGGCGGTCCCGCTGCAGGTGCCCGGCGGCGTCCCCCTGAGCCTAAACTGGTCCGCGAAGGCCGCAGCCGGCAGCGCCATCTGGGGCTACCGCTGGGTGCTGGACCCGGTGAGCCTCGACGACGAGACCCCCCGCTCGGGTCCGGGCGACTGGTCGCACTGGAGCGCCTGGGGCCTCGCGAACACCTCGGCGACCGTGGGCCCGTTCACCGGGGCCGGGGGCGATAGCGGCGAGGTGCACAACTTCTTCATCGAGGTGAACGACATCAATGGCATCCTGGCCCTGGGCTGGGTGCGGTTCTCGGTCTTCCGGCCCACGTTCGACCGCGACCTGCTCATCGTTGACGACACGCGCCTGAGGGTGGACCAGCTCGTGGCCGGGCGGACGGACACACTGCTGGCCCCCACCGGGCCATGGCCCACGGCGGCCGAGCTGGACACGTTCCTCTACGCCGTGGGCGGCGTGAGGTGGCGGATGACCCCGCCCGGGACGTTGAGCCCGACGGGCATCTTCCACGGCTACAGCTTCGACACGCTGTCCACGCGGACCGGGCTGGCGGACCCGACCATCCCGCTCTCCGTGCTGGGCCAGTACCGGCACGTCGTCTGGATGGTGGACCAGACGGGCTCCTCCTACGAGTCGTCGCCCAGCTCGGCGGCAACGCCCATGACGACGCTGAACTACACGTCGAAGCGCAACCGGCAGAGCACGCTGGCCACCTGGGTCCAGCAGGGCGGTCGGCTCTGGGCGCTGGGCGGCGGCTTCGGCAACGCCACGAACACGTCCTGGAACCAGACCGCCAACGACCTCAATAACGTGCGCGTCTACACGACCCGCACGTCCGCGGCGGCGCCGATCGCCGACCTCGGGCCGGCGCGGTTCATGTACGACCTGTCGCACTGGCGCTCGGAGTTCCGGGTCTTCCAGGGTTTCATCCGCTTCGCCCGTCTGGACCAGCCGGATCCGACGTCCAGCGCCTCGGGGGCGTGGCCGGGCAAGCCGCTGGCCGACCCGCGCTATGCATCCCTGCCGATCGCCCTCCTGCCCCGATCGCCGGCGACGGACCCGCCGTGGCCGTTCCGGCCCGGGCCGGAGTACTACGTCAACAACCCGGCCTACAGCACGATCGGCATTGGCACCGAGTACCTCACCTACAGGAACAACATCGTCGAGACGATCCAGGTCGCCCCCGACCTGACCGAGCCGTACGTGGCGCTGGACACGCTGTATCTGGCCTACGGCCCGGCCTACGTGCAGGCGATGCTGCAGCCCGGCCAGGGCGTGAACGTCATGATGACCCGTTACCACGGCAGCGAGAACGGGTCGGTCATCTTCCAGGGCACCAGCATCTGGGACTACCGGCGAGAGCACTGCCAGGCGCTGGTGGACTTCGTCCTGGGCCACATGTGGGGGATGGCGAAGAACTCGATGCTCGCGGTGCGGGGACGATAGGGCGCGGCCCGCAGGCGGGTCGCGAGCGCCGACGAGAAGGGGCGGCCGGACTCCCTCCGGCCGCCCCTCGCGCGTCACCCGCGCCGTTACTCGCTCAGCCGCTCGATGAGCTTGTCCAGCAGCACCGGCGGGAAGACGTTCCCCGCTTCCAGCGCGGCCCGGTGCACGCTGAGCGCGTCCGCGACCTCGCTGAAGCGCGTCGGCACGGGCGTGGGAGTCGCCGCGCCCCGCTTGAGCGCCACCACCGAGGTGCTCTCGAGCGTGGCTGCCACGTCCTCGCGCCCCATCGCCTCGACCATCGCCTGGGCCACTCCGGCCAGGAGCAGGTGCGGGTGGGCCGAGCCGTCGGGCAGCCGGAACTCGATCGTGGGCGGGCTCACCGCCCGGCCGTCCGCGGTGCGCGCCACGATGGGCAGCCGCACCAGCGCACTGCGGTCGAACTCGCCCCAGACGATGGCGTTGGGCGCCTCCTTGGCCTGCGTGAGCCGGATGAGCGAGCCCTCGGTGCGGTTGCCGAAGGCCATGAGCGCCCCGCCCATGCGCACCAGCCCGGCGATGAGCCACTCGGCGGGCCGGCTGAGCTTCCCGTCCGCGCCGCGGCCGGCGAGGTGCTCGCCGCCTTTCACCGGCGAGAGGTGGAAGTGCAGGCCGGTTCCGGCGTGGCCGCGGCGCAGGATGGGGTCGAAGCTGCAGCGCATGCCGGAGCGGTGCGCCAGGTTGCGCAGCACCCACTGGGTGAGCACCACGGCGTCGGCCGCGGCCGGCAGCGGCGCCAGCCCCAGCTCGATCTCGTGCTGCTCCCAGATGACCCCGTCGGCCTTGGCGGCCGGAACGTAGCCCACCTCGCTGTGCCCGTACTTGACCGGCACGCCGATCTCGGCCAGCAGCGCCATGGCCTCGCGCCGCACCGCCTCGCCGAAGACGAAGGGCGAGGTGGCGTGGTAGCCGCGGTCGCTGGCGCCGTAGATGTCCTCCTCCCCTGCGCGCCGGCCGAGGAAGTACTCGACCTCGCCGAGGGCGTGCAGCCGCACGCCGACCTCGTCCGCCACGCGCCGGTCGGCGGCGCGCACGATGGTGTCGGGCGACTGAGCGAGCGGCGCGCCGTCGCGGCCGGCGTGGCCACACAGCAGCACCAGCGTGGGCTGGGCGGCGAAGGGGTCGAAGAAGGCGGTGTCGAGCCGCGGCCGCAGCAGGATATCGCTCGCCCCCACCTCGAGACCGTAGCCGGCGAACAGGCTCGAGCCGTCGGCGCGCTCGCCGCCGGCGACGATGTCGTAGAGGTGCCGGTGGTCGCGCGGCACGAAGTCGAGCGCCTTGAGCCAGCCGTCGCCGCCCACGTGCATCAGGCTCACGACGCGCACGCCACGCGCCTCGGCCAGACCCACCAGATCGTCCACCGTCCAGGCCGCCGCCGGGCGGCCGATCAGTCTTTCGAGCAGGCAGGCGGTCAGGTTGCCGCCGGCCGACTTCCCATCGCTGGATGCCATCGCGCTGCGCTCCCTGGGTTGCCGGGGCGATGCCCCGCTCACTTCCAGACCTTGCCGAGGAACTCCTGGATCTCGGGCACGCCGCCCTGGAACACGAGGTAGCCATCGTGCGGCTCGCGCTCGGTGATCTCGCCGGCCACCGGCGTGGTCATGAGCCGCCGCACCGCGTCGGGGTCGTCGGGGTGCACGCCCAGCGCCCAGCCCAGCTTGATGTAGGCCACCTCGGGCAGCATGTTCGCCAGCGGCGTGACCCCCAGCTCGAGGATCTCGCGGCCGGTCTCGTACACGTACATCTGCACGAAGCCCCACAGCGTCTGCACCGCCATGAACATGAGCACGCCCGCCTTGTGGGCGCGGTCCAGCGCCTCGTAGATCTTGCGGTTCACGTGGCCGAGGCCGGTGCCGGCGATGATGATGCCCTTGTAGCCCTTCTCGACCAGCGCGTCGATCAGGTCGGGGTTCATGTTCGGGTAGTAGTAGACGATGGTGACGCGCTCCTCGAACACCGGTTGCACCGTCACCTCACGGTCGGTGCGGCGTGGCGCCCAGTCGTCCTTGAGCGGCGTGAGCTTTCCGCGCTCGACCATGGCCAGCGGGATGTCGCCCAGCGTGCGGAACGTGCTGCGGTAGCTGGTGTGCATCTTGCGCACGCGGGTGCCGCGGTGCAGCAGGTTGTAGCGGTCCGAGGTCGGCCCGAACATGCACACCATGACCTCGGCGATGGGCCCGTGCGCCGCCGCCCAGGTGGCGTTGATCAGGTTCTGCGCCGCGTCCGAGGAGGGCCGGTCCGACGAGCGCTGGCTGCCCACCATGATGATGGGGACCGGCGGCTTCTGCACCATGAACGACAGCGCCGCCGCGGTGTGGTGCATGGTGTCGGTGCCGTGCCCGACGACGATGCCGTCCCAGCCCTCGGCGATGGCCTCGCCGATCTTCCGCGCCAGCACGACGTACTGCTCGGGCCCCATGTTCTCGGAGAAGACGCCGAACAGCTTCTCGGTCTCGAGGTTGCAGATGTCGGCCAGCTCGGGCACCGAGCCGTACAGCTCGCCCGGGCTGAACGCGGGGATGACCGCGCCGGTGCGGTAGTCGAGGCGCGAGGCGATGGTGCCGCCGGTGCCGAGCAGGCGCACGCGCGGCTTGGCCGGGTCCTTGGGGAACTCCCGCTCGGGGATCTGGTAGTGCGCCTCGCGGTAGCCGAGCTTCTCGAGCGAGAGCACGGTGTCGTGGCGGATGCCGACGTTGTAGCCGGTGGGCAGCTTGAGCACGAGGTGGAGCGGGTCGGCGGTCTCCGAGCGCGGCAGCAGCAGGCCCTCGAAGTCGCCCCGCGACGTGCGGGCACGCACCTCGCACCACACGGTGACGCCGAAGCGCCGCATCAGCGACAGGCAGGGCTCGCGATAGCCCTTGTTGTCCGCGGCGCTCATCGTCCCACCTCCGCCGGCGCCGCCCCGAGCCGGGCGGCCAGCCGCTCCGCCACCTCGCGCGGATCGGCCTTGCCGATCGCCTCGCGCATGACCAGGCCCATGGCGAAGCGCAGCACGCTGTCGCGCGACCGGCCGGCCAGGGCGCGGCAGCTCCGCACCGCGCCGGCGACCAGGCGCTCGACCGCCGCGGCGTCGCCGGGACCGGGCCGGTAGGCCGCCAGCAGCTCCGTCACCGGCCGCTCCGGCTCGGCCAGCGCCCGCTCGAGCGCGCGCTCGAAGCCCTCCGGCCGCAGCTCGCCCCTC
>JAXDBZ010000195.1:0-9592 GCA_034678345.1 Candidatus Eiseniibacteriota bacterium
CTCCACGGGGCCGCCGCCGGCGTGCTGGCGCTGGGCTTCTACGCCTTCCTGCCCGAGGCCCTGGCCCACGCGGGCCTGGCGACCCTCGACCTCGCCACGGCCCTCACGCTGCTGGCGAGCTGCTACGCGTTCTGGATGTTCGCGCGCAGCGGGCGCTGGGGATGGTGGTGGGGCACAGCGGGCGCGGTGGCCGGCGCGTTCCTGGTGCGCTACACGGCCCTCCTCCTCGGGCCGGCGCTGCTGGGCATCGCGGTCTTCGAGGTCCTCCGGCGGCGCGCCCGGCGTCCTCGCCGCCTCTGGATCGGGCTCCTGTTGCTGGTGCCGGTCGTGATTGTTGCGCTTGATGCCGGCTACCTGGGCGCGGTCCAGTGGGCGCCGCTGCGGGAGTGGCCGCTGCAGTCCCGGTCCTTCCAGGCGCTGCAGGGACTCCTCCCCTCACTGCGGCTGCCCTTGCCCTTCTCCTGGGTCATGGGCCTGGACTACCAGGCGCGGGCCGGGCAGGCCGGCATCACCCCGACGTACCTGCTGGGGCGGGTCCTCGCGCATCCCGTCTGGTACTACTTTCCCCTGGCCTTCCTCTTCAAGTGGCCGCTCGGCTTCTGGGGCGCGCTGCTGGTCCGGGCCGGAAGGCTGCGGGCCACGCGGGAGCGGAGCGGCGCCGTGCTCGTCCTCCCGGTCGCGCTACTCCTCGCCTCGGGGATGTTCTTCCTGCCCCTGGACGCCGGCATCCGCTACATGTTCCCGATCATGCCCTTCCTGTGCGTGTGGCTCGGCGCGCTGGCCGCGCTGCCGCTCGTGCCGGGCACCCGGGGACGGGCGACGTGGCGGCGAATCGGCGTCGCGCTGGCCGTCCTACAGGCGGTCGAGTGCGGACTGGCGGCTCCATGGTACCTGTCCTTCTTCAACCGGCTTTCGGGCGGCCCCGGTGGCGGTTACACCCTGCTCAACGACTCCAACGTGGACTGGGGACAGGGTCTCATCGCCCTGCGCGACGAGATGACAACGCGCGGAATCCGACGCGTGCACCTCGCCTATCACGGCACGGCCGATCCCGCCCTCTATGGCATCGAGTACGTGCCCTGTCTCGGCGGCTCACCCGGGCGGGAGAGCGACTGGCTGGCGGTGAGCAGCTACTACTTCGTCGGATTGCCCCAGACGATGATGACCCCGGCGGGCCGCACGCCGGAGAGCGTCGTGATGGACTTCCGAGCGCTCTGGAGCGTCCCGCCGGCCGCGCGGCCCGGCGACTGCATGTACCTCTTCCGCCTGCGTCCGGGCGGGATGAGGCGCTGAGCGACGTCCGCTTCGGCGCGCGCGGGTCCCTCGCCGGCGACTCCGCGCACCATGCTCATCCCCGCTCCAGCCTCGCCACGCACTCGATGTGGGGCGTGTGCGGGAACATGTCGAAGGGGGTGACCTCGGCGGGCCGCCAGCCGTGGCCGGCGAAGTCCTTGAGGTCGCGCGCCAGCGTGGCCGGGTTGCAGGAGACATAGACGATGCGCGCCGGCGCCAGCTCGGCGATGCGGAACACCACGCGCGGGTGCAGCCCGGCGCGCGGCGGGTCCACCAGCACCACGTCGGGCCCGCGCCGACCGGTCTCGCCGGCCGGGGGTGAACCCGCCCACGGCGAGGCCAGCTCGCCGCGGGCCCAGGCACGCAGCACCGGGCGCGCCTCGCCGGCGACGAACTCCGCGTGGGCGACGCCGTTGCGCGCGGCGTTGCGCCGCGCCCGCTCGACCGCGTCCGCCACCGATTCGACGCCGACCGCCCGCGCCCCGGCGCGCGCCAGCAGCAGCGTGAGCGTGCCGGTGCCGCAGTAGAGGTCGAGCGCGGTCTCGTTCTCCCGTAGCGCGGCGGCCTCGAGCGCCGCGGCGTAGAGGGCCTCGGCCTGGCGGCTGTTCGTCTGCAGGAACGTGTTCGCGGTGGCCTCAAACTCGAGCCCCAGCAGCCGCTCGACGATCACGCCGTCGCCAACGAGCGGGCGCTCCTCCTCGCCGAAGGCGACGTTCGAGCGCGAGCGGTTGAGCAGCAGCGTGACCGTGCGCACCTCGTCCGACAGCGCCGCCACGGCCCGCGGCCATTCGTCCAGCCCGTGCACCGCGTCGCTCGCGGCGACGAGGTGCACGCCGCACTGGCCGGTGTGCGGCAGGTGGCGCACGGTGAGGTAGCGCACGACGCCTTCGTGGCGCCGCGGATGGTAGGCGCGCCAGCGGTGCTCGACGGCGAAGCGTTGTGTCAGCCGGACGATCTCGAGCGTGAGCGCGCTCGGCAGCGCGCAGGTCTCGAGCGCGAAGACGCTCTCGAAGGTGCCGCGCTCGTGCAGGCCGAGCACGGGCGCGCCGTCGGCGGCGGGATGGAAGCTGAACTCCATCTTGTTGCGGTAGCCGTTGGCGGCCGGCGCGGGCCGGATGGGCCGCACGGGCGGTTCGGCGACGCCGCCGAGGTGCTGCAGCGTCTCGCGCACCTGGCGCTCCTTGAGCGCGAGCTGCTCATCGTAGCCGAGGTCGAGGAAGCGGCAGCCGCCGCAGACGCCGGCGGTGAAGTGCGGGCAGGGGGCGGCGACGCGCCGTTGCGAGCCGCGCTCGATCCGCTCGAGGCGGGCCTCGGCCCAGGTGCGCTTGAGGCGCGTGACGCGCGCCACGACGCGGTCGCCGGGCAGCCCGCGGTCCACGAAGACGACCCGTCCCTCGTGCCGGGCCAGGGCCTTGCCGCCCAGCGCGACGTCGGTGATCTCGAGTTCTGACAGTTCGTTGACCTTCATGGCTCCGGGATGCCGTGAAATCGTGGGCGGGCGAAGGCTCGAGGAAACCTTCCGGCGGGTGACCGTGTCCAACCCGATGGACCGTCGTCCGGCGGAACCGATTCGGGACGGAGCTTGGGCCATTCACGTCCCGCGTCGCGAGGACGGGAGATGACCGCGAGATGCGAGGCGAGACTGCCGGCCGCGACGCAGTCGGGGTCGAACACCCCGTCGAGGAGTGGCCAGCAGGATGGCCGAAGCAGATTGCGGCCAGATCGCGTCCGCAGCAGCGGGTTCGTGAGTGGTCCAAGCTACCATAGGAGGAAGGGGCATGCGACAGAACGTGGCACGCGTGGCGCAGCTCGCGCTCATCGCCGGGTTGCTGCTCATCATCGGGGTCGCGGGGACACCGGTCTCCCGCGCCGCCGACACCGGGCAGACTCCCTGGCTCGGGGTGTACATGCAGGAGGTCTCGGAGGACCTCCGCGAGGGCCTCGACTACGACGGGCCGGGCGGCGTGATCGTGAGCCGCGTGGTCCGCGGCAGCCCCGCGGAGAAGGCCGGTCTGCGCCGCGACGACGTCATCGTGCGCCTGAACGGCCGCTTGGTGGACAGCCCGGACGAGCTGTCCGACATGGTCGCCGAGTCCCGCGTCGGACAGAGGATGAGCGTGCAGGTGTTCCGCGACGGCAAGCTACAGACCCTTGCCGTCACCCTCGGCTCGCGCGCCGCGGGCGCCGAGCCCCGCCGCATCGAGATCGAGGTGCCCGAGGTGCCGGCCGCCCCGAAGGCTCCCAGGGCTCCCAAGGCACCGAAGGTGCCGGAACGCCGCGTGATCATCCGGGACCTCAAGGGCCTGGAGGGGCTCGAGGGGCTGGAGAGACTGCGCGACCTCGGCCCGGGCGAGCGCCCCTTCGCCGTCCTGGCCGGGCGCGGGAGGCTGGGGGTGCGGGTGGAGCCGCTGAGCCCGGCGCTGGGTGAGTACTTCGGCCTGAAGGACGGCAAGGGGGCCCTGGTGCTGGAGGTCCTCGAGGACCGGCCGGCCCAGAAGGCGGGGGTGCTGCCCGGGGACGTCATCACCCGCGTGGACGACAAGGCGGTCACGAACAGCATGGACCTGGTCGAAGCCCTGCGGGGTAGGGAGGGCAAGGTCGCGCTGCGGGTCGTGCGCCACGGCACGCCGCGCACCATCGAGGCCACGCTCGACGAGCCCGGCTCCACTTGGGTGGAAAAGCCCGGCGAACCGTCGGGCGATGGCCCCGTGGTCCGGAAGCGGATCGTCACGCGGGAGCGGGATGACCTGCGACACGAGCTGGACCAGCTGAGGAAGGAGCTCGAGGACCTGCGGCAGCGGCTCGAGCGGCAGCAGGACGAGGGGGAGGAGTAGCGGGGGACAGAGGGACGCGCGACCGGGCGGGCGATCGATCCGACCCGCGATGCCGAAGAGGTATCCGAGAGGGGTGTCCGTTCGGGCGGGGAGGTGCAGCGCGACGTACCGCCCCGGTTGCGCAGAAGAGGCCCGGCCGTTCCACGGCCGGGCCGTCTTCGTTGGCCCCGGCGTCCGCCGTCCGTCCGCGTCCGGTGGGCCGCGCGAGCGGCCGTGCCCGCTTCGGCGGCGCCCGTCCGCCGATTGACCTCCCTCGCCCGAGCCCGGCCCACGGCGGCCGCGGGCGCCGCTAGGCTGGCCGATCGTCACCCTCTCTCGGACGCCGCGTGCCACCCATGGGGACCCACCGATGAAGGCCGCCAAGCTGTGGATCGTCGCCCTCACCTCGATCACGCTCATCGCCCTGGAACTCGTCTGGACGCGCCTGTTCTCGGCCGAGTTCTTCTACACCTTCGCCTTCCTGACACTCTCGCTCGCCGTCCTCGGTCTGGGGCTCGGCGCGCTGGCCCTGCGGCTCTTCCCGGCGCTCGACCACGAGCGGCGCCTGGGTCTCTTCCTCGCCCTGACCGCGGCCACGGCGCTGCTCGGACCGCACGTGGCGTTCCACACGGGCATGGACTTCGCGCTGCTCTTCAGCCGCTGGAGCATGGTCGGCCGCTTCGTGGTGGTGCTGCTGGCGCTGGGTCTGCCGTTCTTCTTCGGCGGCATGGCGCTCGCGCTCGTCTTCAAGCACGACAGCGCCGACATCCCGCGGCTCTACATGGCCGACCTGCTCGGCGCCGGCCTGGGCGTGGTGGGGGCGATCGTGGCCATGAACGCGCTGGGCACGCCGGTGGCCACGGCCTGGGTCCCGCTGCCGGCGCTGGTGGCGGCGCTCATCGCCGACCGGCGCCGCGGCTGGCTGGTCCCGGCGGCGATGTGGCTCCTCGCGGCCGCGTCGGTGGGAAACCGCGCCGACCGCCTGCTCGAGATGGGACGCGAGGAGCGCGCCCCGGTGATCTACAAGCACTGGGACGCGATGGCCAAGATCAAGATGTACGACTTCGGCGGCCAGGCGCGCGGCCTCAACATCGACAACGTGGCCAACTCCCCGGTCATCCCGTTCGACGGCGACTGGGCGGCGCTGGGGCGCGACACCACCTACCAACGCTGGAGCATCGACGTGGGCTGGCTGATGGACCGCTTCCCGCGCTGCCGCTTCCTCTCGCTCGGGGCCGGCGGCGGCGCCGACGTCCTGCAGGCGCTGGAGAAGGGCGCGGCCGAGGTGCACGCGGTCGAGGTCATCCCGCACATCAACCGCATGCTCGCGGTCGGCGACCCGGCGGGCTACGTCGTGTGCGACTCGACGACGCAGGACTCGACCGGGCGCATCGTGGACTGCCCCGAGTACAGCGGGTACCTCTACCGCGACCCGCGCGTGCGCGTGATCACCGAGGACGCCCGCACCTACGTGCGGCGCCACCCGAACAGCTTCGACGTCATCTACTCGCTCAGCTCGAACACCTGGGCGGCGCTGGGCTCGGGAGCGTTCGCGCTGGCCGAGAACTACCTCTTCACCACCGAGGCCTTCCGGGACTACTGGCGCGCGCTGTCGGCCGACGGGTTCCTCTCGCTCGAGCACCAGATGTACATGCCGCGGCTGGTGAGCGAGGTCGTGGACGCGCTGCGCCGCGAGGGGGTCGAGCGGCCCGAGGAGCACTTCGCCGTCTACCGCCTGCCCGAGCTGCGCCGGCACGTGCTGCTGCTGTCGAAGTGGCCGCTCACCGACGAGATCCGCCAGCGTGCCTACGGGCCGCTCGCCGGCCCGCGCCAGACGCCCATGCACCTGGTCCATCCGGCACCGGACTCGCTGCGCGGCCGGATCATCCCCCAGGTCGTCGCCGGCGGCTGGCGGGCGGTGGCCGACACGGCGCGGATCGCCGTCTCGCCGTGCACGGACGACCGCCCGTTCATCGCGCAGATGGGCCGGTGGCGCAACCTGACGCGGGAGCGGCTGCAGAAGCTGAGCCCCTACGACGACCTCACCGGCCTGCCCATCTCGCAGCTCATCCTCATCGTCATCGTGGGCATCACCCTCGTGCTCGTGCTGCCGCTGGTGCTGCTGCCCTACGCCACGAGCCGCGAGAAGCTGCCGGCGGCGGGCTGGTTCTACTTCCTGCTCATCGGCATGGCCTTCATGGCGGTGGAGGTCGTGCTCATCCAGCGCTACACGCTCTTCCTCGGGGCCTCGACCTACAGCACCGCCACGGTGCTGCTGACGCTGCTCGTGGCCGCCGGGCTGGGCAGCCGCTGGGCCGAGCGCGTGCCGGCACGGGTCACGTTCCTTGCCATCCTCGGCTGGCTGCTGCTCGAGATGCTGCTGCTGCCGGCGCTCACCGGCGCCCTGAGCGGGCTGCCGGTGGCGGCGCGCATCGCCGTCGCGGCGGCGCTCATCGCCCCGCTTGGCTTCTTCATGGGGATGCCGTTCCCCCGCGCGGTGCTGCGCGTCGGGCCGCTGGTGGACTGGGGCTTCGCGGTGAACGGCATGGGCTCGGTGCTGGGCGGCACGCTGGTCGTGGCGTGCGCGATGGCGTTCGGCTTCCGCGTGGCGCTGCTGGGTGGGGCGCTGCTCTACCTGGCCGCGTTCGCGCTGCTGGCGGCCGAGGGCGCTTGGCGGGTGCGAGCGGTCGTCGAGCCGGAGACGCCGCCGCCGGCGGAGTAGGCGGGGAGAGCACGCGGGCGCCGGCGCCACGCGGTTGCGCGGCGCCGGCGCCGCGGCCTACTGTCGGGGCTATGTCCGCCCGCATGCCGTTCCGCTACTGCCCGCGCTGTGCCACGCCGCTCGAGAAGCTGGACGACCACGGACAGCGCCGCCCGGTCTGCCCACTGTGCGGCTGGGTGCACTACCGCAATCCCGTGCCCGCCGCCGGGGTCATCCTCGAGCGTGAGGGCCGCGTGCTCATGGTGAAGCGCCGCTACGCGCCGCGCGTGGGCGCGTGGTGCCTGCCGGCGGGATTCATGGAGTACGGAGAGACCCCCGAACACTGCGCGGTGCGCGAGATGGAGGAGGAGACCGGCCTGCTCGTGCGCCTGACCGGCCTCTTCGGCGTCTACGCCGGGCTGGACGATCCGCGCTCCCGCGCCGTGCTCATCCTCTACACGGCGCGGCGCGAAGGCGGCCGCCTGCACCCCGGCGACGACGCGAGCGCGGCGAGATGGTTCGCCGCCTCGCGGCTGCCGCGCTCCATCGCGTTCGCGGCGCACCGGCAGGCGCTCGAGGACTACTTCGGCCGCCACTGAGCCGCTGCCGGGGCTGGCGGCCAACCCGGCCGCGCGGACCGGTCACAGCCGTGGCTGGTCTGGCCCGCTCCTTGCGCTGAGGGGGTCGTCCCGTCCACCGCTCCGACCCCGGGCGCCTTCACCAGGAGGAGCCTAACCCAATGTCCCGTAGTGTCTTGCTGCTCTGTCTCGGCGCGCTGCTCCTGGCCGCCGGGCTGGCCGACGCCCAGACCTTCAGTGCACGGCGCATGGCCATGGGTGGTGTGGTTCTGGCCGGCGGTGGTCCGGGTAGCGACGGCGCCAACGTGGCCTACCGCGCCGTGCCGCGCGAACCGCAGTCCGGCTGGACCCTGC
The DNA here is from genome assembly GCA_034678345.1 of Candidatus Eiseniibacteriota bacterium. Classification (GTDB taxonomy): domain Bacteria; phylum Eisenbacteria; class RBG-16-71-46; order RBG-16-71-46; family RBG-16-71-46; genus JANXPZ01. Next base: position 7,740 of record JAXDBZ010000195.1, read on the forward strand.
CGCTGCCGATTGGCCTCGTCCCGGTGCTGGCGGACCCGCCCGAGCTGGACCCCGACGAGCCCGACTTCAACGTCTACGAGCTGGCCAACCTGCTCTACAACCCGCCCTGGAACCTCCAGCTCGTCGAGCCCGAGACCGCCGGCAACGACATCACCGTGGTGGTCGGCAAGGACCACCTCAGCATGGACCTCGGCGACATCCGCTCCGTCTTCCCAGCGGACGGCAGCCGGCAGGGCGCGGTCGTGAACGGCCCGACGCTGGGCCTCGGCGTGCGGCGCTTCTTCCTCGCCCTGGCCCCGCAGGTCTTCTACCAGAACGAACTGTCCCTGAACGAGGCGCTGCTCGACGCCATGGACGGGAGCGAGTTCCAGCCCCTGACCGACTACCGGATGCTGGACGGCGGCAGCGGCATGGCCGCCCTCGGCGTGCACCTGGGCTGGGCCGGCGCGCTGATGCAGGCGGGCGACCCGCGCGGCGCCGGGGCGGGGCTCTACGCCGGCGCGCGCGTGAAGCTGATGCGCGGCATGGCCTACGGCCGGGCCGACAACGCCGTCTCGTTCACCACCGCCGACACGCTGTTCGGCTCGGACCCGGTGGACATCGGCTACCTCGGCCGCTACGAGACCGCCGGCCCCGACGGTGGCGGCTTCGGCCGCGGCCTCGATCTGGGCGCGGTGTGGATGGCGGCCGGCTTCGAGGTCGGACTGGGCGTCAACGACATCGGCACGCGCTACGACTGGCGCGTGCGCGAGAGCGTCGGCTACGACGACCCGGCGACCGGGGACTACGTGCAGGAGACCCTCGCCGAGGGCAAGCGGGTGAGCAGCACCGTGCCCACCACCGCGGTGGCGAACGCCGCGGCCCGGCTGGGGCGCTTCCTGGTGGTGGCCGACGTCGTGCGCGGCGTGAACTCCACCACCGGGCACCTGGGCGGCGAGACGTGGCTGAGCCCGATGCTGGCGCTGCGCGCCGGCGCCTTCTTCGATGCCAACGAGATGCTCCAGTACACGGGCGGCGCGGGCCTGCGGTTCGGCCCGGTGGGCGTGGACCTCGCCCTCGCCAGCCACAGCCGCAACCTCACCCGCGACCGCGGCCTCGAACTCGGGGCCGGGCTCGCCCTCTACCGCTGAGGCCTGGAGGCGCCATGCGCACGCGAATCGGCATCCTGCTGGCGACGGTCGCGCTCCTCCTGGCCGGCTGCGGCGACCACCACCTCGTGCTCCGGGTGGACGTGCTGAGCTACCTCGATCCCGGGATGCGCGCGGCGTCGTTCGGGCCCATCCCGCCGACCCCGGGCGGCCTCGCCACCGGCGAGCAGGCGCTCGTGGACGACGAGGAGATCAACCTGCTGGACGGCCTGAGCGGCGTGGCCGAGGTGCAGTCGGTCGAGATCACGATGACGGTGATCGCCCGCGACTCGACCGGCTCGGGCGTGGACACGCTCCGCCTCTACGCCAGCGGCGCGGAGACCGCGCCGCGGAGCACGCCCCCGGTGGTCCAGCGGGTCCTGACGCTGAGCCCGGGCGTGACCGACACGGTGAGCGTGACCGTGGCCGGCGACCCGCGGGTGGAGGACTTGTTCGTGCAGCGCCGGATGCGTCTCAGCGTGACCAGCTCGGGCCGCGGGCCCGAGAGTGGCGACCCGCTCAACGGGCGGATCGAGCTGAGCGCGCTGGAAGCCGTGGTGATCGCGGGGCGGAAGGCACTCTAGGGAAGGGATTCACGCCCACATCGGCCGTCCCGAACGACGCGGCCCCGCACCAGGAAGGTGCCGGGCCGTAGTAACGCACGCCCCCCCAACCACGGGCACCCAGGGGCCCCGGGGGCGGGCCCGGGGCCGGCGGCCGCGGGGG
>JAXDBZ010000196.1:0-6565 GCA_034678345.1 Candidatus Eiseniibacteriota bacterium
CCCCCGCGGGTCGGGCGGCGCGGGCAGGCCGAGCGCGGCGCAGCGGCGCTTCAGCAGCTCCGCCTGGAGCGCGGCGAAGCGCTGTCCGAGCGAGAGGCCCTCGCCCGAGGGCAGCGCCAGCGCCCGCTCCATCATCGCCATCTCGCGGTCGAGCGCGCGCGAGACGTCGCCGGCGAAGCGCAGCCGCCACACGATGGGGACGACGAAGACGGGCCGGTCGCGCCCCGCGATGCGCGCCCGCTCGCAGGTCGCCCAGGCCAGGTCCACGATGCCGGGCAGGAGCGGTCCGACGCGCTCGCCGTGCCAGCTGGCGGTGCCCTCGGGGTGCAGCAGCACGCCGTGCCCGGTCAGCGCCCAGCGGATGGAGTACTCGCGGCCGCCGCCGCCCGGCACGTTGGCGATGAGGTTGTTGCGCAACCACAGCCACTGGGCCGCGGGGCTCACGTTCACGATCTCGTACGAGGCCCAGTGGGCCATGAGCGGGGAGACACGGAACGAGAGTTCCTTGTCCACCATCCAGTCGGTGAAGAACTCGGGGTGGTTGGGACCGAGGAACGCGGCCGCGCCGGGGTGCACCGCCGCGCGCAGCCGCGCGAGGTCGGCGCCGGGCAGATCGAAGCGCCGCAGGCGCACGAGGTGGGGGAGCACCACGGCGCGGTTCACCCAGCCGATGACGGCGATGAGCGTCGGGTTGGGGCGCGGTTCGCGCCAGGCGCGGCGGTCGAAGCCGCGCCTCGGCGCGGGGACGCCGGCGGCGGGAGGGGAGGCCATCGCGATCAGGCTACTCCGCCGCCCGGCGTCGCGGAAGCGCGAAGCCCCGGCGGCTCGTGACCGCCGGGGCGCGTGATCGCGGGGATCGTCCGGGCTAGACGTTGCGCGCGCTGGCGAACGCCCGGTGGTGCCTCTCGCAGACGGGGTGCTGCCAGCCGAGCAGCACGAAGACGCCGCGCCCGGCCTCCTGTGCGATCCCGCCGGCGTAGTTGCGCTGACCGCGCATCACCTCGATGAACGAGGCCAGCGCCGTGTCCCAGTCACCGGCGCGCAGCGCCGTGAGACCGGCGAGGTAGCGCACCTTGACCGGCGCGTCGGGCAGCTCCTCGGGATGCTCGAGCTGCATGGCCCGTTCGGCGAGCAGGCGCAGGGCCTCGACGCGGTCGGCCTGGTCGGCCTCGACCTCGAGCCCCTCGAGCGCCGGCGGCACCGCCGCGGGGTCCGTGTGCAGGAGCGTCTCGGCCAGTGCCAGCCGCGCGTCCTTGAGCCCCGGCTCCTCGGCCACGATGGCGCGCAGCGCCGCGGCCGCCTCGGCGAACTGGCCGAGCGAGAGCATCTCGCGGGCGCGGGCCACCGCGTCCGAATAGGGCGAGGGGATCGCCTGCTCGAGCCAGCGACGGATCTGCGCCTCGGGCAGGGCGCCGAGGAACTCGTCCACCACCTCGCCGTCCATGAAGAGCTTGACGTTGGGGATGCTCTGGATGCCGTACTCGGCGGCCAGTTCCTGGTGCTGCTCGGTGTTCACCTTGGCCAGCACCCACTCGCCGCGCGCCTCGACGGCCAGGCGCTCCAGCACCGGGCCGAGCACGCGGCAGGGGCCGCACCACGGCGCCCAGAAGTCCACCAGGACGGGCACCTCGCGGCTCTTCTCGATGACTTCGCTTTGGAAATCCGTGACATCGTGGCTCATCGCTTCTCCTGGACGTGGGACAGGCCCGCTCCGGGCCACTTTCCCGACATTAGACGCTCGAATCGGCGAAAGGATACGATGCCGCCGGCCACCCCGTACGGGCGGCCAGGGAGGCGCGGGATGAGCGCGGAACCGACGATCCGATTCCCGGGCGAGCGGGACCTGCCCCCCGGCGTGGCGCTGCCGGGGCCGATCGAGCAGCGCGAGTACCTGGTCGGCGGCGAGCTGCGCCGCTGGGACGGGCCGGTGCAGGAGATCGTCTCCCCGGTCTGGACCGAGGGCGCCGCCGGGCCGGAGCCGCGTGTGATCGGCTCCTGCCCCCAGCTCGACGAGGCCGAGGCGCTGCGCGCCCTCGACGCGGCCACCGCCGCCTACGACAACGGGCGCGGCGCCTGGCCCACGCTGCCGGTGGCGGGGCGCATCGCCTGCGTCGAGGACTTCGCGCGGCGCATGACGGCGCGCCGCGACGAGGTGGTGCGGCTGCTCATGTGGGAGATCGCCAAGAGCCGCGCCGAGGCCGAGCGCGAGTTCGACCGCACCGTCGAGTACATCCGGGGCACCATCGAGGCGCTCAAGGATCTCGACCGCGCCTCGTCGCGCTTCCTGATCGAGCAGGGCATCATCGGCCAGGTGCGGCGCGCCCCGCTGGGCGTGGCGCTGTGCATGGGCCCGTTCAACTACCCGCTGAACGAGACCGTCACCACGCTCATCCCGGCGCTGATCATGGGCAACACCGTCATCTTCAAGCCGCCCAAGCTGGGCGTGCTGCTGCACCGGCCGCTGCTCGAGGCCTTCCGCGACTCGTTCCCGCCGGGCGTGGTGAACACGGTGTACGGCGAAGGCCGTGTCGTGGCCGCGGCGCTGATGGCCTCGGGACGCGTGGACGTGCTGGCCTTCATCGGCACGAGCCCGGTGGCCGACAGCTTGCGCGGCAGGCACCCGCGGCCGCACCGGCTGCGCTGCGTGCTGGGGCTCGAGGCCAAGAACCCGGCCATCGTCCTGCCCGACGCCGACCTCGAGTTGGCGGTGCGCGAGTGCGTGCTGGGCGCGCTGTCGTTCAACGGCCAGCGCTGCACCGCGCTCAAGATCCTGTTCGTGCACACGCAGGTGGCGGAGCGGTTCGTGGCCGGGCTGGCAGCGGCGGTGGAGAAGCTGAAGGCCGGCATGCCCTGGGACGAGGGCGTCGCGGTCACCCCGCTGCCCGAGCCCGGCAAGCCGGAGAAGCTGCGCGCCTACGTGGACGACGCGCTGGCGCACGGCGGCCGCGTGGTGAACGCAGGCGGCGGCGGCACGCGGGGCAGCTTCTTCGCGCCGGCGGTCGTCTACCCGGTGCGCCCGGCGGCGCGGCTCTACCGCGAGGAGCAGTTCGGGCCGGTCGTGCCGGTGGTGCCGTTCGAGGACCTCGAGTCGCCGATCCGCTACGTAGCCGAGTCGAACTACGGGCAGCAGCTCAGCATCTTCGGCACCGACCCCGAGCGCCTGGCGCGGCTCATCGACCCGCTGGTGAACCAGGTCTGCCGCGTGAACCTGAACAGCCAGTGCCAGCGCGGCCCCGACACGTTCCCCTTCACCGGGCGCAAGGACTCGGCCGAGGGCACGCTCTCGGTCACCGACGCGCTGCGCGTCTTCGGCATCCGCACGCTGGTGGCGGCCAAGGCGGAGGACATCAACAAGCGCATCCTCGCCGACATCCTCAAGGAGCGCCGCTCCCGCTTCCTGTCTACGGACTTCATCTTCTAGGCGGGCGAGCTCCCCGCCAGGGCGCCAATCGCAATCCTGAACTCGGGCGATAGACGGCGCCGATAGACGTCAGGATGTCTGTTGCAGAGCCATTCGCATTGATGTCTACTTGGTGCGTGTGGGCGCACTTCCCGTCTCGTCTTGCTCAGCGCCGCCGGAGGTCACGGACACATGATCTCCTGGCGGCTGCCTCTCGCCCCTCCGTGATTCGCGTTGCGGCGGGTGCCCGAAGCGCCGCACATGGCCGCGTGAGTCTTCGCCACTGTGCGCTGACCGCCCTTCTGCTGGCGCTGTTGTGCTCATGTGGGCGGTCACCGACCGGCCCTCGCACTCATGCTGAGCCTCCAGTGAAGCCGAACAAGTACCAGACTATCGACTTTCCCGAGGCGCTATCGCCCGACGGAAAGTCGGTCGTGTTCCGGCGGGTGGTGGAGAGCGTCTACGGACCACCGGGGCTCTACCTCATCCGGCTCTCGGGTGGTCAACCCAAGTACCTCATGCCAGCGAATTACTTCTGGCCCAGTAGCTGCAGGTTCTCACCGGACGGGCGCCAACTAGTGGCGGCCGCGGGCTTCCAGGTGGTGGTGATCGATCTGGCTACCGGATCCCTGCGGTGGCCGTTCTTCACCAACAACGGCGTGAACTACGTGGATTGGTCCCCGGATGGGAAGACGCTGCTGTGCTCGCGGACGTTCCTCTACCCCGGGCAGGTGGAGGATTCGGCGGGGGTCCATCTTTACGACCTATCCACGGGCGAGGACCGACCGTTCCTCTCGGGTGGGCGACACGTCAGCGGGCGCTTCCCGGCATGGTCACCGGACGGGACGCGATTCGGGATCATCGAGCCCTACGACGGGTGGTATCGAGTGGCGGTCTATTCGGTGGTGACCGGTGATGTGACGGTGCTCGTCGCCGTTCAGACTAACGCTCTCTACGACAATCTCCAGTGGATACGTGCCGGTCGCTGCTATCCGGAGCACCTGGTGTATCAGCAGGTTGCCGGAGAAGGCGGAGGGCCGTACGCCGTCTACATGGACGGCACGCGGGAGCGGCTAGACCGTCCGATCCGGCCGACCGACGTGTTCTCATCCGATGGTGCAAGGGTGCTGACGACCGCGCCGGAGCCGGTGGACTCCATCGCCGTGGTCTTCATGCTCTGCACGGGCAGGGGCCACTGCAAGGGCCCGGAACGGGTGCAGGTCACGGCGTGGTGTCCCACGTTCCCTCGCGCGAAGTGACATCGGCGCACCCGCGCCCCCCGGGCTATCCCCGCGTGAGCTTCCGGTACCTGATGCGGTGCGGCTGGTCGGCGTCCTTGCCGAGCCGCTCGTGGCGCACGCGTTCGTAGTCGGCGTAGTTGCCCTCGAAGAACACGACCTGGCTGTCACCCTCGAAGGCCAGCATGTGGGTGGCAATGCGGTCGAGGAACCAGCGGTCGTGCGAGATGACCACGGCGCAGCCGGCGAACTCGTCCAGCGCCACCTCGAGCGCGCGCAGCGTGTCCACGTCGAGATCGTTGGTGGGCTCGTCGAGCAGCAGCACGTTGGCGCCGGCCTTGAGCATGCGCGCCAGGTGGACGCGGTTGCGCTCGCCGCCGGAGAGGTCCTTGACCCGCTTCTGCTGGTCGGCGCCCTTGAAGTTGAACGAGGCGACGTAGGAGCGCGAGTTCATCGTGCGCTTGCCCAGCTCGAGCACGTCCTTGCCGTCGGCGATGGCCTCCCAGACGTTGGCGTCGGGCGGCAGGGCGTCGCGGCTCTGGTCCACGTAGGCGAGGCTCACCGTCTCGCCGATGCGCAGCGAGCCGGCGTCGGGCGTCTCCTGCCCGGTGATCATGCGGAACAGCGTGGTCTTGCCGGCGCCGTTGGCGCCGATGACGCCGACGATGCCGGCGGGGGGGAGCTTGAACGACAGGTCCTCGATCAGCAGGTTGTCGCCGTAGCCCTTGCGCAGGTGCTCGGCCTCGATCACCACGTTCCCGAGCCGGGGACCGGGCGGGATGTAGATCTCGATGTTCTCGAGCTTCTCGCGGCCCTCCTCGGCCAGCATCTTCTCGTAGGCGGCCAGTCGCGCCTTGCCCTTGGCCTGCCGCGCCCGCGGCGCCATGCGCACCCACTCCAGCTCGCGCTCCAGCGTGCGCTGCCGCGCGCTCTCCTGCTTCTCCTCGACCTGCAGCCGCTTGCGCTTCTGGTCGAGCCACGAGGAGTAGTTCCCCTCCCAGGGGATGCCGGCGCCGCGGTCCAGCTCGAGGATCCAGCCGGCGACGTTGTCGAGGAAGTAGCGGTCGTGGGTCACCGCCACGACCGTGCCCTGGTACTCCTTGAGGAAGCGCTCCAGCCAGGCCACCGACTCGGCGTCGAGGTGGTTCGTGGGCTCGTCGAGCAGCAGCAGGTCGGGCTCCTGCAGCAGCAGCCGGCACAGCGCCACGCGGCGCCGCTCGCCGCCCGAGAGCGTGGTCACGTCCTGCTCCGGCGGCGGGCAGCGCAGCGCGTCCATGGCGATCTCGAGGTGGCGCTCCAGCTCCCACAGGTTGCCGGCGTCCATCTGGTCCTGGACCCTGGCCTGCTCCTCGAGCAGCTTCGCCATCTCGTCGTCGTCCATCGGCTCGGCGAAGCGCGCGCTGATCTCGTTCCAGCGGCGCAGCACGGCCATCTTGCCGCCCACGCCGTCCTGGATGTTCTGGAGCACGTTCTTGGCCGGGTCGAGCTTCGGCTCCTGGTCGAGCAGACCGACGGTGTAGCCCTTGCCGAGGAAGGCCTCGCCGATGAAGTCGGGGTCCACGCCCGCCATGATGCGCAGCAGGGAGCTCTTGCCGGCGCCGTTCAGGCCGAGCACGCCGATCTTGGCGCCGTAGTAGAACGAGAGCCAGATGCCCTTGAGGATCTCGCGCTTGGGGGGGACCACCTTGCGGAGGTCCTTCATGGTGTAGATGAAGTCGGGTGACATCGCGCCTCGGCAAGGTCGGGGTGGGAGGGGACGTTCCGGCGCAGGATGCGGGATGCGCCGGGTCGCGCGCAAGGCGGCCTCACCCCCGACACGGACGCGGGCCGCGGGGAGCGGCCCGCGTCGGAGCGGAACCGACTACCGGCGCATCCAGAGGGCGTAGCCGAGCTTCAGGGTGGAGGCGGTGGCGGTCGGCACGATGAT
>JAXDBZ010000197.1:0-7669 GCA_034678345.1 Candidatus Eiseniibacteriota bacterium
AAGGGCGTGCGCACGGTGGCCGAGTTGGCGGCGGTGAGCCAGGACGTGCTGCGGCTCACGAATCGCCGCCCGCGCGGCTGACGTCGCCCGCGCCCCGCGGGCAGTTGACACGCGGCGCCGGGGCGACTCATCGTCGGCGGAGTCCCCGCCGCCCCTCATCCCCGGAGGTCCCATGCAGGTGAACGCCCCGCCCGACCTCGGCCAGCCCGCCCCGGAGTTCCGGCTCAAGGGGCCCGGCGGTCAGCCCTTCACGCTCTCGGAGTACCGCGGGGAGCGCAACGTGCTGGTGGTGTTCTACCCGCTGGCGTTCTCACCGCTCTGCTCGCACCAGCTCCCCGAACTGCAGGCGGAGCTGCCGCGTTTCCACGCGCTCGAGACCGAGGTGCTGGGCATCAGCGTGGACTCCTGGTACGCCAACCAGGAGTTCGCGCGCAAGCTGGGGCTCTCCTTCACCCTGCTCTCGGACTTCGATCGCGCCGCCTGCGCCGCCTACGGCGTGCTGGTGCCGGACCGCGGCTACAGCCGGCGCGCGCTCTTCCTGGTGGACAAGGCCGGGCGGATCGCCTGGCGCGAGATCGCCCCCACGCCCACCGACATCCCCAGCACCCGCGGGGCGCTGGCCGCACTCGAGGGGCTCGCGTGAGGTGGGCGTGCCGCTGAAGGACCGGCCCCGCGTCCTGGTCGTGGACCGCGAGAGCGAGGCCACCGGGGCGCTGCTCGCCTTCCTGCGCGGCCACGACCTCGACGTCGTGTGGGCGCGCGACGGCGAGAGCGGCCACAACGCCCTCGACGCCACGCGGGTGGACTGCCTGGTGACGGAGATCCGCGTCCACCGCATCGACGGCGTGGCGCTCCTGCGCCGGGCCCGCGAGCGCAACCCCGAGGTCTGCGCCGTGCTGATCGCCGAGCGGGCCGACGTGGACGTCGCGGTCGAGGCCATGCGCCACGGCGCCGCGGACTTCCAGGTCAAGCCGGTGAACCACGACAAGCTGCTGGCGGTGCTGCGGCAGGGTCTCGACCGCCAGGCGCTCGCGGCGCGGGTGGCGGAGATGGAGGCCCAGCTCGACGAGCGCTTCGGCCTGGAGCGCCTCACCGGCCGCTCGCGCGCCATCGTGCGGGTCATGGAGCAGGTGGGCCACATCGCCTCGACCCGCGCCACGGTGTTGATCGAGGGCGAGACCGGCACGGGCAAGGGGCTCGTGGCGCGGGCCATCCACCGCCACGGCCCGCGCCGGGACGAGCGCTTCGTCTGGGTGAACTGCGGCGCGCTGGCCGAGGGGGTGATCGAGAGCGAGCTGTTCGGGCGGGACGCCCCCCCGGGGTCCGGGTCCGGCGGCGCCAGCGCGACGCGCCGCGGCGGCTTCGAGTTGGCCGACGGCGGCACCCTGTTCCTGGACGAGATCGGTGGGCTGCCGCCCGCCGTGCAGGTCAAGCTGCTGCGTGTGCTGCAGGACCGCTCGTTCGAGCGCGTCGGCGGCGAGACGCTGCGCGTGGACGTGCGCCTGATCGCCGCCACGAACCGCGACCTGGCCGCGGAGGTGGCGGCCGGGCGGTTCCGCGAGGACCTCTTCTACCGGCTGAGCGTCGTGCGCATCGTCATGCCGCCGCTGCGCGAGCGCCCGGAGGACATCCCCCTGCTGGTCGAGGGCTTCATCCGGGAGTTCGACCGGGAGCACGGGCGGCGGGTGACGGGCATCACCCGCGGGGTGCTCGACCGCCTCGTGCGCCACCCGTGGCCGGGCAACGTCCGCCAACTGCGCAACACCATCGAGGGCATGGTCGTCTTCGCCGAGGGGCGCCGCGCCCTCGACCTGTCGGACCTCCCCGACGCGCTGCGCGACGTGGAGAGCGCCGGGGAGAAGCTCGAGCTGCGGGTGGGCATGACCGTGGCCGAGGCCGAGCGCCAGCTCATCGCCGCGACCCTGCGCCACTGCGGCAACGACAAGCCCCGGGCGGCGGCGATGCTGGGCATCGGGCTGCGCACGCTCTACCGCAAGCTCGAGCTGCGCGGAGCCCCGGCGGGAGGCCGGGGGAGGTCGCGCCGGGGCTAACCTCCGGGGGACCGTCTGCCGATAACCCCGGGGAGCATCGTCACCACCACCCGGGAGAGCCCCGTGCTGACGCACGACGACGACGTTTCCAGGGACGAGGACGCCGCCCCCACGGGCAAGATCCTGCCCATCGCGCCACGCCGCACGCCCGACTGGCTGACCGGCCCGTCCGCCGACCCGGCCGCCGGGCCGGACGAGGCGCCGGGGTCCGCGCCCATCCCGCCGCCCGTGCTGCCGAGGCCCGGGATGCCCGCCGCGAACGTCGAGATGGAGCCCGGCATCGAGTCCGCCAGCGCCTCGGCCTTCTCCGCCGCAGCCGCGCGGGCGAAGGCCGAGCCCGAGGCCGCCCCGGCCGCCGAACCGCGCCCCGCGAAGCCCCGGCGCGTCTCGGATCCCTCGGCACCGTGGGCGCCCAGGGCGAGCAGCGTGCCGGTGCCGAAGCTCTCGCTGGTCGAGAAGCCGGAGAAGGCGCCCGCGGCGCAGGTCCCCGCCGCGCCCGCCGTCGAGACGCGCCCGCGCGCGCTGCCCGGTCGCGACGAGGACCTGCGACCGTCGTCCGCGGCGCCACCGGCGCCGGCGCCGGCACCGCTGGCGGAGTCGTGGTGGGTCATCGTCCTCGACAACCTCCGCATGAACCGCCGCGCTCAACTCGCGGTGGCCGCCGCGCTGGCGGTCCTCGTCGCGCTGGGCGCTTGGATGTGGCCCCGGGGCGTCGGGACCACGCCGCTGTCGCGCATCCGCCGGCACCCGGCGGAGTTCGACGGGCGCGAGGTCGTGGTGCGCGGCCGCGTCGGTGACGACGTCTTCGCGGTGGGCGCCGGCTGGGCGTTCTACCTGATGCAGGGCCGTGACACGATCGTGGCCTTCTCGATGACGCGCATGCCCGAGGCCCGCAAGGTCCTCACGCTCAAGGGGCAGGTCAGCACCGGTTTCCTCGACGGGAGGCCGCGCCAGGCCCTGTTCGAGGGCAGCACCCCACTCTCCCCGTAGCCTCCGCGCCGCCTCCGGGCCCATAGGAGGGGCGCCGGCGCCCTCCGCCGCAGGCCGCGGAACCGGCCCCTCCGGGCTCCCTCCGGGCCCCCTTGACAAGCCGCCCCGTTCTTGTCACCTTGGCGCCCGCAGCCGGAGACCGCCAAAACCCACGTGCCATTTGGGCAAGGGTTTCTGGAGTGGCTCGTCCGGCGCCCACGGAATGCATCTCCGTCCGCGTCACAATCACAACGGAATGAAGAGATTGCGCCGGCGCGCCTCGGTGCGGCCGTGGGCAGAACGACCATCGCGGATGAATGGCTCGCTGCATCACGGGATGGACCGGACAGGCTCCCGGCCGCATCCGAACGCAGCCACATCCATGGGCCCCCGCAGGGGGCGATCCGAACTCAGGAGGAGGGTCTCATGAACATCCGGCCTCTCGCCGACCGCATCCTGGTCCGCCGCATCGAGGAGAAGGAGACCGTGCGGGGCGGGATCATCATCCCCGACACCGCCAAGGAGAAGCCGCAGGAGGGCGAAGTCGTCGCCGTCGGCCCCGGCCGCCTGGCCGAGGACGGGAAGGCCCGCATCGCCATGGAGGTCAAGAAGGGCGACCGCATCCTCATCGGCAAGTACAGCGGCACCGACGTGAAGATCGACGGCGTGGAGTACACCATCCTGCGCGAAGACGACGTGCTCGGCATCCTCACCTCGTCCAAGTAAGACGACCCGCGGCTCCCCGGCCCGCGGGCCGGGCGGGGCCCGTTCCCGTTCGAAGGAGGCATCATGGCAGCGAAGCAGTTGATCTTCAGTGAGCAGGCGCGCGCCAAGGTCCTCGAGGGCGTCGAGATCCTGGCCAAGGCGGTCAAGGTCACCCTCGGGCCGCGCGGCCGCAACGTCGCGCTGGACAAGAAGTGGGGCTCCCCGACCGTGACCAAGGACGGCGTCACCGTCGCCAAGGAGATCGAGCTCGAGGATCCGTTCCTCAACATGGGTGCCCAGATGGTGCGCGAGGTCGCCTCGAAGACCTCCGATGTGGCCGGCGACGGCACCACCACCGCCACCCTGCTGACCGAGGCCATCTTCCGCGAGGGCATCAAGAACGTGACCGCCGGCGCGGCGCCGATGGCCGTCAAGCGCGGCATCGACAAGGCGGTCGAGGTGGTGACCGACGAGCTCAAGAAGCTCAGCCGCACGGTCAAGGAGAACAAGGAGATCGAGCAGGTCGCGACCATCTCCGCCAACGGCGACAGCTCGATCGGCAAGATCATCGCCGAGTGCATGGACAAGGTCGGCAAGGACGGCACGATCACCGTCGAGGAGGCCAAGTCCATCGAGACGACCTACGACCTGGTCGAGGGCATGCAGTTCGACAAGGGCTACATCTCGCCCTACTTCGTCACCGAGAAGGAGGGCATGGAGGCCAAGCTCGACGACGCCTTCATCCTCCTCTACGAGAAGAAGCTGTCGAACATGAAGGACCTGCTGCCGATCCTCGAGAAGATCGCGCAGCGCGGCAAGCCGCTGCTCATCGTCGCCGAGGACGTCGAGGGCGAGGCGCTCGCCACCCTGGTGGTCAACAAGCTGCGCGGCACGCTGGCCGTCTGCGCCGTCAAGGCGCCCGGCTTCGGCGACCGCCGCAAGGCCATGATGGAGGACATCGCCATCCTCACCGGCGGCAAGGTGATCACCGAGGACCTCGGCATCAAGCTCGAGAACGCCAAGGTCGAGGACCTGGGCCGGGCGAAGAGCATCACGGTGGACAAGGAGAACACCACCATCGTCGAGGGCGCGGGCAAGAAGGCCGACATCACCGGGCGCATCGGGCAGATCCGCAAGGAGATCGAGGACACGACCTCCGACTACGACCGCGAGAAGCTGCAGGAGCGGCTGGCGAAGCTGGCCGGCGGCGTGGCGGTCATCAACGTCGGCGCGGCGACCGAGACCGAGATGAAGGAGAAGAAGGCCCGCGTCGAGGACGCGCTGCACGCGACCCGCGCGGCGGGCGAGGAGGGCATCGTCCCCGGCGGCGGCGTGGCGTACCTGCGCAGCCTCGGGGCGCTGGACCGGCTCGCCAAGGAGCAGGAGGGCGACGAGCGAGTCGGCGTGAACATCGTGCGGCGCGCGCTCGAGCAGCCGCTGCGCACGCTGTGCGAGAACGCCGGGCTCGAGGGCTCGATCATCGTCGAGAAGGTGAAGGCCTACAAGGGCGAAGAGAAGTTCATGGGCTTCGACATCGACCAGGAGCAGTACGTGGACATGTTCAAGGCCGGCATCATCGACCCGACGAAGGTGTCGCGGTCGGCGCTGCAGAACGCCGCGAGCGTGGCGAGCCTGTTGCTCACCACCGAGGCCCTGGTCACCGAGATCCCGGAGAAGAAGAAGGCGCCGGCCATGCCGGGCGGCGGCGGTGGTGGCTACGGCGGCGAGGACTTCTAGGAAGCGCTGAACGGCGGCACGGAGAAGGGCCGGCGCGCGAGCGTCGGCCCTTCGCGCATGACGCGGGGCGGCGGGTTGCGCTTCCCGCGTCTCATCGGGCACAATCCCTCACCGCCGTCGCCGTGGGGAGGCCCCGAGGGGCCGTCGTCCCCTCCGTTCCGACCCAGACCCGAGGAGCCCGAAGTGATCGCAGCGACCCAGCTCAAGGTGGGCATGGTCATCATGCACAACGGCAAGCCGCACCGGGTGACGAACGTCCTGCACGTCACGCCCGGCAACTGGCGCGGCATGGTGCAGACCCGCCTCGTCAACATCGAGACCGGCTCGAACACCGAGCACCGCTTCCGCTCCGAGGACAAGGTGGACCGCGCCCAACTGGACGAGCACAATCTCCAGTACAGCTACCGCGCCGGCGACGAGTTCCACTTCATGAACACCGAGAGCTTCGAGATGGTGTCGCTCCACGCCGACGTCCTCGGCGACAACGTCGGCTATCTCACCGAGGGCATGGTGATCGAGGCGCTCTACTACGACGGGCGCGTCGTGGGCATCGAGGTGCCCATGTTCATCGAGTTGGAGGTGAAGGAGACCACGCCGAACATCAAGGGCGCGGCGGTGCAGAACACCCAGAAGCCGGCGACCCTGGAGACCGGGCTCGAGATCAAGGTGCCGCCCTACATCGAGGTCGGCGACCGGGTGAAGATCGACACGCGCACGGGCGAGTTCGTCGAGCGCGTGTAGGCTGCAGGCGGCACGAACGCCGCTCCGGAACCGCTCGCGGGTCCGGAGCGGTGTTCTTCTTGGTGCCGCGGCCGGAAAAGACCCACCCCGCCGACCGTGAGGCCAGCGGGGTGGTGAAGGCGGGAGAGGCATCCAAAGTCTCGGGGGCCGCACCCAAGGGTCTTCGAACACCGTCTCCCAAACTGGCCCTTCTGATGCCCCCCGCCCACGAAGGATTCAGGGTGGATTCGGTGGCCTCTCCACGCGCTCCGGCATCGCCCCGCGGCGTCGCGTCCCACTAAACAGGAAGGCCAGAGCGAGCTCGAGCGCGCCCGCCGGACCCCGCCGCGAGCCCCTGCGGCGCATGCCGTTGCGCCGGACGTACGCGGGCGCCCGGCCGGAGGGCCGGACGCCCGCACAGGGTTGCCGCGCCGCGCTCGCGCGGGCGGATCAGGCCCGCGACAGCAGCTCGAAGATCTCCGCGTTGGTCTTGCAGCGGTTCATCAGCTCGAGCAGCTTGGTCATCGCCTCCTGCGGGTGCAGGCCGGCGAGGCCCCGCCGCAGCATGTGCAGCCGCGGCACGATCTCGGCCGGGTAGAGCTTCTCCTCCTTGCGCGTGCCGCTCTTGGCGACGTCGATGGCGGGGTAGATGCGGCGCTCCGCCAGCTCGCGCGACAGGTAGATCTCGCTGTTCCCGGTGCCCTTGAACTCCTCGAAGATGACCTGGTCCATGCGCGAGCCGGTGTCGATGAGCGCCGTGCCGGCGATGGTGAGCGAGCCGCTGCCCTCGACCTTGCGGGCGGCGCCGAAGATCATGCGCGGCGCCTGCATGGTGGCGGCGTCGAGGCCGCCCGAGAGCGTGCGGCCGGTGCCCTCGGAGGCGTTGTTGTAGGCGCGCGCCAGGCGGGTGATCGAGTCGAGCAGCAGCACCACGTCCTTGCCCTCGAGCACCAGGCTCGCCACCGTCTCCATGGCGTTCTCGGCGGTCTCGATGTGCTCCTGGATGGACATGTCGCTCGAGGCGGCGATGACCGTGGCCGGGGTGTTGCGGCGGAAGTCGGTGACCTCCTCCGGGCGCTCGTCCACCAGCAGGGCGTAGATGGCCACCTCGGGGTGGTTCGTCGCGACCGAGGCGGCGATGCTCTGCAGGATGCGCGTCTTGCCGGCCTTGGGCGGCGAGACGATGAGGCAGCGCTGGCCGCGGCCGAGCGGCGAGATGATGTCGATGCAGCGGCCGGTGATGCGGTCGCCGTAGGGCGGCAGCCCCTGGCCGGGCAGCAGCTCGAGGACCAGCCGCTCGGTCGGGTCGAGCGCGGCGCCCGCCTGCTGCAGGTCGCGCAGCAGTTCCAGCCCGCGGCGCCGCTGCGGCTGCCCGTTGCCGCTCCCGCCCCCACTGCGTCCCCGGCGGCCGCGCCTCTGTCCCGCCGTCCGCTGCCCGCCCTGGGCGTTCATGTAGGGCTGGGGCGCGGCGTTGCTGAGCGGGCGGT
>JAXDBZ010000198.1:0-20695 GCA_034678345.1 Candidatus Eiseniibacteriota bacterium
GCCCCCGGGCGCGGGGGGGCGCGCCGCGGGGCCCGCGGCCCCCCCCCGCCGATTCCGCGGGCTCCACGGCGACCACGCACAGGGACGGCCGGTGCCGCCGCAGGGCTCGCGCGGCCCCGTGGATGGAGTGGGCCGAGCCGACCGAGTGCACGAAGGCGTTCACCTCCCCCGCGGTCTGCTCCCAGATCTCCTCCCCCATGGCGTGGTAGCCGGCGACGGCGTCGTGGTTGTTGAGCTGGTCGGTCCAGTAGGCGCCGGGGCGCGAGGCGAGCTCCCGGGCGGTCTCGATCATGCTCCGGATGAGCCCCTCGGTGATGCCGGCGTCGTGACTGGGGATCACGGTGAGGTGGGCGCCGAGGGCGCGCATCATGAGCCCCTTCTCCTCGCTGAACGCGTCGGAGAAGACGATCTCCATGCGGTAGCCCCGCACCGCGCAGACGAAGGCCAGCGACACGCCGGTCGTGCCGCCCGTGTACTCGACCACCGTCGCGCGGGGCCGCAGCCGGCCCGCCGCCTCGGCGGCCTCGATGGCGGCCAGCGCCATGCGGTCCTTCATGCTGCCGGTGGGGTTGCTCGATTCGAGCTTGGCGACGACGCGGGCGGAGCCGGCGGGAACGACCTTGCGCAGCTGCGCCAGCGGCGTCCGGCCGATGGCGGCCAACATGTCGGGGGCGAGCGGGAGCATCGGCGGCCTCGCGGAAGGAGTCGGGTCGGCGGATCGCCCGTTCGCACGAGCCGGCGAACGGGGCGGCCACAGCCTACACCGGCGACACCGCGACGCAAGACACCATCGGGCGCGAGATCATCGCCCCGGGCCGGCGGCGTGCGCGAAACGGCCGGGTCGGATGTCGACCCGGCCGCCCGCTCGTCGAGCCGCTGCCGCGCTACCGGCCGCGCCGGCGCACGAGGCCCTCAGGCCCGTCGCCGTCACAGTCGCCGGTCCCGTAGGGGCCGGGGCCGTAGCCGGTGCCGTCGCCGGGGCCGTCGCCGCCGTAGCCGGTGCCGTCACCGGGACCGTAGCCCGCCGCCGGGACGATGGTCGGCATGCAGATGCCGAGCAGGAACGGCATGCGCCAGTTCCAGGTGTAGCGGAACGTGAGCTCGCCCGTCGTGGGCGTCGCCGCCGGCTGGCCGTGCTGGAAGCCCGTGCCGTCGAGCGGGGGCGAGTAGTCGGAGTCCTGGCAGTTCGGGATCCCGTCACCGTCCGAGTCCGTCATGTACATGTACGACTGGCCGGTCGCTCCGGCGGTGCCGGTCGCCGCCAGCAGCGCGACGAGCGTCAGGAACGAAAGGAAGAGGATGCTGCGCTTCATCGGACTACCTCCTCTGGTCTCTTCGAGTGCATGCCACCGTGCTGGTCTATCCGGCCCGCCGGCGTTCCTGGCCGGCTCACGGAACCCACCGCCGGTCACGATCCGCCGACGCGCCCTGCATCGGTACGACAGGAGCGGACTCCGGAATCCGCCCTACCGCCCGCCCTTCGACTCTCCCGTGCCCGACCCTTCGCCCGCGGCGGGCCCGCCCGCGCCGTAGCCGGCGCCGGGCCCGCCCGCGCCTCCGCCCGGGGCGCCGGAGCCACGGCCCTGGTCGTCGATCGGCCGCGAGCCGCCGGGGCCCTGCACGTCGCCCGGGCCCATCCAGCCGTTCTGCATCATGTGGCGGTACATGTGGGCCGCGTCCATGCCCGAGCTCAGGCAGTGCTCGAAGTCGTCCACCAGGCCCTTGACCGCCCGGTTCTCGCGGTGGCGGTACACCATCATGTACTGGAACCTGCGCAGCTCCTCGGCGCCGTAGCCGCGGCGCAGCGCCTCGCCGGCGACGTGCATCGCGCGCCGCGCGTCCACGCCCTCCTCGCGCAGCCGGGTGGCCGTCTCCGAGGCCGCGACCACGTCCTCCATCGTGCAGTCACGGCTGCGGAGCCGCACGCGGGCCTGGGTGCGCAGCGCGTCGATGTCCTCGGGGGACGTACCGCGCCACATCTGCTGCGCCATCTCGCGGACCATCCGCCGCTCCTGCCGCGCGTCCGCCGGCGACTCGCCGCCGTCCGCCTTCGCCTGCGTCATGATCCGCTTCGCCTCGCGCACGTGCTTCTCCACCCGCTCGCCGACCTGCGCCAGACCCGCGTCGGTCACGCCCTTCATGCGGGCCTCCTGGACCTTGGCGAGCACGGGCTCGACCGGCAGGCCCTCCTGCGCCATCGCGCGGACGCGGGTCTGCAGCTGGAGCATGGTCTGCGTCGAGATCTGCCGGGCCTTGCCCTTCCCCGGGAACACCGCCTCCAGGGCTGGGTCGGTCACGCCCGCCCCCAGGCAGGCCTCGAGGTTGGCCTGCATCTGCGCCCGCTCGGCGTCGTTCAGGCTCTGCGACGTCCGGATGCGGTCCTGGATGCGCTCGTGGATCCTCGTCTGGTCCTTCGTGCCGGTCCCGTCCTGGGCCGAGGCCGTCCAGGCCGCGCCAGCCAGCACGGCCAGCGCGAGCGCTCCGGACAGCAGCGTCTTGAGGCTTCGGTGGGAGGTCATCTCGGTATCTCCTTCGTGTCGGGGTCCCGCGGCAAGGGGTTTCGGCTATGGATGAGACGTCGGCGCGCCCCGGAGGTTACGGCCCTCCGGGCTCCACCCGGACGAGGCCGTTCCTCCCGCCAAAGCCATCGTCCACCAGGACTTCGGCGTCCGCGGGGGCCACGGTCACACCGTCCACCACGTAGGCGTAGAGGTGCGAGCCCGCCGGCAGGCGCACCTCGAGCTGCCACCACCCGTCGCCAGCCGGCTCCAGCGGATGGGACTCCGGATTCCAGCCGTTGAAGTCACCCACGAGCGAGACCTCTCGGGCCTGCGTTGCGTGGCAACGGAAGAGACGGGCGTCGTTCTCGCGGACCGCGGGCGCGATCAGACCCCCAGGCAGGCTCAGATCGAGCCCGCCGCCTCCGCGCGCCGCCGGGCCGAGCCCCCAGGTCAGGGCCAGCGTGGCCCGGTGCAGATCCTCGGTCGCGTCCGTCGGGTCGGTCAGACGCGCGTAGGCATAGCGGGCGATGAGGCGGACCTCCCGGGTCAGGGCGCGGTCCAGACCGGCGCCGACTTGCCAGTAGGCATCGTCGTCCCCGGGCGAGGCGCGCGAACGGAACGTGCGCACCTGCCCCAGGGCGCTCACGGTCAGGAAGACGTCGAGCCCGATGCCGGCACGGGCCGAGGCCTGGGCCAGCCAGGAATCGGAGTCGTAGAGTGGATCGCGCGCTTCGGTCCGCTGCCGGAGCACGCGCGCCGTGAGCAGGGCCCCCTCGCCCATCCGCGCCAGACCGGCCAGCCCCAGGTTCAGTCCGGACTCCGCGTAGGTGCCCGGCCGGCCCGCGTCGTCCACCGTGACGAGGTGCTCGTAGCGCCGGGCTTCGGCGCCCCCGATCAGCTCGAGCGAGGCCCGCGCCCCGCCGAAGCCCAGAGCGGTCTCGAGTCCCCCACCGACGCGATCCTCGGTCTCGTAGGCCGAGTCGGTGTAGCGGCTGCCGGCGAGGCCGGACCGCCAGAACCATCCCCCGCCCAGCGGGACTCGCAGGTCCACCTGCAGGACCGCCCCGAGCACCGCCCGGCCGTCCGTGTTCCCGAACCGCTCGTAGCCGAGCTGGCCGGATAGGTCCACGCGGGCGCGCCCGCCGAGCGACCCGCTCACGCGGACTCCGGGCATGATGCCGGCCAGTGCACCGCCCGGCACGGCGCGGCGGTCGAGGGCCGGATCGGAGAACCGGCTGTTCTCGTATCCGCCCGAGAGCGTGAGCCACGGGTACGAGGTCCAGGCGGCGCGGGCATCGCGCACGCCAGGGAGCCCCGCCGCGCAGGTCAGGGCCAGGAACAGACGCATCACGCCGCGACGCACGGGCGACCGCTACAGCGTGAGGTCGAGGACGGCGTTCTTCCTGCCGAACCCGTCGTCGCGGGTCTGCAGGGCAAGCGGATCGGTGACCCAGCGGGCATCGTCCTCGACGAACATGTACTCGTAGGTCCCTCGCGGCAGGACCAGCACCGCGGTCCACAGGTCGCCCCGGCGTTCCATGGTGACCGCCTCGGGATCCCAGTCGTTGAAGGTCCCCGCGACCCGCACGGTCCTGACCGCGGGGTCGCGCGACTCGTAGACCAGCCGCACGACGCGCATCTCGGCCTGGTCGGCGGCGGCCGCCACCGTGGGCCCGGCCGGGGGATTCGCCGGCCCCGCGGGCCGCGTTCCGTCACGCGTCGCGAGCACACCGAGGCCGAAGGTCACGACCAGCGTGGCGGCCCAGGCCAGCCGCGCGGGCATCGGCACCTGGAAGACAGCACGCAGCCCGCGCCAGGCGTGCACGCGGCGAGGGACGACGCGATCCATCACGTGGTCGGAGAAGTCGGCCGACGGCGCCCCCGAGTGAGCCGCGGCGGCGGCACCGAGCATGCGCTCCCACGACCGCAGCTCCCGCCCCACCTCCGGATCGCGCGCGATCGCCTCGCGCAGGGCGCGCGCCTCCTCCTCGCTCAACTCGCCATCCAGATACCGCTGGATCAACTCGTTCATGGCTCAACCTCCGGAGCCGCTCTCGCGTTCTCCCGGCGCCTCGTCACTGCCGGCACCGGACTCCCAGCCGAGTTCCGTCAGTCGTTCACGCAGCAACTGGCGGGCCCGGAAGGCCCGCACCTTCAGCGTCCCGACGCTGTCTCCCGTCGCGGACGCGATCTCGTCGTAGGCCCAACCCTCGAAGTGCTTCAGCACCAGCACCTCCCGGTACTCGAGCGGCAGGCTGGCCAGCGCGGTCCGCATCAGCCGTCGCCGCTCCTCGGCCTCGACCTCGAAGCCGGGGTCCGCGGCCGGCGACGTGTCCACCAGCTCGAGCCGCGGGCGACCCGCCTTCGACGGCGCGTCGATGGACACGGCCGGGCGCCGGCGCTGGCTGCGCATCCGGTCCCGGGCGGCGTGGATGCCGATCTGCACCAGCCAGGTGCCGAAGCTCGATTCCCGCCGGAAGCCGCGCAGCGAGCGGAACGCACGAACGAACGACTCCTGGGCCAGCTCCTCGGCCAGCGATGGGTCGCCGACGAGCCGGAGGATGACCGCGTAGAGCCGGCGCTCGTGGCGCTCGACCAACGTGCGGAACTCCTCGGTCTCGCCGTTCCTCACCGCCTCGACGATGGCCAGATCGTCCTCGGCCACGGGCCCTCCTCGGCGATTGAGACGTGCGACATGGCGGGAGGTTACAGCGGGCCCGGGCGCGGAGGAGCCCCCGTCGGGCCCGACCTCCCCGTCGAGCGCCGCCCTACGCCACCCCGAAGACCACGTACGCCCCGTCCCGGATGACCTCCCGCGGGCCGGCGGGGCCGAAGACGACCGCCCGGGCCACCTGGATGGGACTGCCCTTGGCGTACACGATGTCCTGGTGGATGACGTTGCCCGGCGCGAGGAAGTCCTTCACTCCGACCGTGCCCCCGAGGTGGTCGGAGCGGCCGTAGGCCCAGTGGAAGCCGGCCTTCTCGTCCTCCAGCGTGTTGCCGGTCACGACGGCGCGGTCGTTGCAGCCGAAGGCCACCTCGGCGATGTTCGTGCGCGCCGGGTCCACGGCGAAGTACTCGCTCATCCGCGCCGCCCCGGGCCCGCGGCCGGCGACCTCGCGGATGCGGTTCTCGCGGACCGTGAGCACCACGGTGTCTCCCGCGACCCACACCGGCAGCTCGCCGGCGGTGCGCGACGGCTCCCCGGGTCTCTCGCCCTCGTAAGGGACGATGAAGGTCTCGCCCGAGGGTAGGTTGATGATTCGGTCGCCCGGCTTGAAGCGGGGCAGGTAGCCGTCGTCCACCTCGGCCTTGCGCCAGCGCAGGTCGAAGATGCAGCGATGGCCGGTCGAGAACTCCACCACCATCCGATCCGCGCCCTTCAGGCACTCGTCGAGGATGGCGGCGCGCCGGGCCACCTCGCCGTAGTCGGCCGCGAGCGCGCTCTGCTCCATGCGCCGCTCCAGGCCCGGCAGCGAGGCGGCGCGGAAGTCCTCCTTGCGGCGGCAGAAGCCGTCGAGCGCGGCCGTGGCCGAGAACTCGGTGAGGAACGCGGCCAGCGTGCAGCCGAGCAACTGCTCGTCCAGCGCCACGTCACGGCCGCCCGCCGTGCCGCGCGCGGGCAGGTCCGCGCCGTTGGCTCCGGTGGCCGGGAAGGTGAGTAGCGGGAGCGTCTGGAATCCGCCCGCGGCGCCCAGCGCGGCGAAGGCCTCGCGCCATTCGGCGGCCATCGCGCGGCGATCCTGCCAGACCGCGCTGTCGGCGAGAGCGCCGTGCGGCAGATCGCAGGCAACCAGCACGACCTCGCCCGGCTCGGGGTGGAAGACGTCGGTGAGCAGTCGCTTCAGTTCGAAGGCCATGGCGATCTCCGTGGGGTGACGGTGGCGGGGACGACCCGCACGTGGGTCCGGGCCGGGCGGTCGGCCCGGCGACGCCGGCACGATACCCGCTTGCGGCGGAGGCCGTAAACGAGGCGGCCACCCCGCGGGGTGGCCGCCAGGGAGGCCCCGCCGCGGCGCCGCGCGATCAGCGCGTCCGCACCAGCCGCCGGGTCGCGTGGGCCGCGCCGGCGTCGAGGCGGCAGAAGTAGAGCCCCGCCTCGAGCGGCGCGCCGCCGTCGTCGCGCCCGTCCCAATCCAGCGTGTGGCTGCCCGCCGCGAACTCCCCGTCCGCCAGCGTGCGCACCCCGCGGCCGCTCACGTCGTAGACCCGCAGCACGATCGGACCGGGCCGCGGCAGGTCGAAGCGGAGGCTGGTGCGCGACGAGAAGGGGTTGGGCCGGTTCGGCGCCAGGCGCACGGTCGCCGCCAGGGCCCCGTCCCCGACGCCCACGACGGAGTTCGAGTCGTAGATGGCGCGGACGAACTCGGGGTGGTCCACGAACGGGTTGCGGTTGCCCTGGATGGCGTAGACGGCCCCGTTGCGCATGCGCTCCTTCCAGCTCACCGGGTCGGTGTCGCTCCACGCCAGGTACTGCGCCGCAGCCCACGGCAGCAGCTCGGCGCCGTCGGTGGCGCCGCTGCTCGCCCACGAGGCGTCCTCGCCGTAGTAGCGCGTGGACATGTAGAAATGACTGCGCACCAGGTCGCCCTTGAAGGCGTCGATGGGCTCGAACACCGTCCCGCCGTAGCCCTCGCTCACGCTCGTGCCGAGCTTGCTGCCGTTGAGCGAGGTCCAGCTCGCGGTGCCGACCTCGCCGAAGGGGTAGTTGGCGCGCCGGTTGTTCACGTACGAGTCGGTCGGGTAGAGGTTGAAGAGGTCCGAGTACGGCGGGGAGACGCCGTTGAACCACGACTGCGGCATGACGTGCTCGCGGTTGTAGCCGAGCCCCTCGGTCGCCCCCTGCCCCGTCTCGCCGTACTCGTACTCGTAGGGCGGCACGCCGCCGGGGACGTCCGAGTAGACGTCCCAGATCTTCCCGTTCCACTTGATGTCGGTGGTGGCGAATGCGGTGAGGGCGTAGTCGTAGCTCCGCACCGTGTGGCCGTCGATGATGGCGTGCAGGGCGAGACGCAGGGCCCAGCCGGTGAGCCCGACGGCGCTGTCGTAGTAGCCCGCCGGGATGCTCACGTCCACGTAGTGGAAGTCGCAGGTGATGCCGTAGGCGACGTTGGCCTCGAGGTCGGCGACCCCGTTCACGGTCACCGTCCGCGTGCCGGCGGTCAGGCCGCGCACGGTGATGAGGACGTTGGCGGGAGCTGCGTCGTCGCGCACCGCCGCCACCACGGCGAGCGCGCCCACCGCGTAGTGGCCGGGCGTCTCGGCGCTCGTCTCCTCCACCGGCTCGCTGAACTGCACCAGCAGGGTCGAGTCGCTCATCTCGCCGACGGCGAGGATGGTCGGCGCCCCGGTGCCGCCGCCGGGCAGGGTGTAGCTGTAGATCGAGGTCGTGGTGGTCGCCTGCGCCCCGACCGCGGCGATGCGGTAGTAGACGGTCGCGCCGCCGGGTTGCCCGGGGATCTGCGACACCGTGCCGTAGGTCGAGTCCGCGACCAGCGCCATGGCGATGTCGTTGGTGAGCGAGTTCGAGACCGTGCCCCACGACAGGGTCACGGAGGCGATGGCCCCGCTTGTGTCCACCACCGCGGCGTACACGTCCACCACCTGGTCGGCGTCGGGAGTCGGCGGGGCGGTCACCACGTTCGAGATGACCGGGCCGGCCACGGCCGTCGAGCCGTTGTGGGAGCCCGGGCTGGCGTCGGTCGCCAGCGTCACCGGGGTGACCGTCCACTCCGAAGCGGTGTAGACGGGATTCGGGTCGGTGACGCCGGGGGTGCGCACGATCGTGGAGTTCTCGAACAGCGTCGCCGGCGCCTTGATGTAGTCCACGATCACGGCGCTCGGGTTCAGCAGCTTGGCGCCGTCGTTGATCTTGCCGTTCCAGTTGTAGGCGTCTCCGCCGCTGCCGAAGGCGTTCCAGGACGCCAGCGGGAAGTTCACGGTGAAGGCGGTCACTGGCGCGGTGTAGCCCATGACCCGGGCCTGCCCCGCCGGCAGGCTGCCCGAGAGGCTCCACGTGCACTCGTCCACGTCGTTGGCGATCGCCACCACCGCCCAGCCGGTGAGATCCACCGCACCTGGTCCCGAGTTGTAGATCTCGATGAAGCGGTCGGTGGTGTAGTTGCTGGCCGGATCGCAGAGCTCGGAGAGGAAGAGGCCGGCGCGGGCCGGGATGGCGGACAGCGAGAACGCGAGCGTCAGGCCGAGGAGCAGCGCGGGGTGTCTTCGCACGACGGGGGCACGCCTTTCCGGATCGTTCCATACCACGGCTGCTGGCAACGCTTTCCGGGGGCGCACGCGTCCGAGGTCGGATCCGGAGCGGGCCGGGGCAGTCCGCGCATGGAGTTGTAGCGGATAATCATACGCCCGACGGGCCCCGCCTGGGATGGCGGGGCCCGGGAGGGCGGGCGGCCTCATCCGCGCGGCCGCGACGCGGGCGGCCGCGACGCGCGGCGCGGCGATCCGCTCAGGCGGTGCCCTTCGACCTCAACTCGTGGTGGATCTCCCGCAGGATCAGCGCGATCACGAACAGCAGGGTGATGGCCGCGACCTCGAGGAGTCTCCCGGCGGCGACCGAGTCGCGCAGGACGGTGTAGCCACCCAGGTTGGCGAGCTTCTCCCACGCCGCGAGGCCCGCAAGGACGAAGGCCACGAGGAACAGGCCCCGGCAGATCAGGCTCGTGAGCGTCTTCATCGCGCGACCTCCGGATCACGGCGGATGACGTGGGCGTTGAGGATCTCGTGGGTGCGCATGCTGACGACGGCATAGCGGATGGTGCCGTCCGCGCCCCGGAACCAGAGCTGGGCCAGCTCCGGGTACTGGGGAACGCTCGAGACCGAGACCAGGTCACCCCAGGCCGCCGGCAGCGTGCCGCGTGAAGCGAGCACCTCGTCCGGGATCCCGCCCGGGACCGCGGTCGGCTCCGAGATCCTCGCACACGACACGACCAGCAGCGCCAGGGTCACGAGGGCGAGGGCCCCCGCGAGTCGGACACGACCAGACATCGCACTCCTCCTTTCGCGGGCGGGAGCCGCGGGCGCATGCCGCGGCCGCTCCGCCCCTCCGGGCCGTACGGCCGGGTCGGCCCCTCCGCAGGCGTGGCCTCCGCCCCGTCCGGCGGCGCCTCGCGGCGCGCAGGGCCTTCCGACGCGCGCAGCCTACCACCCGGGTCCCGGCTGGCAAGCCCCGCCGGCGCGGCCCGGGGTGTCGCGCGAGGGTTCGCCGGAGCCGGCCGATAATGGGTAGAATGGACGCCGCGTCCGTGCGGCACCCGTCCCCCGGCGGCGGGGCCGGGCGGCGCGGCAGGCAAGGAGGTCGCATGGCGGAGGACCTGAGGGGCCGGCCGGTGCTGGTCACCGGCGCGGGCGGCTTCATCGGCAGCCACCTGACGGAGTCCCTGGTGCGGGGCGGCGCCAGGGTGCGCGCCCTGGTGCACTACAACTCCCGCAACGACTGGGGCCAGCTCGAGCGCCTCGATCCGGAGCTGCTGGCGGAGCTGGAGGTGCTGGCGGGCGACGTGCGCGACCCGTTCTTCGTGCAGCGGGCCGCCGCCGGCGTGGACACGGTCTTCCACCTCGCGGCGCTCATCCCCATCCCCTACTCCTACCTGGCGCCGCTCGAGTTCGTGCAGACCAACGTCGAGGGCACGCTGAACGTGCTCGAGGCGGCGCGGCGGCACGGTACGCGGCGCGTGCTGCACACCTCGACCAGCGAGACCTACGGCACCGCCGTCTACACGCCCATCGACGAAGCGCACCCGCTGCAGGGCCAGTCGCCCTACTCCGCCAGCAAGATCGGGGCGGACAAGCTGGCCGAGTCCTACATGCGCTCCTTCGGCACGCCGGTGGTGACGGTGCGGCCCTTCAACACCTACGGCCCGCGACAGTCGGCCCGGGCCTTCCTGCCCACGGTCCTGACCCAGGCCCTCAGCGGCGACCGGGTGCGCGTCGGCTCGCTCGACCCGGTTCGCGACATGAACTACGTCACCGACACGGTGGCCGGCTTCGTCGCCGCCGCCACCGCGCCCGGCATCGAAGGCCTGACCCTCAACCTGGGCAGCGGCCGCGGCGTGTCCATGCGGGAGATGCTCGACCTCGCGGTCCGCGCCACCGGCCGCACCGTGCGGGTAGAGCAGGAGGCGGAGCGCGTCCGCCCCGAGGCGAGCGAGGTCATGCAGCTGGTCTGCGACGCCACGCGGGCGCGCGAGCGTCTCGGCTGGCGGCCGCGGGTCACGCTCGAGGAGGGCGTGCGCCGCACCGCCGAGTGGGTGGCGGCGCACCTCGACGACTACAAGCCCCGGCTCTACAACGTGTAGCCGGACGGGGCCGGCGCAAGGACGAAGGGAGCTCCCATGCAGGCGGTGATCCTCGCGGGCGGGCAGGGCACCCGGCTGCGCCCGTACACGGCGGTGCTGCCGAAGCCGCTCATGCCGGTCGGCGACATGCCGATCCTCGAGATCGTCCTGCGCCAGCTGCGGCGGGCCGGCTTCACCGACGTGACCCTGGCGGTCTCCTACCTGGCGGAGATGATGCAGGCCTACTGCGGCGACGGTTCGCGCTTCGGCCTGCGCCTGCGCTACTCGCGCGAGACCGCGGCGCTCTCCACCGCCGGGCCGCTGCGGCTGGTCCCGGGACTCGACGAGACCTTCCTGGTCATGAACGGGGACCTGCTCACCACCCTCGACTACCGCGCCCTGGTGCGCTTCCACCGCGAGCACGACGCCGTGGCCACCATCGCCACCCACCGGCGCAGCGTGCGCATCGACTACGGCGTGGTCGAGAGCGCCGCCGACGGCACGCTGGCCCGCTACGTGGAGAAGCCCGAGTACCACTACCAGGTGAGCATGGGGATCAACGTGCTCGAGCCGCGCGCGCTGGAGCACATCCGGCCCGGCGAGGCCCTGGGCATGCCGGACCTGATGCTGCGGCTCAGGGACGCCGGGCTCCGGGTGATGACCTGCGAGCTGCCCTGCCTGTGGCTCGACATCGGCCGCATGGACGACTACGAGGCGGCGCTCGAGACCTTCCGCGACCGGCACGCCGAGTTCCTGCCGGACGACGGCGCCTAGCGGATGGCGGGCGTGGAGCGCGTCCTCGTCACCGGAGCCTGCTCCTTCACCGGGCGCCACCTGCTGCCGCGGCTGGCGGGTGCGACGCTCGTCGCCACCGACCTCGCCCCCACCGGCCCGCCGGGAGCGGATTACCGGCCGGCCGATCTCACCGACCGCGCCCGCACGCGCGAGCTGGTCGCGGCGGCGCGACCGGACCTGGTCCTCCACCTCGCCGGCGCGAGCGGCGCGGACGCCGACCTCTGTTACGCGGTCAACCTGGGCGCGACGCGGAACCTGCTCGAGGCCTGTGCCGCCCTGCCGGCGACGCCGCGCGTGGTGCTGGTCTCGAGCGCGGCGGTCTACGGGCTGACGCGCCCCGAGGAGTCCCCGGTCCGCGAGGACACGCCCCTACGGCCGGTCACCGCGTACGGGGCGAGCAAGGCCGCGGCCGAGCTGCACGCGCTGGCCATGCACCGGCGCGGGATCGTGCGGGTCGCCGTGGCGCGGCCCTTCAACCTGGTGGGGCCCGGCCTGCGCGCGGGCTTCGCGCCCTCGGACTTCATGGCGCAGGCGCTGGCCATCCGCGCCGGTGCCCCGCCGGAGATCCGGGTCGGCGACCTCGAGCCACGTCGCGACTTCGTGGACGTCCGGGACGCGGTGCACGCCTACCTGGCGCTGGCCGGCGCCGAGACCGCCTGGGGGGAGGCCTGGAACGTCGCCAGCGGCCGCCCGGTGGCCATCCGGGACCTGCTCGAGCGCGTCCTGCGCGCGGCGGGCGCCGAGGCCCGCATCGTCACCGACCCGGCGCGCACGGGCCGTGTCGAGGTGATGGACCAGGTCGGCGATCCCACCCGGCTGGAGCGGCTGACCGGCTGGCGGCCGGGCCTCGGGCTCGACGAGTCGCTGCGGGACATGGCCGCCGGGGCCTGAGCCCCCGCGCGGCGCGACGTGCGCGAAGGCCCGGCGGGAGCCGGGCCTTCGTCGTCGTCCGCGTCGCGACTAGTTCTTCTTCGCCGCCAGGGCGGCCTCCGCCGCCTCGACGCCCGCCTGGAAGGCCTTCTCGTTGAGCGGGATCAGCTTGGCCTTGTCCTTGAGGGCCTCGTGGATGGAGGCGATGAACGTCTCCTTGGGGAAGATCTTCGTCGCCGCCTGCAGCGCCCCGAGGGCCACGATGTTCTTGACCACCAGCTTGCCCAGGTCCTTGGCGATCTCGGTGAAGGGCACGCCCACCACGGTCACGCTCGGGTCGCCCGGCTTCACGTCCTTCGCGACCGAGCTGTCGTAGATGATGAAGCCGTCCTTCTTCACCGTGAGCCCGAACTTCGCCAGGCTCGGGGCGTTGAAGCCGATGAGGATGTCGGGCGTCGGGCTGGCCGGGTTCAGCACCTCGTCCTTGGCGACGTGGACGTCGGCGTAGCTCGTGCCGCCGCGGCTCTCGGGACCGTAGCTGGGGATGTGCGTGCCGTCGAAGCCCTCGTTGATGGCGGCCATGGCCACCAGCAGTGCCGCGGTCTGCGCCCCGTCGCCGCCCGCCCCGGCCAGCTTCATGCTGATGTCGTGCGGATTCAGGTGCGCGGGGAAGCCCTGACAGAAACGCTTCGGGGCCTCGGTGCTGGCCGCGGCGGTCTTCAGGAAGGTCGCCGGCTCGAAGCTGGGCGAATCCAGCTTGAACCACGGCTCGACCGTGGTGTCCTTCTTCACCCCCAGCGGGAAGACCGGGACCATGTTCTCCTTGACCCACTCCTCCGCCTTGTCGGGCGTCAGCTTCAGGTGGGTCGGGCACTCGGCCAGCACCTCGATGAAGGCGTAGCCGCGGCCCTCCACCTGCATCTGCACGGCCTTCTTGATGGCGCGCGCTGCCTTCTTGCGACCCGCCGGCCAGAACAGGGCCACGCGCTCGACGTACACCGATCCATCCAGGCTGGCGATGAGCTCGGCCATCTTGATCGGCTCGCCGTTGAGCCGGCCACGACCGAACGGGCTGGTGCTCGTGACCTGACCCGTGACAGTGGTGGGCGCCATCTGCCCGCCGGTCATGCCGTAGGTGGCGTTGTTGATGAAGATCACCGTGATCGGGGTGCCCAACTGCGCCGCGGCCACCGTCTCGGCCAGGCCGATGGAGGCGAGGTCGCCGTCGCCCTGGTAGGAGACGACGATGGACTTCGGGTTGGCCATCTTGTGGCCGATGGCCACCGCCGCGGCGCGGCCGTGCGCGGCCTGGGTGTTGCCGGTGTCGAAGTAGTAGTACGCGAATACGGAGCAGCCCACCGGGCTCACCAGCACGGTCCGGTCCTGGATGCCCAGCTCCTCGATGGCGTCGGCCAGGTACTTGTGCACGAGTCCGTGGCCACAGCCGGCGCAGTAGTGGGTGGAATGGGCCTTCAGGCCCTCGCCATGAGAATGGCGCTCGAAATTCGTATAGAAGACGCTCACGAGTGCCTCCTCACTTTGCCAGGATGGACTTCACGTGCTGGACGATCTCGCTCTGCTGCGGCAGCATCCCGCCGGAGCGGCGCACGTGGGTGATGGGCGGTAGCTTCTCGATGCCGGCCTGACTCACGCTGAGCCGCAGCTCGTCCTCGATCTGCCCGCCCTCGTTGGCCTCGACCACGACGATGTGCCGCACCGTGGGCAGCAGCGCCTGGAGCGGTCCGACCGGGAAGGGCCAGATGGTGATGGGCCGGAGCAGCCCGGCCTTGATCCCCATCTCGCGCAGGCTCTTGACCGAGCCCTTCGCGGCACGCGCCGGCGTGTTGCCGGCCACCAGCACGACCTCGGCGTCGGCGGTCATGTACGACTCGGCGCGCGCCTCGGCCCGCATGGAGCGGTACTTGGCCTCGAGGTGCTGGTTGAACCTCTCCAGATCCTCCTCCTGCAACTGGATGGAGGTGATGAGGTTGCGGCGGTGCTCCTGGTCGCCCCAGACCGCCCACCTGGGGATGCCCGGCTTCACCATGTAGTCGGGCAGTTGCACCTTGCCGGTCATCTGACCGAGATAGCCGTCGGCCAGGATGATGACCGGGTTGCGGTACTTGTGGGTCAGCTCGAAGGCGAGGATCGTGTAGTCCAGCATCTCCTGCGGCGTGCTGGGCATGAGCGCGATGCAGTGGCTGTGTCCGTGGCCCAGCCCGCGGCAGGCCATCTTCACGTCCGACTGCTCGGGGCCGATGTTCCCCAGGCCGGGGCCGCCGCGCATGACGTTCACGAACACGCCGGGCAGCTCCGCGCCCACCATGTAGGAGATGCCCTCGAGCATGAGCGAGATGCCGGGACCGGAGGTGAAGGTCATGGCCGCCAGGCCTGCGCCGCCGGTGCCGTACATGTGGTTCACCGTGGCCACCTCGGAGACCGCCTGCAGGAAGACGCCGCCCAGCTTGGGCAGGAGCTTGGACATCAGCTCGGCACCTTCGGTCGAGGGCGTGATCGGATAGCCGTAGAAGTGGCGGCACCCACCCAGCAGGGCACCCACCGCGGCGGCGTAGTTGCCCTTGATGATGAGGGGCTGGGTGGCGGGCAGCGGGATGCGCTGGGCGGGGATGTCCACCGGCTCGGGCGCCGTGCTGACCTTCGCCCCGAAGAGCTTGGCGGGGTCGAGGAGCGTGTAGTCCTCTCCCGCCTCCATGGCCCGCAGGCCATAGGGCTCGGGGCAGGCCTCGATGCACAGGCCGCAACCGGTGCAGTTCGTCAGGTCGAGCACGACGGGGATGAGTCCCGTCTTGGGATTGATCTCGTCGGCGAACTTGATGCAGCCCTTCACGCAGACGTTCACGCAACGGCCGCAGCCCTTGCAGTACTCGGGTACCAGGAACGGCTTGGGCTTCTCATCCACAGCGGGCATGGTGGCTCTCCTCACATCCCAAGACGCCGGACGGCAACGTTCATCCGAGGTTACTCAGACCACCCGGGCAGAGTACCCGAGAAGGGTGGTCGAGTGCACGTCGGCGCCAAGCGGCTCGCCCCCGGCGCCCGCCGCCCGCCCCCGGCGCGGCGGCAGCGGCCTCGGCCGCCGGGGACGAGCGCCGTGACCCGGAACCACGAAGGTGGCGGCCGCGGCCACGAGCGCGCACACCGCGGACGCGCCGCCACCCCCGCGCGGAGGTGGCCGCCATCGACCCCTGGCGGGGTCACTTCGTGTCAGCGGTACAGCGTCTTGACGCCGCCCCAGGTCGTACCCGCCGCCGCCACGGGAGGCGCGCCGAACACCTGGATACGGAAGTTGTAGGCGTCCGCCACGTAGACGTGACCATCCCCGTCCACCGCCACCGCGAACGGCTCGTCGAACTGCCCGTCCCCGCTGCCCTGCGTTCCCCACTTCGTCAGGAAGGTGCCGCCGGGGGCGAACAGCTGGACCCGGTGTCCCCACTGCTCCGTGACATAGACGTTGCCGCCGGCGTCCAGATCGATACCCATCGGGTAGTCGAACTGCCCGTCCCCGGTGCCGGGGCTGCCCCATTCGAAGAGCCAGGTCCCGTCGCCGTCGAAGACCTGGATGCGGTTGTTGTGCATGTCGGCGACGTAGACCGTGCCGCCGGCGTCCACGGCCAGGTCGAGCGCGAAGTCGAACTGGCCGCTGGCGGTGCCGTAGGAACCCCACTGGGTCAGGTAGGTTCCGTCGCTGGTGAACTTCTGGACGCGGTGGTTGTACTCGTCCACGACATAGACGTCGCCGCTGCCGTCCAGCGCGACGCCCGTCGGCCAGTTGAACTGGCCGTTCCCGGCGCCGAGCGTGCCCCACTGGCGCAGGTACGTGCCCCCGGCGGTGAACACCTGGATGCGATGGTTGCGCCCGTCGGCGACGTAGACGTTCCCGAGCGCGTCCAGGGCCATGCCGCGCGGATGCATGAACTGGCCGGGGCCGCTGCCGTACGTGCCCCACTCGAACAGGTACGTGCCCGCGCCGCTGAACACCTGGACGCGGTGGTTGTTGAGGTCCGCGACGTAGACGTCGCCGCTCGGCGCGACGATCACTCCGGCCGGCGGATCGAACTGCCCGGGGCCGCTGCCGTGGGTGCCCCACTGGTCGAGGTAGGTGGGCGCCTGCGCGCCGGCCGGCGGGGGGCACGACGCGAGCACGAAGCAGGCAACGAGGGCGAGCGGAGCGATGGCGAGGCGCTGGTGCATGATCACCTCCGAGGTTGGGGCCTGCCTGATGTTACCGCGCCGCCGCGGCCCGCGGCCATCGGAACCGGGCGGAAGGCCACGGCCGGCGGGGAGGCCGCGCTCCCCCGTGGCCGATGGCGCTGCGAACGGCTCAGCCCGCTACTCCTCTTCCGCCACGATGAAGGGCTCGGCGTGGACCACCACGCGTCCGAGCTGGGGCAGCTCCCGGCGGAGCCGATTCTCGACGTCCTCGGTGACGGCGTGGACCGCCGCCACCGAGAGCTCGCTGGCCACCTGCAGATGGAAGGCCAGGTAGATGCCCCCCGCCACGCGCTGCACGTCCACGTCGTAGCAGCGGCGGGCGGCCGGAACCCCGGCCAGCACGGCCTCGATCCGCCGGACGTACTCGGCCCGCTCGGCCGGCGTCAGCTCGACGCCTGCGACCAGGACCTCGGCGCGCGGCTCGATGTGCACGTTCACGTCGGCGACGCCGCGGGCATCGCCCGCCCCGCGCTGCAGGAAGCGCCCGATCTCGGTGCGCAGTCGGTCCTCGAGCTCACTGGCCCGCGCGTGCGCCCGCACGAAGGTCATCTCCGGCGGGATCTCGAGGTCGAGGTCGATGCGGATGCCCTCCGGGGTCAGGTGGGTCGTGACGTTGTGCACCGCGAAGTGCCCCGCGGCGGCGACCGCCAGGATGCGCTCGAGCATCCCCTCGTCCTCGGCGATCGGGAGCGCGTGGATCACGACGTCGGCACCGGGCGCCAGGCCGCGCACCGCGTCGCGCACCTGGTCGGTGACAGCATGGCTCTCCTCGAACGAGAGGTGTCGGGGCACGGCCACGCTCAGGTCGACGAACACCTGGCTGCCCGAGCCGCGCACCCGCGTCTGCACGACGCGGTGCACGCCCTCGACGCCGCCCACCGCGGCCGCGATCTCCTCCGCCAGGCCGGGCGGGGCCGCGTCGAGCAGCGCGTCCACCGCCCGCCGCCCCAGCCGCAGGCTCACGCCGATGACGATGCCGGCCACGCCCAGCGCCGCCACCGCGTCGGCGCGCGCCAGGATCGCGTGCCCGCCGACGTTCTGCCCGATCCAGACCAGCACCAGGCCGACGATCACCACCGACGAGCTCCAGACGTCCGTGCTGAAGTGCAGGGCATCCGCCTCGAGCGCCTGGCTCCGGTACTTCTTCGCCGTGCGCGCCAGGACGCGTGAGCGCGAGACGTCCACGACGATCGAGATCGCCATGGTCAGGAACGCCCACAGGCTGGGGTCCACCTCGACGTCGCCGCGCGCGAGCCGCCGCAGCGCCTCGACGATGATCCAGGCGCAGGTCGCCAGCAGGAGCGCCGTCTCGGCCAGGGCGCTCAGGTTCTCCACCTTGCCGTGCCCGTAGGGGTGCTCGGCGTCGGCGGGACGGTCGCTCACCCGCACGGCGAAGAGGGTGAGCAGGGCGGCCCCGAGATCGAGGGTGGAATGGGCGGCCTCGGCCAGGATGCCGAGGCTCCCGGTCATCACGCCGACCACGGCCTTGAGCACGGTGAGGAAGACCGCCGCGATCACCGAGGTGATCGCCGCCATCCGCTTCTCGCGCAGCTGCTCGCTCCCCGCCGGTTCCATCCGCTCGGCCCCTCCGCGGGCGCCAGCCTAGTCCGGATCATTCCTGAACCGCAAACCGAGGATGCGGGATGGACGTCGAGGACGCCGCCGCGGTCCGCCCCTTGCATTCCCGGGCGGGCTCGGTCAGATTGGCGCGGACGATGCGGACCACGGCCGCGAACCGGTGAGGAGACACGGGCATGATCACGCAGCCATTGCGGGAAGGGATCCACTGGGTGGGGGCGCTGGACTGGGACCGCCGCCTGTTCGACGAACTCATCCCCCTGCCCGACGGGACCAGCTACAACGCCTACCTCGTGCGCGGCAGCGAGCGCACGGCCCTCGTGGACACCGTGGACCCCAGCTTCTCCGACGTGCTGCTGCGCCGCCTGCGCGAGCTGGAGGTGACGAAGCTCGACTACGTCGTCGCCAACCACGCCGAGCAGGACCACTCGGGCTCCATCCCCATCGTGCTCGAGCGCTTCCCCGGCGCGAAGCTGGTGGCGACACCCAAGGGCCAGGGCATCCTCGCCGACCTGCTCGGCGTCCCGCCGGAGCGGACGCTGCCGGTCGAGGACGGCGCCACGCTGGACCTGGGCGGCCGCACGTTGCGCTTCCTCCACTTCCCGTGGGTGCACTGGCCGGAGACCATGCTCACCTGGCTCGAGCCGGACCGGGTCCTGTTCCCCTGCGACCTCTTCGGCGCCCACCTCGCCGCCGGCGAGCTGGTGGAGCCCGACGCCTGCCTGGCGATGGAGGCGGCCAAGCGCTACTACGCCGAGATCATGATGCCGTTCCGCAACGTGATCCGGAACAACCTGCCCAAAGTCACGGAGCTGCCGGTGAGCATGATCTGTCCCAGCCACGGCCCCGTGCACCGGCAGCCGCAGGCGATTCTCGACGCCTACCGCGACTGGCTCGACGACGAACCGAAGAACCGCGCCGTGATCGCCTACGCCTCGATGCACGCGAGCACGAAGCAGATGGTCCAGCACCTCGCCGAGGGGCTGGTGCGGCGCGATGTCCCGGTGGACCTCTTCAACCTCGCCGCCACCGACCTCGGCAAGCTGGCCATCGCCCTGGTGGACGCCGGCACCATCGTGCTGGGTTCCCCCACGGTGATCGGCGGGGCGCATCCGCTCGTCGCCAACGCCGCCTTCGTCGCCAACCTGCTCAAGCCGCGCGCCCGCTGGGCCGCGGTGGTGGGCTCCTACAGCTGGGGCGGCAAGATGGTCGCGCAGCTCACCGGCCTGATGCCGCAGCTCAAGGTCGAGCTGTTCGAGCCGGTGGTGGCGAAGGGGCTGCCGAAGGCGGAGGGCCTCGCCGCGCTGGACCGCCTCGCCGACGGGATCGCGGCGAAGCACGCCACGCTGCGGCGCGGCTGATCCGTCCGTCCCGCCTACCGCGCCGGCCGCGCCGGGTGCAGGTGGCGCGCCAGGAAGCGGTAGATCTCGCGCCGACCCTCCTTCGCCAGCTTCGTGTCCAGCCGGTCCACGCTGTGCCCGCCGGGGGCGTCCTCGTAGACCTTGTATTCGAATTCCTTCGCCGCCGCCTTGAGCGCCTCGATGAGGTGCTGGACCTCGACGAAGCGCACGTCCTCGTCGTTGGTGTTGGTGTGGATGCGCAGCGGGATCTTCAGCTCCTCCACGTGCCAGGCCGGCGAACGCCGCTTGTACTCCTCGAGGTCCTCCTCGGCCGTCTTGCCGATGTGGTACGGGGCACTGAAGAGCCCGCGGTACTCGTCGTCGGAGTAGCCCATCCGCTGCACCAGATCGGAGACCGGCACGCCGGCGAAACAGCACCGGTAGAGGTCCGGGTGCCGGAACGCCTCGAACAGCACGATCAACCCGCCGTGGCTCCAGCCGATCAGGCCGACGCGCCCGCGATCGAGGAAGTCGAAGTTCTCGAGCGCCCACCTCACCGCGGCGTGGCAGTCATCCACCTCGCGCCCGCCGTAGTCGATGAGCCGGTAGAACCCCTCGCCGTAACCGGTCGAACCGCGGTACTCCGGCGCGACGACGGCGTAGCCCTGGGCGAGCAGCTCCTTCAGGATGTGCACGTGGTAGGTGGTGAAGTCGGCGTGCACGCCGCCGTGGGGCAGCAGCAGCAGGGGCAGCTTCTCGCCCGGCTTCCGGTCCCGGGGGAAGAACGTGTAGGTGTAGAACTTGACCGGGTTGGTCGCACCCGCTGCCTTCGGGTTCCGGACGTTCGCCGGCGGCGGACCGGTGATGCGCCACTTGTCCACCTCGGCCACGCCCTCGAACCGGACGAAGAAGGCCACGTCGTCCACGGCCTTCGCCAGCTCGTCGAGCCGGTGGTTCAGGCTCTCGTTCTCCGCCTTCAGCTCCCGCAGCTGCTCCTCGACGGCGGCGGGCGCCCGCCGCGCCCCCCGCCGCCCCGCCCGCCCGCGGCCGGCCCGGGGCCGGGCCCCCCCCAGTCCCCACAACC
>JAXDBZ010000199.1:0-2981 GCA_034678345.1 Candidatus Eiseniibacteriota bacterium
AGCCACTCGAGCAGGGGGGCGCGGCCGTCGTCGTGCCACGGTTGCTCGACGAGGTGGAAGAACCAGACGCTGGCGTCGGCGGCGGCGAGGGCCTCGACCAGCTCCTGCCCGTCGTGCACCGCGGTGCCGATGGGGTGGCTCAGCGAGACCGTCGCGAGGAACTGGAACGGGCTCTCGGGCGGCGCGTCGCGCTCGCGCCGCCGCCGCTCGGGGACCGCGTCGAGGACCGCGACGACCGCCTCGCGCAGCGCCCCGGGCGAGGCCGGGGCGCCCTGGACGACGAAGGAGAGGCGCTCGGCGGTCTCGGCGTCCTGCACCACGCTGCCGATCCAGGCGCTGAAGTCGTCCGGCGGCAGCTCCTCCGCGCGGGGGTCGCGCAGCGGATACTGGACGGCGTGGCGGAAGAGCACCTCGCGGGGCGCGTCCGCGATGCCGGCGCGCAGCTCTTCGAGGTCGCCGGCCGGCCGACCCCACGGGCGGATCAGGTGCGTCACGCCGTGCAGCTCGAAAGCCTCTTCCATCGTCGTCACTCCGGCCGTTTCGGGCTCCCGTCGTCCAGCGAACGGAGATACTCGACCACGAAGTCCCGCGCCAGGTCGCGGCAGCCGAGGCCGAAGGCCAGCGCCAGGCCGAGCCCGGCGGCGGCGGCGGCGATGACACCGACGGCCATGACGAACTGCGCCGCGAACCCGAGCTGCTCGAGGGCGAGGAGCGCCGCGAACCCCGTGAGGATGGCCGTCGTCACCTGCCCGAGCAGCCGGGCGCTGCGCACGTCGGCGGACTCCAGCACGCGGCGCGTCACGCCGCCGACCAGCAGGGCCACCACCACCCCGGCCGCGAGGAGAATGGCCGCGGTGACGATGCGCTGCAGCACGTCGCCGAGCCGCACGCCCACCGAGGTGGCCAGGCCGAAGCCGAGGGCCTCGAGCGCCAGCAGCACCGCGCAGCCCAGCACGATCCAGTACGCGGTCCGACTCACGACCAGGGCGGGCTCGTGCCGGGCCGCGGCGCGGGCGCCGATCAGCCAGCGGGCACCGTCGTTGAACCGCACCGCGCGCAGCACGCCGCGCAGGACCCGCTCGGCGAGGACGGCCAGCGCCCAGCCGAGGAGCGCGAGGGCGGCGGCGATGAGGACGTTCACCGCCCCGTCACCGAGGATGCGACCGAACTCGCGCAGTCGGTCGGGCAGACCGGGGCTCGCGGCGGCCCCGGGGATCAGCTGCATCAGCATGGGATCACCTCCACGGTGCGTCCGGACTCAGCCGGGCGGTGTCACGGGCGCGCCTCCGGGAGCCGGCGCGTCGCGCGCCGGGGTCCTGAGGTTCAACCCGACGATCGTGTCGAGTACCTCGAGCATCCAGTCGAAGATGTTCCGGCGCAGGACCGTCTCGCGCAGGGCGGCCATCCGCTCGCGACGCGCGTCCTCCGGTTCCGACAGGGCCGCGTGGTAGGCGTCGGCGAGGGCCTCGCGGTCGTAGGGCGAGACGATCCAGGCGCGCTCGAGTTCGCGCGCGGCGCCGGTGAAGGGGGACAGGACGAGCGCGCCTTGCAGGTCGGGCGAGGCCGCCAGGTACTCCTTGGCCACGAGGTTCATGCCGTCGTGGAGCGACGTGACGGTGCAGAGGTCGGCCAGGCGGTAGTAGGGGAGCAGCTCGCGGAAGTCGAGGCTGGCCTCGATCAGGTGCAGGGTGGGGCCGGCCTTGCGCGGGTAGCGGCGGTTGAGGTCCTCGGCCCAGCGCCGGGCGCGGTTCTGGACGTTGCGGTACTCGCGCAGCTCGATGCGCGAGGGCACGCCGACCTGGATGAAGACGAAGCGCCCCTGCCACTCCGGGTGCTTCTCGAACAGCCGCTCGAGCGCCTCGAAGCGCTCGGCGATGCCCTTCGTGTAGTCGAGGCGGTCCACGCCCAGGCCCACGCGGCAGCCCTCGAGCCCCAGCCGCGCGCGGAGGTCGGCCTCGGCGCGCCGGACCTCGGGGGTCTCGGACAGGGCGGCGATCTCCTCCGCGTCCACGCTGATGGCGAAGGGCCGTACCCAGGTGCGGCCGCCGGCGCGGTCCACCGCCAGCCGCTCCATGTCCACCCGGGCCTCGAGCGTCTCGGCGACGGAATCGAGGAAGTTGAGGGCGTGGCGGCGGATGTGGAAGCCGACCACGTCGTTGGCGAGCATCCCGTCGAGCAACTCCTCCCTCCAGGGCAGGATGCGGAAGACATCGGGGTTCGGCCAGGGGATGTGCCAGAACATCGCCACCTGCAGGTCGGGGCGCCGCTCCTTGATGAATCGCGCCGCCAGGGCGAGGTGGTAGTCCTGCAGGAACACCAGGGCCGGCTGGTCGCCGACCTCGGCGAGCGCGGCCTCGGCGAAGCGGCGGTTGACCTCGCGATACGACTCCCAGTCGGCGAGGCGGAACCGCGGGCGCACGTAGACCACGTGGCACAGGGGCCAGAGCGCGCTGTTCGCGAACCCCGAGTAGTAGCGGGCGTGGTCCTCGGGCGTCAGCCAGACGCGGCGCAGCGTGTAGCGGGGGCGCTCCGGCGGGCAGCCGACGCGGTCGTGGGCATCCACCGTCTCGCGGTCGGCGTCGCCGCTGCCGTGCGCGACCCACGCGCCGCCCAGCGCCTGCATGACGGCGTCGAGCGCGACGGTCAGCCCGCCGGCCGTGCGGACCGCCCGCACGCCCGCGCCCTCGTGCTGGTGGGAGTAGGGCTCGCGGTTGGAGACCACGACGAGCCGGCGGCCGGGCAGATGGGCCTGCGCCCAGGCCACGAGGTCCTCGCGGGTCGTGCGGGGTGGCTCTTCGCGGCGCAGCAGCGAACGGATGGCGGCGCGGCCCAAGGCGGCGCGCGCCCGCTCGGCAAGGTCCACGGCGTCCTCCTCGGTGTGCCCGGCCATGGCGGTACGAGCACGGATCGGCGCGTCGTGGCCGACGGGCACGCGGCCCATCGTCCTCCCGGTTTGACAGCCCGTCGAGCCTACGCAAACC
>JAXDBZ010000200.1:0-3784 GCA_034678345.1 Candidatus Eiseniibacteriota bacterium
TCCACCCCCCGCCCCAGCCAGTTCTGCGCCACCACGGCCAGCCGCGCCGTGTCCCCCTCCGCCACCTCCCCGTCCGCCCACGCCAGCTCCAGCACCCGCAGCGGCCGCTCCGCGCCCAGCACCACCAGCGGCTCCGCCACCGCGCTCGAGTCCGCCGTCCGCACCACCAGCCGCATCAGCCGCGTCGTGTCCGGATCCTCCGGCAGCCAGACCACCGGCCAGTCCACCCACGTCGTATCGCCGGTCAGCGCCACCCGCGCCGGCAGCCCGAGCGTGTCCAGCGGCAGCTCCACCAGCGAGCTGTCGCTCCGCAACCGCAGCGCCTCCAGCTCCACCCCGCGCAGCCGCCAGTTGGACGCCACGACACCCAGCCGCACCGTGTCCCCCACGGCAGCCTCGTCGCTTTCCCAGAGGAGCGTGTCCACCCGCAGCGCCTCGGGCCCGACCACGGTGATGGGCTCGGCCATGGCGGTCCCGTCCGCCGTGCGCACCACCAACCGCAGCAGCCGCGCCGTGTCCGGCTCGTCCGGCAGCCAGGCGGCCGCCCATTCCACCCGGGTGGTGTCGCCGATCAGCGGGACCGTGGCCGGGAAGCCCAGCGAGTCCGCAGCGAGCTCCGTCAGGGTGCTGTCGGGCCTCAGCCGCAGGGTGGCGAGGTCCAGGCTGCGCCCCAGCCAGTGCTGCGCCGCGATCGCCAGCCGCGCCGTGTCGCCCTCCGCCACCTCGGCGCCGTCCCAGGCCATGGCCGTGACGTCCAGCGCCGGGCGCCGCGCGATGCTCAGCCGGGGCGCGACGGCCGTCCGGTCGGTGAGCCGCACGACAAGGTCGAGCGCCCGCGTGGTGTCCGCGGGATCGGGCAGCCAGGCGGCCGGCCAGGAGACCCGCGTCGTATCCCCGGTCAGGGTCACGGTCGCCGGCAGTCCCAGCGAATCCAGCGAGACCGGCACCTGCGTGCCGTCGGCCAGCACCCGCAGCGCCTCCAGCCGGGCCGGGGCCGTGGCCCACCCCACGGCGACGATGGACAGCGTCTCGGTGCTGTCCTGCATCGTCGAGTCCCTCCCCCACGTCATGCTCCGCACGTGCATGAGGGGGGGCTGGGCGAGCGCGAACGTCCCCGGCACGCCCCACAGGATGCGGCGGATCTCGATCCGGTCGCCCAGGACGTAGGCGAAGTAGTCCACCAGGCCGTCCCGGAAGTGCTCCGAGGCGTACCAGGGCGACGTGTCCACGCCGAGCATGGTCGAGAGCCGGCCGCGGTAGGTCCAGGTCGCCGGGCCGCCCACCGGATCGGAGCCGGTGGCGAACGAGAGGGGCTGCCCGGCGCTGGTGGTGAAGAACACGTACCAGAGACCGTCATGGTCGAAGAGGTGCGCCGACTCGACGATCTCGTTGTAGGAGTACTGCCGGTTCGTGATCCAGAGCGGCCCGAGGTCCGACCACGCGCCCAGGTCCCCGTCGGAACCGGCGATGCCCACCACCATCCCGCCCGAGTCGGAGGCCGGGAACGTGCTGTAGTACATGAGCCACTGGTCGGGGTGGGCGGGGTCCGGCATCACGAACGGATCGCGGAAGGCCGTGGTGGCGGTGGTGGAGTCGCACACCGTCCAGGGGACGTCCACGCAGGTGTGGACCGGAGCGTCCAGCCGTTCCCACTCGTAGAGGTCCGTCGAGGTGGCCAGTCCCGTCCTCTGCCAGCCGCTGCTCACGCCGGGGATGGTGCTCACCCCGGTGTAGAGCATGTGGAAGAGCCCGTCCTTCTCGACGATCGCGGGGGCCCAGATGTGGGTGCGGTCCCAACTCGTGTCACGCACCGCCAGCACCGCCGGCGCCTGCGTCCAGTTCCAGAGGTCCGGGGAGACGGCGTGGCCGAGGTCGTTCTCGGTCTCCTCGTCCGCCAGGTTCATGTTGTGCCGGATGTAGAAGAGGTGGTACAGACCATCGTGCTTCACGAGCGCGAAGTCCTTCGGCCGATAGGGCAGGCCGGGCAGCATCCAGGACGCCTGGACCGGAAGGGCGGTCAGGACCAGCAGGGCGAGCGCCGTGAGGAGCGGGGGCAGGCGGCGCAGGGTGGGAACCTCCCAGCAGGCGGAGCGCGAGCGGATGGAGTCGGTCGGAAGGTGCTGCGACGCTTACGATTATCCGGGCAGCGGCGGGCCCTGTCAATGACCGTGCGGACGGGCGATTGATCCAGCTGCGGGACCTCGGCTATTCGATCGGCGAACGCCGGCTGATCGCGGGGGTGGACTGGGTCCTCTCCCCCGGTGACCGCTGCGCGCTCGTCGGCTCCAACGGGACCGGGAAGACCACGCTCCTGCGGCTCATGCTGGGCGAGCTCAGCCCGGAATCCGGCACGCGGGCGCTGGCGCGCGGCACCCGCATCGGCTACCTGCCGCAGGAGGCGGCCGAGCGCTACGACGGCACCGTGCTCGAGCGCGCCATGGAGGCGCACCGCCAGGTCCTCGGCATGCGCGACGAGCTGGACGAGCTGCACCGCCGCCTCGCCGGCATCCGTCCCGACGACCCGGCGCTCGAGCGGCTGCTCGAGCGCGCCGGCGAGCTGCAGCACCGCCTCGAGCTGGCCGACGAGCACGCGCTCGAACCGGAGGCGCGCCGCGTGCTGTCGGGACTGGGCTTCGCCCGCGGCGAGCAGGACCAGCCGCTCGCCCGCTTCTCCGGGGGCTGGCGGATGCGCGCCGCGCTGGCGGCGCTGCTGCTGACCGACCCCACCCTGCTGTTCCTCGACGAGCCCACGAACCACCTCGATCTGCCGGCGCTGGAGTGGATCGAGGACTACCTCGAGGACTTCCACGGCGGACTCGTCGCCGTCTCCCACGACCGCGTCTTCCTCGACCGCGTCGCCGACGAGGTACGCGAGCTCGAGAACGGCACGCTCACCGCCTACGCCACGAACTTCACCGGCTATCTCGAGGAGCGCGAGCTGCGCCGGGAACGCGCCGAGGCACACAACGAGCAGGTCGAAAAGCGCATCGCCCAGCTGTCGCGCTTCGTCGAGCGCTTCGGCGCCAAGAACACGAAGGCCAGCCAGGCACGCAGCAAGCGCAAACAGATCGACCGGCTGCGCGAGCAGCGCATCGTCCTGCCCCGCCGGCCGCGCGGGATC
Source organism: Candidatus Eiseniibacteriota bacterium (assembly GCA_034678345.1). Taxonomy (GTDB): domain Bacteria; phylum Eisenbacteria; class RBG-16-71-46; order RBG-16-71-46; family RBG-16-71-46; genus JANXPZ01. The sequence goes on from JAXDBZ010000200.1 coordinate 3,122, forward strand.
CGCTTCGCGTTCCCCGATCCGCCCCACGCCGGCCGGGCCCTGGTGCGGCTGCGCGGCGCCGCCTTCGCCTACGACGGCCCCCCGGTCTTCACCGGCGCCGACCTCGACGTCGAGCGCGGCGACAAGCTGGCCATCGTCGGCGCCAACGGGGCGGGCAAGACCACGCTGCTGCGCGTGCTGGCCGGGCAGCTCATGCCGCAGCGGGGCGCGCGCGAGGACACGCCGCTGACGCGGCTCGCCTACTTCGCCCAGCACGCCGCCGAGACGCTGGACGGCTCGGCCACCGTGCTGGGCGCGCTCGAGGCGCTGGCGCCGCCCGAATGGCGCCCGAACCTGCGCGGGCTACTCGGCAACTTCCTCTTCACCGGCGACGACGTGTTCAAGCTGGTGCGGGTTCTGTCCGGCGGCGAGCGCCAGCGCGTGGCGCTGGCGGCGACGCTCATGGAGCCCGCCAACCTGCTGCTGCTCGACGAGCCCACCCACCACCTCGACCTCACCGGCAAGGAGGTGCTCGAGGACGCGCTCGTCCAGTACCCCGGCGCGGTGATCGTGGTCACGCACGACCGCTCGCTCATGGCCCGCATCGCCACCCGGGTGATCGAGGTCAGCGGCGGCCGCGTGACCCTCTACCCCGGCGGCTACGACGACTACGAGACGGCACGG
>JAXDBZ010000201.1:0-22451 GCA_034678345.1 Candidatus Eiseniibacteriota bacterium
GGCACCAGCGCCAGCAGGGCGAAGAGCGGATGCGGGGCGAAGCCCACCCACCAGGCACCCGCGAGGGCGAGCGGCACGCCGGCGAGCAGCACCACCGTCGCGAGGCGACTCAGCGCGAGGCCGGAGCCGGGGCGCGCCAGCGCGCGCCGCTCGGGCGCCTCGACCAGGCGGGCCACGTTCACCCAGGCCGCCAGAGCGGCGGTGATCCCGCCGCCCACCAGCGCCAGCGTCGCGCGCGCGGGGCTCGAACCGCCGGCGGCGGCGAGCAGCGGCCAGCTCAGCGCCGAGGTCGAGACCCAGGCGGTCAGGCGCCAGAGCATGGCCTGGACCGCGCCGCGCCGGGGCGTGGCTCCGGCCAGCTCCGCGGCCAGGAGGTAGGCGTGCGTGCCGAAGGCGCCGGCCCACAGCACCACCACCGTCCAGGGCGCCATGGCGCGGCTCGCGAGCAGCACCCCGGCGAGCGCGCCGTCGTAGACGACGAGCCAGCGCAGGGCCGCGGTCCAGCGCCGGCGTCCGTAGGCGCGCACGACCGCCAGGGCGGCGGTGAGCAGCAGCAGGACCGCGGCGACCTCGCGCACCTCGTCCACGTCGAGCCAGCGCGGCGCCTGGCGCCACAGCAGCAGGAAACCCGCCGCGGGCAGCAGCGCCGGCAGCCACGGGCCGTGCGAGAGGAGCGGCCCGGGCAGGTCGGAGTAGGGACGCGACAGCGGCAGCGCCGCCAGCAGCTCGAGCGCCGCCCACATCACGGCGATGGCCTCGACGCGCGACCAGAAGGCCAAGGTCGCGGGCGGCACCGCGCCTCCCCCGGCCGCCAGCACCGTCTCGATGGCGGCGGCGAGCCACAGCGCCGTGGCCGGGCGCCGCAGCCAGCGCCAGCGCTGGACCTGCAGCGCCGGGTCGTCCGCCACGCGCGCCCACCACCAGAAGCCGGCGGCCAGCGCCTCGGCGCCGAGCGCGGGCGCGAAGCGCGCCGGCAGGGCGATGAGCGCGAGCCCGGCCGCGCACAGGGCCGCTCCCACGGTGCGCGGGGACGGGTGCCGCAGGCTCAGCGCGTCCACGGCTCAGTCATGCAGGTCATGCGCGTCGCCCACCCAGGCCGAGCCCGCGGCCGCGGCGCGCACGCGACCGACGCGCAGCGTCAGCGCCACCGCCAGCGCCGTGGCGGCGAGCGGCAGGCCGACCGGGGCGGCGCCACCCACGACGACGGCCCGCACCGCTCCGTCGAGCAGCTGCAGCCCCAGGCCCATCGCCGCGAACGCGGCGGCCGCGCGCAGAGCGTGGCGCCGCAGCATGAGGTGCACCAGGCCGAGCCCGGCGAGCAGCACCCCGCCCGCGGCGCGCCGCGTCAGCTCGCCATCCAGGTCGAGCCGGGCCACACCCGCTCCCACCAGGGCCAGCAGGCCGATCCCGAGGACGAGCCCGATGCCGCCGGACTCCAGCCCGCCCAGCCGCGCCCCCGGCCGGGCGGGACGACCCGCGTGCCACGCCGCCAGCCCGGCGACGACGAGCCAGAGCGCCACCCAGCCGGCCTCGACCCAGCCGGGCGCGACCAGCTCGGGCAGGAAGGGCAGCGCCACCGCCACAGCGAGCGCGGTCAGCCCCGCCGCCGCGCGTCCGGGCACCAGCACGGCCAGCGCGACGAATCCGGCGGGTAGCGCGGAACGGAGCAGGTGCGCCGGCGCCAGGCCCAGCCAGGCATCGAGGAAGTGCACCGTGTCCCCCCGTCGCGGCCGGCGGCCCCGGCCGGGCGTCAGCCCTGCGGGCCGAAGGCGCTCTCGCCGCGCGTCACCGCCGCCAGGAACTCCGCGACGCTGCCCGCCTCCAGCATGCCGCGCCGGGCGGCGTCGTCCTTGAGCAGTCGCGAGATGTTGGCGAGCAGCCGCACGTGCGGCGTGGTGGCGTTCTCGGGCGAGACGAGCAGCACGAAGAGGTGGGTCGGCTGGCCGTCCTCCGACTCGAAGTCCACGCCCTCCGGGGACAGGCCGCAGGCGGCGGCCATGCGGTCCACCGAGCGGGCCTTGCCGTGCGGGATGGCCGCCCCCGGGAAGAGCCCGGTGGACATCATCGCCTCGCGGCGCAGCACGCGGTCCAGGATCTCGCCCTGGCTGGCGAAACCGTGGCCGGCCTCGAGCAGCTCGACCAGCTCGACCAGCACCTCGCGCTTCGTGCGGCCCTTGAGCCGCAGGGAGACGGAGTTCGGATTCAGGAGTTCGGAGAGCCGCATGACGGACCGTGCCCCAGGGACGAGACCCGGCGGACGCCGGGAGGAGGGACCGTATCGGCCACCGTCGCGGGGTGTCAAGCCGGTTCGCGCCCGGGCCTCCCGCTGGGCGCGATGCCCCACCGGCCCGCCCGGGCGGGTGGCGCCACGCGCGGACCGGCCGCGCGCGTGTGCTACCATTGAAGGGTCCGCATCGGGATCGTGCGGACCCTGTCAGCCTGCGCGTGCACCTCGTCATGGGTCCGGAGGCGTCCCCGATGGAGTCGGACCGGAGGCAGGGAAGCCCCATGCGTCAGAGGACGATCGATTTCCGGCAGCTCGTCGAGCGGCTGCTGCCGCTGCAGGAGATGCCGGCCTCCGATCGCCAGCGCGTCCAGCGCGCCCTCGAGACCGGCATCTCCAGCCAGCTCGAGGAGGCCGCGCAGTACCTGCTCTCCCGACTCGAGGTCAGCGGGGCCGCGCGCCGCCTGCCCGCCGGGGCCGACGCCCAGCGCGTCCAGCGCTGGCAGCTGCGGGACTCCCTCGACCAGATCGCCATCGAGTCCCCGGCGCCGCGCGAGCAGGAGGGGCTGCTCGAGGTGCCGCGCCCCGGCCTGGGCAGCCACGCGCAGGCCGGTCTCGGGCAGGTGCGCCGGTTGCTGCGCCTGGACGAGGCCATGCTCGCCGCCGATCCGCGCACCGGGCAGGCGCGCCGCGCCCTGCTCGAGCAGCTCGACCAGGCCGGGCGCGAGCTGCTCGGCGCGAGCGAGGTCCGCTTCGTCACCGCCGACGAGGAGGAGGCCGGCCCCGAGCCCCTCTCCCCCGCGCTGGCGGCCCGCGCCGCCCGGCAGCCCGGTGCCCTGCTCTACTGCGCCGACACCGAGCACTGCCCGCCACTGGCCGTGGAGGGGCGCCGCCGCGGCATCCGCTCGGCGGTCGTCGCCGCCATCACCGCCAGTGACGGCCGCCCGCTCGGCTGGCTCGAGGTCCTGGCGCGCGCGCCCGCGCACTTCGGTCCCGACGCCCTGGCGATGGTCGCCCTGCTGGCCGACTCCTGCGCCGGCGTGCTGGAGCGCGCGGCGCGCATCGAGAAGCTGGTGTTCATCGACCCCCTGACCACGGTGTACAACCGCTCCTACTTCGAGCTGCAGCTGCGCAACGAGATGGCCCGTGCCAGCCGCGAGCACAGCTCGATGGCGCTGTGCATCGCCGACATCGACGACTTCAAGTCGTTCAACACCGCCTTCGGCTACGACGCCGGCGACCGCGTGCTCGTGGAGGTGGCGCAGGCGCTGCGCGGCGGCGTGCGCCCGTTCGACACCGTGGCCCGCTGGGGCGGCGAGGAGTTCGCCATCCTCCTGACCCCGCCGGTGCACGCCCACGACGTCGTGGCGGTCTCGGAGCGGCTGCGCTCCGTGGTGGAGCGCCTCGGCGTCGAGCTCGAGGGGCTCGACCGCCAGCGGCACCGCGTCGGGGTGACGATGAGCGTGGGCGTGGCCCTGTTCCCGGACCACGCGGCCGACGCCGACGAGCTGTGGCGCTCGGCCAACCAGGCGCTGCTGCGCGCGAAGCGCCCGCCCAAGAACAAGGTGGTGTTCTTCACGCCCCAGCACCACCGGGCCTAGGAAGAAGAACCGGGCCGGGAGAGGCGATCCCGGCCCGGCCCGACGAGCGGGTGTCGGCCTACGGGAAGCGCAGGTCGCCGATGCGTGCCGGCGGGGTCACGTCCCGGCCGGGCAGGGTCACCTCGACCACATTGCTCAGCCCCGACCAGTAGCCGGCGTCGTCCAGGGTGCGCAGGGCGAAGTAGTAGGAGTTGCCCGGCGTGAGGCCCACGACCGTGTGGCTGGCCGCGGTCCCGCCCGCGAGCGGCACCGGGGCGGGGTTCACGGCCGTCGCCAGCGTGAAGTCGGCGGCCGTGATCGGCGCGGTGGACCAGCGCAGGTCGCAGGCCACCGCCGTCCCGCTGAAGCCGTCATCGCCCGCCGAGGTCCACTGCAGCGTGACCCACGTACTGTCCACGGTGGCGCCGGACAGGTCCGAGACCGTGCCCGGGGGCGTCGCGTCACCGTCGCCGGCGAAAGGGATGGCGCCGAGGTCCGAACCGTCGCTCGCCGCACCGATGGCGGGCGAGCCCATCCGCAGGCGGGGCGAGAAGCTCGCGGCGCTCGAGGTCTCGGCGAACAGGGGATCGCCGAAGCGCGAGTCGCCGTCGGCGCCCGAGGCCACGTTCCAGGCGCTGCCGGGCCCCGGCCGGCTCCACACCGAGCTGCCGCTCATGATCGCCGAATCGGCCCCCATCGCGGTGAAGTACAGGTTGCGATCGCCGTTGACGCGCCCCGCCATGGACGTGATGTTCCAGAACACCGCCGGGTAGGCGGAGGTGACGCCGCTGGTGCCCGCCGCCCGGCGCAGCGGCGAGACCGAGGCGAAGATGTTGTTCGTGATCCGGTTCGTCCCCGACCACAGGCGGCCGCCGCAGTCCTCCGTGTAGAAGACGCCGCGCGACGGCTTGAAGCCGACCACCGTGCAGTGGTCCACGGTCAGGTTCGTGACCGCCGAGGAGATGTAGACGCCCCGGTCCGCGCCGACGATCGTGCAGTAGCGGTACGTGTCGCCCTGCACCGCGTCCTGCATCCACAGCGCCGAGCCCACGGTGTTCGGCCCGGTCACGCGGAACAGGCAGTGGTCGTAGGTGTTCGAGAACGTCGTGCCCGGCCAGCTCCCGGTCGCGTTGGGGAAGAGCGTCACCGTGCCGGGGCCGTGCAGGATGATCGAGTCCCGCAGGAACAGGTTGCGGTTCGTGCGGTCGCGGAAGTACACGAAGCCGCACTCGTCGCAGCTCTCGGTGCGCAGGTTCGTCGCCTCCCACCGGCAGTCGATGAACTTGCACTGGCGCACGTAGTACATCTTCAGGATGCCGCCGGCCGTGACGCCCGAGCCGATGGTGATGTCGAAGCTGCAGCGGTTCACCACGCACGAGTCGATGCCCGACAGCCGCATCGTCTGCGTCGTGCCGGAGGTCGGGTTGAGGACGAAGGCGCAGTCCTCGAGGGTGTCGCGCATGGCGACCGTGGCGGTGTCCACGTTGCCCGGCCCGGTGAACCAGAAGTGCGCGGCGCTGACCGTGCAGTGCGTGACCATGCAGTCCATGCCGCCGTTGATGTGCGGCAGGTCGCCGCCCACCCAGCAGTAGGCGATGGAGTCGCGGGTGCCGCTCAGCACGAACCCGTTGAGCAGGTACAGACCCTTCAGCGTGAGGTGGCTCGCGGTGACGCCGGTGCTCGTGCCGTTCACCACCACCGAGCCCGGTGCCGAGAGCGAGCCCACGTAGGTGATGCGCGCGGCGGCGGTGCCGCTCACCGCCGGGGCGGGGTAGCCGGCGTAGCTGCCCGGAGCCATCACCACGACGTCGCCCGGAGCCACGCGGCTGTTGGCCTGGGCGAGCGTGGCCCAGGGCGTGGCCGGCGAGGTCCCGCTGGCGGCATCGCTGCCACCGTTGCTCAGGTAGTAGGTCGCGCCCGAAGCGGGCGCCGCCAGCATCAGGCCGGCGAGACAGAGGGCCAGGCCGAATCGTGCTCGGGAACGAGGGTTGGTCATCACACCTCTGTGCTCGATCCCGGCCGGGGCCGGGATGCGAGTCCGGGAAGGGTCCACTCCATGTGCACTCCGCATGCCGCGACCCGGGCGCGTTCCCCCGGTTGCGGCGCAACGGATTGCCCGGGCGGCGATTCGCCGCCGGCGCCGGTCCCTGGCCGGCGCCGCACGGATTCTGGCCGGTCCCCGTGGCGGAATGCAACCCCGCCCCGGCCCGTGGCCGGCCCGCCACGGCTCATGCCGGCTCCGCGGCGGCCCGGCCGGTGAACGTGAACTCGCCGTCCCGGTGGTCCACGGTCACCGTCTGGCCGGCCGCGATGGAGCCCTTCAGCAGCCGCAGCGCCAGCGGGGTCTGGACGCGCCGCTGCAAGGTCCGCTTGAGCGGCCGCGCCCCGAACTGCGGGTCGTAGCCCTCCTCCACCAGGGCGTCGCGCGCCGCGTCGGTGAGCTCGAGGTCCACGCCGCGCCCGGCCAGCAGGGCCCGCAGGCCCGCCGCCTGCAGGTCCACGATGCGGCGCAGCTGCTCGCGGGTCAGGGCGTGGAAGACCACGATCTCGTCGAGCCGGTTGAGGAACTCCGGGCGGAAGTGGGCGCGCAGTGCCCGGTCCACCCGCCGCTCCATCTCGGCCTGCAACTCCTTCTCCTCCCGCTCGTCGCGCGCCCCGGTCAGCTCGAGGATGTCCTCCGAGCCGAGGTTCGAGGTCATGATGACCAGCGCGTTGCGGAAGTCCACGGTGCGGCCGTGCCCGTCGGTCAGGCGACCGTCGTCGAGCATCTGCAGCAGCACGTTGAGCACCTCGGGGTGCGCCTTCTCCACCTCGTCGAGCAGGAGCACCGCGTACGGCCGCCGCCGCACCGCCTCGGTCAGCCGCCCGCCCTCCTCGTAGCCGATGTAGCCGGGCGGGGCGCCGATGAGCCGCGCGACCGTGTGCTTCTCCTGGTACTCGGACATGTCGATGCGCACCATGGCGTGCTCGTCGTCGAAGAGGAACTCCGCCAGGGCACGGGCCAGCTCGGTCTTGCCCACGCCGGTCGGCCCGAGGAACAGGAACGAGCCCACCGGGCGTCGCGGGTCCTGCAGGCCGGCCCGGGCGCGGCGCACCGCCTCGGAGACGAGGCGCACCGCCTCGTCCTGGCCGACCAGCCGCTCGTGCAGGCGTTCCTCCATGCGCACGAGCTTCTCGACCTCGCCCTCCAGCAGGCGCGTCACCGGGATGCCGGTCCACTTCGCCACCACCTCGGCGATGTCCTCCTCGTCCACCTCCTCCTTGAGCATGCGCCGGTCGGCCTGGACCTCGGCGAGGCGGGCGTTCACCTGCTGCAGCTCGCGGTCGATCTCGGGCAGGCGGCCGTAGCGGATCTCGGCCACCCGCGCCAGATCGCCGGCGCGCTCCACCCGCTGCTCCTCCACCTTGAGCCGCTCGCGTTCGGACTGCAGCTCGCGCAGGCGCCCGACCGCCTCCTTCTCCTGCTTCCAGTGGGCGTCCAGGCCGGCCTTCTCCGCGCGCACGCGCTCCAGCTCCTCCTCGAGCCGCCGCCGGCGCTCGCGCGTGCCCGCGTCCGTCTCCTTGACCAGCGCCTGGCGCTCGATCTCGAGCTGGCGCTCGCGGCGCGTCAGCTCGTCGAGCTCGACGGGCATCGAGTCGATCTCCATGCGCAGCCGCGAGGCGGCCTCGTCCACCAGGTCGATGGCCTTGTCGGGGAGCTTGCGGTCGGCGATGTAGCGGGTCGAGAGCATCGCCGCCGCCACCAGCGCCGAGTCGCGGATGCGGATGCCGTGGTGCAGCTCGTAGCGCTCCTTGAGCCCGCGCAGGATGGCGATGGTGTCCTCGATGTCGGGTTCGCCGACGAACACCGGCTGGAAGCGCCGTTCGAGGGCGGCATCCTTCTCGACGTGCTCGCGGTACTCGTCGAGCGTCGTGGCGCCGACGCAGTGCAGCTCGCCGCGCGCCAGCGCCGGCTTGAGCAGGTTCGAGGCGTCCACCGCGCCCTCGGCGCCGCCCGCCCCCACCAGCGTGTGCAGCTCGTCGATGAAGAGGACGATCTGCGCCCCCGCCGCCGTGACCTCCTTGAGCACTGCCTTGAGCCGGTCCTCGAACTCGCCGCGGAACTTGCTGCCGGCGACGAGCGCGCCGAGGTCGAGGGCGATCACGCGCCGCTCGCGCAGGCTCTCGGGCACGTCGCCGGAGACGATGCGCTGCGCCAGCCCCTCGACGATGGCGGTCTTGCCCACGCCGGGGTCGCCGATGAGGACCGGGTTGTTCTTCGTGCGGCGGGCGAGCACCTGGATGACGCGGCGGATCTCGTCGTCCCGCCCCACCACCGGGTCGAGCTTGCCCTGGCGGGCCAGGGCGGTGAGGTCGCGGCCGTATCTCTCGAGCGCCCGGTACTTGTCCTCGGGGTTGTCATCGCTCACGCGCTGCCCGCCGCGGACCTGGGCCAGGGCCCGGAGCAGGGCCTCCGGCGTGACGCCCTCGCGCTCGAGCAGGCGGGCGGCAGCGAGGTCGTCGCCGGAGGCGCCGGGAGGAACCTCGGCCAGCGCCATGAGCAGGTGCTCGACGCTGACGTAGTCGTCCTGCAGGCGCTCGGCGGCCCTCTCCGCCGACTCGAGCACGCGGCCGAGCCCCTCGCCGGCGTACAACCGCCCCCCCTGGACCCGCGGGAGGCGGTCGAGCGCCGCCTCGACCCGCTCGAGCAGGCGCTCGCGCGGCACTCCCAGCTTCTCGAGCACCCCCGCCACGGTGCCGGCGGGCTCCTGCAGGAGGGCGGCCAGCAGGTGGACGGCCTCGATCTGCTGGTGGCCGCGGTCCCGCGCCAGCCGTTGCGCGCGCTCCAGCGCCTCCTGCGATTTCACGGTGAAACGGTCCTGTCTCATGGCGCGCCTCCGCCGCGGCAGGATAGCACAGGCCCCGCGCGGAGGAAGGAGCGCGGGGCCCGCCGCGACGCGGAGAGCGGAGGGCTACGCGGCCCGCGCGACCAGCTCCAGCAGCAGCGGCAGCGCGCGGCGCGCCAGCGCGGGGCTGGCGCCGGAGCAGGCCAGCGCGTCGCTCACCAGCACCCAGGGCGGCGGCCCGTCGGCGGCGGCCTGCGCCAGCGCGAGCAGCGCCAGGCGCACCTCGGCGGCGCGCCCGGGCGCGAGGCCCAGCCCGCCGAGGTCGTCGGCGAGCTGGAGGATCTCGCTGACCGGCGACGCGGACTCGGGCGAGGCGCCGGACGGCATGGCCGGCAGCGGTTCGCTGACCCGCTCGTCGGCGGGCGCGGGACGGCGCGGCTTGCGGAACAGCGGCGCCCGGCCGAGCAGCCGCTCCATGGCCCGGCCGATGTCGTCCCGCTCGCTCGCATCGTCGGCCGCGGCCGCCGGCACCGGAGATGGCACCGGCTCCGCGCGCAGGTCCAGCATCGGCACGTGCTCCTGCAGGGCCTCGTCCGCCGCGTCCCCGTAGCCGCCCGGCTGCATCTGCGGCAGACCCAGCAGGTTGATCTCGGCCAGCAGCTCGCGCAGCAGGATGCCGGCCTCGCCCCAGCCGCGCTCGTAGTACTCGCGGACCTGGCGCTCGTTGGTGTGGGAGCTGGGCGGCGTGAAGGGGATGCGCCGGAAGCGCTCGCTGCGGCGGGTGTCACCGGGCCAGATGCGCTGGATCACCGTGAGCGTCTGCTGCCGCCAGCTCTTGAACGTCGGGTCGCGTCGCGTCGCGTTGCGCAGCTGCCCCAGCTCGGCCAGCTGGCGTTCGAGCCATTCGCGTGCGCGCTGCGCTCCGTCGGCGTCGATCATCCGGCGATTCCTCTCCTGCGGGGGTGGCGGCCCCGCCCGGGCGGGCGGAGCGCACGCCGGCGGGACGGTGTTCGCTCCCCCCGTGGGCTGCCCGGAGGTTATCGGCAGGTCCGGGCCGCGGCTGGAGTCCGTGAAGCGGCGGCCCGCCCCGCTCAGAAGTCCGCGCCGATCGAGCCCACCAGCGAGATGCCGGGGGCCGGCAGCGAGCTGAGCGCGGGCCGGTAGCGCCGGTCGGTGAGGTTCCGCACGCCCACGACCGCGCGGCGGCCGCCGGGCAGCTCCAGGCCGCCGAAGAGGTCGGCTACGATCCACTCCTTCTTGAAGGTGGAGAACTCCTCGACACCGGCCAGCGGCGGCGGCAGGCGGTTCGTGCGCCACGAGAAGCGCGTCGTGGCCTCGGCCCAGAGGCGCCCGGCGCGGTCCGACCAGCGCAGGCCCGCCGTGCCCTTGAAGGGCGGCACCATGCCCAGCGGCACGCGGTCGGCGACGAGGCCGTACAGCTCGCGGATCGCCTCCCGGCTGGTGACGTCGCCGATCTGTCCGCCCAGCGCGGCGCGCACCGTCCAGCGCGGGTGCAGGCGCCACTGCGCCTCGACGTCGCCGCCCCACATGACGGCGGTGGCGATGTTCGTGTACTGGTAGGTGCTCGGGGCCACGGGGACGGCGCTGATGAGGTCCGTGAAGTTCGAGTAGAAGAGGTTCCCGGCCAGGCCGACCGTCCCCGCCGCCCAGCGCAGGCCGAGGTCGAACGAGCCGCTGCGCTCGGGCGCGAGCTCGGGCGAGCCGAGCACCAGGCCCACCCCGGTGAAGCCGCTGTAGTAGAGGTCCTGCGCCGTCGGCTGCCGGTAGCCGTTCGCCGCGTTCAGCGTCAGGTGCAGGTTGCGCGCCGGCGTCCAGGCCAGGCCCAGCGAGTTCGACCAGGCGTCCTGGTCGAGCCGGGCGGCGGTGAAGCCGTAGACCGGGTTCGCGTCGGCGCGATAGCGGTAGCGCGTGAGCCGCTGGCCCGCTTCGAGCCGCAGGCCCCGGCCGAGCGTGACCTCGAGCTGCGCGTAGACGCCCGCGTTGTCGAAGCGACCGGCCGGCATGGACGAGGACAGCCGCACCGAGGTCGGGGCCACCGCCTCGCCGTCGTCGCCGAGCCAGGTGCGGAAGCGCACGTTCTCGCCGGCGGTGAGGTCGCGCGCGGCGTCCACGCCGGCGGTGAGCCGGTAGCGGCCGGGCTCGCTCGCGTGGAGCTGGGTCTGGAATCCGTAGGTGTCCACCGTGAAGTACCGGTCCTGCACCTGGCTCACCGCGGCCGCGTCCGCGGGGATGCCCGGCCCCGGCGGCAGCCCGAACTGCGGGTCGCCGAACCGCGCCGCGAGGACCTCCTGGTCCGAGAAGAAGTCGCGCCGCTCGCGCTGCCAGTAGAAGGCCACCCGCGTGTCCTTGAGCCAGATGTCCGGGTAGGTGTGTTCCGCCGCCAGGCTCACGTGGTCGCGGTCGTAGAAGGCGAACGAGTAGAGCTGGGTCGCGTCGGGTTCGGCGAAGGAGAGCCCGGGGATGCCGATGTCGCTGGTGCGCGACAGCTGGTAGCCCAGCCGCAGCGTCGTGCGCTCGGTGGCGGCGTAGCGCAGGCGCGCCTGGCCGTTCCAGCCGTCGAACCCGGAGTTGGCGATCGCCTCGCCGCCGCCGACCCGCAGGTCACCGGCCCGCCTTCCACCGCCCGCCACCGACAGGCCCAGCGGTCCGCGGCGCAGCGCCAGCTCGAGCCGTCCGTCGCGCGCCGCCTCCGCCGTGCTGCCGCCCAGCGAGACCGAGCCGCACAGGCCGTCCGCGCCGAGACCGCGCCACGGGTCGCGCGTGATGATGTTGATGACGCCCCCCAGCGCGTCCGAGCCGTAGGCGACCGACGAGGGGCCGCGCACCACCTCGACGCGCTCCACCTGCCCCGGGTCCACCAGCGACGGGTGCGGGCCGTGGCCCCGCGCGTTGTTCATCGGTTCGCCGTCCACCAGCACGAGCACGCGCTGGCCGGAAAGGCCGCGCACGACCGGCCGCTGCTCCCACGGGCTGTCCTGGTCGCTGTCCACACCGGGCAGCCGGGCCAGCACGTCGCCCAGCGCCACCGGCGCCTGCTCGCGCAGCTCGCGCCGCGAGACGAACGAGAGGGCCTGCGGCGACTCGTAGTAGGCGCGCGGGTGGCGCGAGCCGGTCACCACGATCTCGTCGAGGAAGAGCACGGGGCGGGTGGTGTCGGCGAGGGCGGAACCAATCGCGGCGGGCGCCGCCGCCACGGAGCCCGGCACGAGCAGCATGGCGAGGAGCAGCGCCGGCGGCACGGCCGGACGGATGTGGACCGCGACGGACGCGAGGGGGCACATGGAAGCGGTCTCCTGCGGGGTGGTGAGGGAAGCGGCCGGTCAGAGCGCGGCGGGCAGACGATCCGCCGAGCTGTTGGATGCCGGGGCGAGCTCCCGGATTCCGCCGGGCGTGCGCCACTGCACGGACCTGGACGAGACGGCGACGCGCAGGTAGCGCGCCACCAGCGCCGCCGTCCGCTCCAGCGTCGCCTCGTCCCGCGGGCCGCAGACCAGCGCACTCGGGCCGGCGCAGTCCACCGGCTCGACCAGCCACCGGCGCCCGTCCTGCAGGTCCGCGAGCCGCGCGTTCTCCGCGGCGCTGCGCCCCAGCACGATCTTGAGCCCGGGGCCGCAGCGGAAATGACGACCGACCGAGAGCAGCTCCACGTCCGCCGTCTCGAGGCCGTCCGGCGAGTGCTCCAGCAGGTCGCGCAGCCGCCGCGCGTAGGCGGGGTCGGTGAGCCGGCAGCCCCCGCCCGGCGACTCGTGGTGCCGCAGCCCGAGGCGCGCCGCCTCGGCGAGCTGCACGCGCCGCGAGCGGCCGTGGATGGCGAGGAGCCGCGAGCGGTCCACCCAGCCGCGCCGTTCGGGCTCGGTCTCGGGCAGTAGTCGCGCCGCGAGCGGGCGCAGAACGAGCCCCTCCAGCCCGGAACGCCGCTCGATGAACCGCATCTGCCGGCTGAGTTGCGACATGGGGCGCTGGCCCGGCACCTCGCCGGTGAAGAGGAAGGCGGCGCCGACCTCGCGCAGGACCTCGCCGGCGCGCCGCAGCATGAACACGCGGCAGTCCACGCACGGGTTCAGGTTCCGGCCGTAACCCCAGCGCGGGGCACGCAGCAGCTCGAGGAAGGCCTCCCCCTTCGCCCGCACGACGAGGGGGATCCCCAGGTCACGGGCCAGCTCGCGCACGCCCTCGCGTCCCGAGAAGGGCGACTCGAGGTGCAGCCCGACCACCTCGAGGCCCTGCTCGAGCAGCAGGGCGGCGGCCAGCGCGCTGTCGAGGCCGCCGGAGAGCAGGCCCAGGGCGCGCACGCCGGGCGGTCGGTCGGCGAGGACGGGGTCCATGAGGGAGCCGCACACTAGCGTGGGCGAAACGCGCACCGCAAGCCGGGGAGGGCCCCCGCGCGGTCGGGCGCTTGACCCGCGTCCCGCGCGGTGGAAGCATCCCCGTGCCGCCTCCGCCATGTCCGGCGGACCGGCCCACCGGGGAACCGACCATGTGGCCCTTCGCTCTGCGCCGCTTCTCGCCGGACGAGTCCTCTGCTGCCGCGCCGGACCCGGCGCTCGGCCCGTTCTTCGACGCCACCGCCGAGCCGATGCTGCTCTACGGGCCGGACTTCGTGGTCGTCCGCGCCAACGAGGCGGCCGGCCGGCTGCTGCGCGAGCCGCACGGCCGGCTGCGCGGCCGCTCCGTGCTCGAGTCGCCGCTGCTCTCCCGCCTGCTGGCCGGCGCGAGCGTGCCGCAGCGCCTGCAGGGCGACGCGCGGGTCGTGCGCGACGAGGTCACGATCGCCGACCTGGAGGGCCAGCCGCTGCAGTGCCGCGTCGAGGCGATGCGGCTGGACGACGGGCGCGTGCTCCTCCACCTGCGGGACGACACGCCCGTCCAGCGCGCGGTCGCCGCGCTGCACTCGCTCGAGGAGCTGCACCGCGCCTCGGCCGGCGTGCTGCCGGGGGTGGCCTGGACGATGGCGCTGCCCGAGGAGCGGCTGCTCGACGTGAGCCCGGCGGTGGAGCGGCTCTTCGGCTACGAGCCCGCCGCGCTGCTGCAGCGCCCCGGTCTGTGGGACGAGCTGGTGCATCCCGGCGACCGCGAGCGCGTCCGCACCGAGTTCCGGGCCGGCGTGGACGGTGGCCGCCCCTTCGACATCCACTTCACCGGGGTCCACCGGGACCGCCACGATCTGCCCCATCTCGTCCACCACGTCACCCCGGTGCGGGCCGGCACCGCCTGGGCCGACCGCGCCTACGGCTTCCTCGAGGACCTGAGCGAGCGGGAGGACCGGCGGGCGGACCTCGCCGAGGCGCACGCCCGCCTGCGGGTCGTGCTCGACACGGTTCCGGCCGGCGTGGTCATCGTGCGCCTGCACCGCGGCCGCGCCGTGGTCGCGCTGTGCAACCGCCGCCTGGCCGAGATGCTGCGCCTCGACGAGCCCATCCGGGCGGAGACGCCGCTCCACCGCGCCCCGGCCGACCTCCTGCTCCTGCTGCGCGGCGGCGCGCCGGCCGAGGAGCCGCTGCCGCGCCTGACCAGCGAGCGCACCGAGGAGTACGTGGTCGAGCTGCACGAGCCGCTGCGGGTGCTGCGCACCCATGCCGGGCCGCTCCGCGACGAGCGCGGCGCCGTGGACGGCCGGATCCTCACCGCCGAGGAGATCACCACCAGCTGGATGATGCAGCGCCGCCTCACCCAGGCGCAGCGGCTCGAGAGCCTGGCGCGGCTGGCCGGCGGGATGGCGCACGACTTCAACAACCTGCTCGGCACCATCCAGGGCTTCGCCGCGCTGCTGCGCGACCGCACGAGCGAGGACGATCCGCGGCACGAGGCGGTGACGCGGATCCTCGAGGCGGTGGCGAGCGCCGGCCGCCTCACCGGCGCGCTGCTCGAGTCGAGCCGCGGCGCGCGCTTCGAGCGGGTGCCGCTGAGCCCGAACCGCGTGGTCGAGGACGCGCACGGTCTGCTGCGCAGCGCGCTCGACCCGTCCGTGGCGCTCACGCTGCGCCTGGCGCCCGATCTGCCGCTGCTGCTCGGCGACGCCCGGCTGCTCCAGCAGGTGCTGGTGGACCTCGCCCAGGAGCTGCGCCCGCGCCTCGGCACCGGCGGCACGCTGACCATCGTCACGCGCCTGGTCGAACGCGAGCGCCCAGCCGAGGAGGCGGGCGGCGCGACCGAGACGCTGCACGCCGTGGCGATCGAGTTGCTGGTCACGCCCGGCAGCGCCACGCCGCGCGCGGTCGAGCCGCTGGCCGACCGCACCGGGCTCGCCCTCGGCGTCGCCCGCGACATCGTGCGGGGCCACCGCGGCGCGCTCGTCGCGGGCACGCGGCCCGAGGAGCCCGCCTTCCGCCTCCTGTTCGCGGTGGACACCCCCGAGCGGGCGCCGCTGCTGGTGCCGGCGGCGGCCACGGCGCGCGGGCACGAGACGGTGCTGGTGGTGGACGACGAGCCCGGCCTGCGCGCGCTCGCCCGCGCCGGGCTGCAGCAGCACGGCTTCGACGTGGTGGCGGTGGAGACCGGCGAGCAGGCGCTGGACATCCTGGAACGCGGCGAGCCGCCCGTGGACGCGATGCTGCTCGATCTGACCCTGCCCGGCATCTCGGGCGAGGCCGTGCTGCGCGAGGTGCGCCGCCGGGCGCCGCACCTGCCGGTGATCATCGCCAGCGGCTACGCCACCCTGGAGAGCCAGGCCTCGTGGGTGGAGGCGGGCGCGGTGGGGTTCGTGGCCAAGCCCTTCCACGTCCAGCAGGTGGCGCAGCGGCTGCGCGAGGCGCTGGACCGCCGCCAGCCGCAGGCGCCTCCCCCCGGAGCGCGCTCCTAGCCCGGACTAGGCTATCCTGCCGGTCCGGCGTGAAGCCGGTGGCGCCCCGGCGCATCAGAAGGAGTCTGCCCACGCCCCCGAGGACCCCCAGGAGGACGCATCCCATGGCCGAGATGGACGACCGCGGCCCGACCCCCGGCGACGAGCTCGCCCCCGGCGAGGGCTACCGCCCCGGCCTGCTCGACGGCTTCAAGCGGCAGCTGCCCGACGCCGACCCCATCGAGACCCGGGAGTGGACCGAGGCGCTGGATGCCGTCGTGCGCGAGCGCGGCCGCGAGCGCGCCGACTTCCTCGTGCGCCGGCTGCTCAAGCGGGCGCGCATGCTGAACCTCGGCCTGCCCGGCCTGGTGCAGACCCGCTACATCAACACCATCTCGCCCGAGCAGGAGCCGCGCTTCCCCGGCGACGAGGAGATGGAGCACCGCATCCGGCGCATCGTGCGCTGGAACGCCGTGGTCATGGTGCTGCGCGCCAATCGCGTCTCGCCCGGCATCGGCGGTCACCTCGCCACCTACGCCTCGAGCGCCTCGCTCTACGAGACGGGCTTCAACCACTTCTTCCGCGGCAAGGACGACGGCCCCGGCGACCAGGTCTTCTTCCAGGGCCACGCCGCCCCCGGCATCTACGCCCGTGGCTTCCTGCAGGGCCGCATCAGCGAGGAGCAGCTCGACCACTTCCGTCAGGAGGTCGGCGGCCGGGGCCTTCCCTCCTACCCGCACCCGCGGCTGATGCCGCACTGCTGGGAGTTCCCGACGGTCTCGATGGGCCTGGGGCCGCTCAACGCCATCTACCAGGCGCGCTTCAACCGCTACCTGCACGCCCGCGGCTTCGCCGACACGTCGAACCAGCGCGTGTGGGCCTTCGTCGGCGACGGCGAGATGGACGAGCCCGAGGCGCTGGGCGGCCTCTCGCTGGCCGGGCGGGACGGCCTCGACAACCTGACCTTCGTGGTGAACTGCAACCTGCAGCGGCTCGACGGCCCGGTGCGCGGCAACGGCAAGATCATCCAGGAGCTGGAGGCCCTCTTCACCGGCGCCGGCTGGAACGTCATCAAGGTGATCTGGGGCCGCGAGTGGGACGCCCTGCTGGCGCGCGACTACGACGGCGCGCTGGTCGAGGCGATGAACGACACGGTGGACGGCGAGTGGCAGCGTTACTCGGTCGAGGACGGCGCCTACCTGCGCGAGCACTTCTTCGGGCGCGACCCGCGCCTGCTCCAGCTGGTCGAGCACCTGAGCGACGACGAGCTGAAGCGCCTGCGCCGCGGCGGGCACGACAATCACAAGCTCTACGCCGCTTACCACGCCGCGGTGAACACCAAGGGCAAACCCACCGCCATCCTGGTGCAGACGGTGAAGGGCTGGGCGCTGGGGGCGACCGCCGAGGCGCGCAACGTCGCGCACCAGCAGAAGAAGCTCGACGTGGAGCAACTGCGCGGGTTCCGCGACCGGCTCCACATCCCCATCGCCGACGAGCGGCTCCCCGACGCGCCCTACTACCACCCCGGCCCCGACAGCCCCGAGGTGCGCTACCTGGACGAGTGCCGGCGCCGTCTCGGCGGCTGCCTGCCGAAGCGCATCGTGCGCGCGCAGCCGCTGCCGACGCCGCAGGAGGCCGTGTTCGCCGAGTTCGCCGCGGGCACGCGCCCGGACCAGCCGGTCTCCACCACCATGGCCTTCGCCAAGCTGCTGCGGAACCTCATCCGCGACCCGGCCTGGGGCCGGCGCGTCGTGCCCATCATCCCCGACGAGGCGCGCACCTTCGGCCTCGAGGTGCTGTTCAAGGAGGTCGGCATCTACGCCGCCGGCGGGCAGCGCTACGAGCCGGTGGACTCGAAGGTCTACCTCTCCTACACCGAGAAGAACGACGGTCAGCTGCTGGAGGAGGGCCTCACCGAGGCTGGCGCGATGGCCTCGTTCACCGCCGCCGGCACCTCGTACGCCACGCACGGCGAGCCGATGATCCCCTTCTACATCTTCTACTCGATGTTCGGCCTGCAGCGCACCGGCGACCTCGCCTGGGCCTTCGCCGACGCGCGCGGGCGCGGCTTCCTGATGGGCGCCACCGCCGGCCGCACCACGCTGAACGGCGAGGGCCTGCAGCACGAGGACGGCCACAGCCACGTGCTGGCCTCGGTCATCCCCAACCTGCTCGCCTACGACCCGGCCTGGGCCTACGAGACCGCGGTCATCGTGCGCGACGGGCTCGAGCGGATGTACCGCCGGGGCGAGGACGTCTTCTACTACCTCACGCTCTACAACGAGGACTACCCGATGCCGCCCATGCCGGAGGGCGTTGAGGACGGTATCCTGCGCGGCCTGTACCGCTACCGCGCGGGTGGGGCGGGCGAGCGGCGGGTGCAGCTCTTCGGCAGCGGCGTCATCCTGCGCGAGGCGCTGCGGGCGCAGGCGCTGCTGGCCGAGCGCTACGGCGTCGCCGCCGACGTGTGGAGCGCGACCTCGTACCAGCAGCTGCGCAACGAGGCGCTCGCCGTCGAGCGCTGGAACCGCCTGCACCCGCTCGAGTCACCGCGCGTGCCCTACGTGACGCGGGCGCTCGAGGGTGCGACCGGCCCGGTGATCGCCGCCACGGACTACATGAAGGCGGTGCCCGACATGGTCGCGCGCTGGGTGCCCGGCTCCTTCACGCCGCTCGGCACGGACGGCTTCGGTCGCAGCGACACGCGCGCGGCGCTGCGCCGCTTCTTCGAGGTGGACGCCGAGCACATCGCCGTCGCCGCGCTGGCGGCGCTGGCGCGCGAGGGGAAGGTGAGACCGGAGGTGGTGGCGGGGGCGATCAGGGACCTCGGCCTCGACCCCGAGGCGCCCGAGCCGCGGGAGGGGTAGGCATTCTCACAAGTCCTCGGGCCTCAGCCCCGTGTGCTTCGCGATCCTCCCGAGCATGCGCGGACCGATCTCCTCTCCGGCATGGAAGGCGAGGATGAAGTCCGGCCAGCCCGGCCGCGCCATGACATGGTGCAAGCCGGACGATCGCTTGATGCTCCAGCCCGACCTGATCAGGGCGGAGAGGACCTGTCGTGCGGGGGCGCTCCCCCACCGCATCAGGCGGCGGTGAAGGAGATGCTCAGCAGATCGGGGCCTGCCTCGCCGTGCTCCAGCCGGTCGGCGACGACGCGCAGGGCCAGCGCCTGTGCTCGCGCGCCCGCATCGGCCGCCGTCGGACCGTAGACCATCACCCCCGGCAGCTCGCGGACCTCGGCGAGCCAGCGGCCGTCGCTCTCGCGCTCCACCTCGACACGAAACGTCATGTGGTTGCTCCCCTCGCGTGGGGGCGGGATCGGCTCGGACGGCTGGGGGCGGGACATCGGGGTCGCTACTCCTTCACCAGATAGTACACCGCCTCGGGGTGGTGGACGATGAGCGCCGAGGTGCTGGCCTCGGGCACGATCTGGTGCGCCTCGGTGAGAGACGCGCCGATGGCCCGCTCGGGCGCGAGCAGGCGGAAGAGCTTGACCTCGTCGGCCAGCTCGGGGCAGGCGCTGTAGCCGAACGAGTAGCGCTTGCCGCGCTCGGGCGCGAGCCCCAGCTCGGCGCGCACGTGGGCGTGGTGCCACTCGGCGAGCCCCTCGGCCGCGGCGACGCCGAGGCCGTGCACGAACAGCGCGTCGGCGTAGCGGCCCGCGCCGTGCAGCTCGGCGACCCGCTCCTCCATGCGCTCGCCCACGGTCACGACCTGGAAGGCGACCACGTCGTAGCGGCCGCTCCCGGCCGGCAGGAAGTAGTCCGACAGGCAGAGCCCCTCGCGGCTCGCCTGGCGCGGGAAGGTGAACCGCAGCACCTCCGCGGGCCGCGCGCGGGGCACGAGGCTGCCGGGCGCGAACGCCTCCGGGTCGAAGACGACCAGGTCCTGGCCCTCGCTCGCGCAGGGGAAGCAGCCCCACACCGCGCGCGGCGCGAGCCAGCCTTCGGCCTCGGCCTCGCGCTGCAGGGCCAGGCGGCGCGGCTCGAAGTCCTCGCGCACCAGCTTCTCGTACGCCTCGCCGCTGCCGCGCGCGCCCCAGTGCAGGCGATAGAGGGTCTTGAGGTCCATGCCGGCGAACATCCCGGCGAAGGGGATAGCCCCGGTGGGCGTCACCCGTGCGCCCCAGCGGCGCGGCACGGGGATCTCCACGTCGCGCGACACGGTCACGCGCTGCGCCGGGACGGCGGCCACCGCCGCCTTCACCTGCGCCTCGCGCGCGGCCGCGCCGGCCTCGAACTCGAGCGCCTCGCGCCGCGCGCGCTCGACCAGCCCGGGGCGCCGCGCCGGGTCCATGAGCGCGTTCAGCGTGTCGAGCCCCTCGAAGGCGTCCTTGCAGTAGTACACGCCCGGCTCGTAGACGCGGCCCTCCCCCACCAGCGCGGCGCGGCGGCCGAAGTCGCGGTGGATGGCGGCGCCGCCGATGAGGACCGGGAAACGCAGCCCGGCCCGGTCCAGCTCGGCGACGCAGGCGGGCATCTGCCGGCTGGTCGAGACCAGCAGGGCCGACAGACCGATGGCGTCGGCGCCGATCTCCCGCGCCTTCTCGAGGATGGCGTGCACCGGCACCTGCTTGCCGAGGTCCACCACCGTGTAGCCGTTGTTGACGAGGATGGTCTTGACCAGGTTCTTGCCGATGTCGTGCACGTCGCCATGCACGGTGGCCAGCACGACCCGGCCCTTGGACACGTCGTCGTGCTTCTCGAGGTAGGTCTCCAGCCGCGCCACCGCCTGCTTCATTACCTCGGCGCTCTGCAGCACGAAGGGCAGGATCAGCTCGCCCGAGCCGAACTTGTCGCCCACCTCCTTCATCGCCGGCAGCAGCACGGTGTTCAGCACGGTGACCGCGTCGCGCTTCGCCACGGCCTCGTCCACCAGCGCGGTGATACCCTCGGCGCGGCGGTGCAGGATGCGGCGGTGGATGCGCTGCTCGACCGGCAGGCCCTCGTCGGCGTCGACCTCCTTCTGCGCCACGGCGGCAGCGGGCACGCGGCCCTCCATGTGCGCGAGCAGCTTCGCCAGCGCCTGCGGGTCGCGGGCCAGCACCAGGTCCTCGGCGCGCTCGCGGTCGGCCGGGTCGAGGTCGGCGTAGGGCGTGATGTCGGCCGGGTTCACGATGGCCATGTCGAGGCCGGCCTGCACGGCGTGATACAGGAACACGGAGTTCACGACCGCCCGCGCCTCGCGCGAGAGCCCGAAGGAGACGTTCGACACGCCCAGGCTGGTGAGCACGCCGGGCAGCTCCGCGTGGATGGCGCGGATGCCCTCGAGCGTCTCGACCGCGGCGCGGCGGTACTCCTCCTCGCCGGTGGCCAGGGTGAAGGTGAGCGGATCCACGATCAGCCGCCCGGGCGGCAGACCGAACTCGCCGGTGACGATGTCGCGCAGGCGGCGGGCGACCTCGAGCTTGTGGGCCGCGGTCCTCGCCATGCCCTGCTCGTCGATGGTGAGACCCATCACGGCGGCGCCGTAGCGCACGACCAGCGGCATCACCGCGTCCACGCGGGCCCGCCCGCTCTCGAGGTTGATGGAGTTCACCAGCGCCACGCCCGGACAGGCCTTGAGCGCCTCCTTCAGGGCGTGCGGCTCGGTCGAGTCCAGGCAGAGCGGCGCCTCGACCGTGAGCGAGAGCTTCTTGACCAGCCGGCGCAGCATCGCCGCCTCGTCGGTCCGCTCGGTGAGAGCCATGCACACGTCGAGCGCGTGCGCCCCGCCCTCGACCTGCGCGCGGGCGATGGGCACCATCTCGTCGAGCCGGTCCTCGAGCGCCAGCGCCTTCACCTTGCGCGAGCCCTGGGTGTTGAGCCGCTCGCCGATCAGCAGCGGGCGCGGCTCCTGGCGCAGCGCGACCGCGGTCATGCCGCTGGCCAGCGACCAGACGACGGGCCGCGGCGCGGACCCGCGCTCCGCGCGGGTGCCCCCCGGCGCGCGGCGGCCGACGGCCTCGGCCAGGGCGCGGATGTGCTCCGGCGTGGTGCCGCAGCAGCCGCCCACGGCGTTGACGCCGAACTCGGCCACGAACTCGAGCAGGATGGCGGCCATCGCCTCGGGCCCCATCGGGAAGACGGCCCGCCCGCCCTCGTTCACCGGGATGCCGGCGTTGGGGATGACGTGCAGGAACGTGCTCGCGTTCTGCGACAGCCAGCGCACGGCGTCGCGCATCAGGTCGGGGCCGGTCGAGCAGTTGAGGCCCACGACCTCGACGCCCAGCGCCTCGAACGTGGCCAGCGCGGCGGCGACGTCGGTGCCGAGGAGCATCCGCCCGTTCGGGTCGAGCGACACGGAGCACTGCAGCGGCAGCCGCCGGCCCGTCGCGGCGAAGGCCTCGCGGGCCGCCAGCACCTGCGCCTTCATCTCGAGCAGGTCCTGGCCGGTCTCGAGGATGAGCAGGTCGGCGCCGCCCTCGACCAGCCCCTGCGCCTGCGGGCGGAAGGCCTCGACGAGGTCCTCGAGGCCGAGCCGGCCCAGCTCGGGATCCTCCGACGAGGGGAGCTGCCCCGACGGTCCCATCGAGCCGGCCACGAAGCGCGGCCGGCCGTCGGCGCGCTCGCAACGGTCGGCGACGCGGCGCGCCACGCTCGCGGCGGCCCGGTTCAGCTCGAGCGTGCGCCCGCCCAGGCCCCACTCGTCGAGCCGGAGGCGCGAGGCCTGGAAGGAGTTCGTCTCGACCACGTCGGCGCCGGCGGCGAAGTAGGCGGCGTGCACGTCCTCGACCATGTCGGGCCGCGTGAGCGACAGGTGGTCGAGACAGCCCTCCCAGCGGGTGCCGCCGAAGTCGGCGGCCGTGAGCTCGCGCGCCTGCAGCTGCGTGCCCATGGCGCCGTCGAAGAGGAGCACGCGCTCGCGCAACGATTCGAGATAGCGGCTTTCCATCGCGAAGGCGCACCTCCCGGGGAACGGCGACGGTCGGAGACGAGACGTGAGGCTATCGGAGGCCCCGGGGGGCCGCAACCGCGCTCCAGGTCCCGGCCGGTGCGCCGGGGCCGCGCAGCGGACTTCTGCGGGTCGGCCGGGCGGCACGA
>JAXDBZ010000202.1:0-3795 GCA_034678345.1 Candidatus Eiseniibacteriota bacterium
CCCACCGCCCCGGCGCACGGGCTGGGCCGGGAGGAAGGCCTCTACGAAGGAGCATCCCGATGAGGCGACGGAACGGCAGGATGCTGGCGGCGGCCCTGGCCGGACTGCTGGCGACGGGCGCGGCGGCCGGGGCGGCGGCGCCGCGGACGGCGGCACGGGCCGGGGCGTCGGCGGGGCTGTCGGCGGCGCGGCGGACGGTGATCACGGCCGCGGCACAGCGCGTGAGCCCCGCGGTGGTCACGGTGGGCGTGGAGGCGACGCGGATGGTGCGGGTGGACCCGTTCGCGGGTCTCTTCCGCGATCCGTTCTTCAACCAGTTCGTGCCGTCGCCCGAACGGGCCCAGCGCATCACCGGCCTCGGCTCGGGGGTCATCGTGGACGCCGAGGGGCTGGTGCTGACGAACGAACACGTGGTGCGCGAGGCCGACTCGGTGCGGGTCACGCTCTCCGACGGGCGCCAGTTCTCGGCGCGGGTGCTGGGCAGCTCCCCGGCCTACGACCTGGCGGTGCTGCGCATCCCGGGGAACCGGCTGCCGGTGGCTCCGCTGGGAAGCAGCGTCGATCTCGTGGTGGGCGAGTGGGCCATCGCCATCGGCAATCCCTTCGGCAACCTGCTGGAGAACTCCGAACCGACCGTGACGGCGGGCGTCATCAGCGCGACGGACCGGGACATCAAGGGCGGGGCGACCGAGACCGGGGTCTACAAGCACATGATCCAGACGGACGCGGCCATCAACCCCGGCAACAGCGGCGGCGCGCTGGTGAACGCCGACGGCGAGGTCATCGGCATCAACACCTTCATCCTGTCGGGCAGTGGCGGCTCGGTGGGCATCGGCTTCGCCATCCCCAGCGACCTGGCGCGGCGCATCCTCGACGAGGTGGTGCGCTACGGCCGCGTGCGGATCGCCTGGCCGGGCATGCAGGTGCAGGTGGTGGACGGGAGGCTGGCCGACCAGCTCGGCTGGCCGCGCGAGGGCGGGCTCGTGGTCACGCGGGTCACCCCCGGCGGGCCCGCGGCGCAGGCCGGGGTGAAGGTGCGGGACCGCATCTGGCGCGTGAACCGCCGCAGCGTGAACTCGGTGGACGACGTGCAGGCCAGCGTCTACGGGCTGTTCGTCGGCGACCGGCTGAACCTGTCGCTCGAGCGGGACGGGCAGCCGCTCTCGCTGCAGCTCGTGCTGGCCGAGGCGCCGCGGAGCGCCGAGTGATCCCGCGCTACGGCCGGCCCGGGATGCTCCGCGTCTGGAGCGAGGAGCGCCGGCTCGAGCGCTGGTTCGAGGTCGAACTGGCCGTCACGGCGGAGCGCGAGCGGCAGGGGGCGGTGCCGGCGGGGACGGCGGCGCGGCTGCGGGCCTCCGCGCAGGCGGACCCGGCGCGCATGGCGGCCCTCGAGGCGGAGTGCGGACACGACGTCATCGCCTTCCTGCGCACGTGGGGGGAGAAGGCGGGCGCCGACGCGCGCCACCTGCACGCCGGGATGACCTCGGCGGACCTCACCGACACGGCGCTCGCGCTGCAGCTGGCGGAGGCGGGCGCGCTGCTGACGGCGTCCGTGCGCGGTCTGCGCCGCGCGGCCTGGGATCTGGCGCAGGCGCATCGCCGGACGGTCATGGTCGGGCGCACGCACGGCATGCACGCCGAGCCCATCACCTTCGGCCTCAAGTGCCTCGGCTGGAGCGAGGAGCTGGGGCGGGACCTGGCGCGGCTGGACCGGGCGCTGCGCGAGGTGGCGGTGGGGAAGCTCTCGGGCGCGGTGGGCACCCTGGCGCACCTCGAGCCGGCGACCGAGGTGGCGGTGCTGGCGCGGCTGGGGATCGCGCCGGAGCCGGTGGCGAGCCAGGTGGTGTGCCGCGACCGCCACGCCGCGCTGCTCGCCGCGGTGGCGGTCCTCGGCGGGACCATGGAGCGCGTCGCCACCGAGGTGCGGCACCTGCAGCGCAGCGAGGTGCGCGAGGCCGGCGAGCCCTTCGGCGCGCGGCAGCAGGGCTCGTCGGCGATGCCGCACAAGCGCAATCCGGTGCGCTGCGAGCGCATCTGCGGCCTGGCGCGGCTGCTGCGCGGCCACGCGCTGGCGGCCCTGGAGGACCAGGCGCTGTGGCACGAGCGCGACATCAGCCATTCCTCGGTCGAGCGGGTGATCCTGCCGGACGCCTTCGTGGTGGCGGACTTCATGGCGGCGGAACTGACGGAGGTCCTCGCGGGCCTGCGCGTGGACCCGGCGGCGATGCGCCGCAACCTCGACGCCGGCGGCGGGCTGGTGCACTCGCAGCGCGTGCTGCTGGCGCTGACCGAGGCCGGCATGGCCCGCGACGCCGCCTACCGCCTCGTGCAGGGGCACGCCCTGGCGGCGCTCGAGGGCGGGGTGCCGTTCCGCGCGGCGCTGGAGGCGGACCCGCGCGTGACGACGGCTCTGGGCGCCGAGGCGCTGGCGGCCTGCTTCGACCTCGAGGCGCACCTGCGCGGCGTGGACGCGATCTTCGCGCGGGCCGGGGAGCCGGAGCCGTGAGCGCGACGGCCGCGCGGATTGCCGCCTGGGGCGCCGGGGAGTCGCGCGATCCCGCCCCGGTGTCGGCGGCGCTGGCGGCCCGCGGCGTGAGCCTCGAGCCCGACGAGGTGGCCCTGCTCGAGCGGCTGCTCGAGCGCCCGCCGTCCTGGGCCGAGGCCGTCCTGTTCGGCATCCTGTGGAGCGAGCACTGCTCGTACAAGTCCACGCGACACCTGTTGCGGCGCCTGCCGACCCGCGCGCCGCAGGTGGTGCTCGGTCCGGGCGAGGACGCCGGGGTGGTGTCGCTGCCCGCGCCGTGCGAGGACACGGTCCTCGTGCTGGCCCACGAGAGCCACAACCACCCCAGCCAGGTGCTGCCGGTGGAGGGCGCGGCCACCGGCATCGGCGGCATCGTGCGCGACGTGGGCTGCATGGGGGCGGAGGTGGTCGGGGTGCTCGACGGGCTGCGCTTCGGCGACCCGGGCGGCGAGGTGCACGCGCGCGACGTGGTGCGCGGCGTGGTGCAGGGTGTGGCCGACTACGCGAACGCGCTCGGCGTGCCGAACCTGGGAGGCGAGACCGTCTTCGCCCGCGGCTTCGACGCGAACTGCCTGGTGAACGTCATGGCCGTCGGGCTGGCGCCGGCGACCGGGCTGCTCCGCAGCCGCGTGCCGGAGGGGCCGGGCCCGTGGGCCTTCGTGCTGGTGGGCAAGCCCACCGACGGCAGCGGCTTCGGCGGCGCCTCGTTCGCCTCGGGCGAGCTCGGGGGCGAGCAGCGCGGGGCGGTGCAGCTGCCCGACCCGTTCCTCAAGCGCGTGCTGCATGTCGCGAACGCCGAGGCGTTCCGGCGCGTGCGGGAGCGGGGCATCCCCGCGGGCTTCAAGGATCTCGGCGCCGGGGGGCTCGCCTGCGCGACGAGCGAGCTGGCCGCGGCGGGGGGCCGGGGCGCCGAGATCGCGCTGGACCGGGCGCATCGCGTGCCGGAACCGCTCCCGGCCGAGGTGCTGCTCTGCGCCGAGACGCAGGAGCGTTTCTGCTGGGTGGTGCCCGAGGCGTTCGCCGCGGAGCTGACGGCGCTCTACAACGAGGAGTTCGACCTGGGCTCGGTCTACCCGGGGGCCGGGGCCAGCGTGGTGGGTCGGGCGTCTGAGGAGCCGCGCTACCGGGTGACCTGGGAGGGAGCGACGATCGTGGACTGCGCGGTGGAGGCGATCACCGCCGGGCGGCGCGTGGACCAGCCGGCGGAGCGGCGCCGGCCGGCGCCGCGCTGGCCTCCGCGCGGGTGCGGCGCGCCGCCGCGCGAGGCCCTG
>JAXDBZ010000203.1:0-2664 GCA_034678345.1 Candidatus Eiseniibacteriota bacterium
CCCTCCCCGCGCGTTTTCGCCCCCCTCCCCCGCGGTATCCATGCAGCACCGACGAAACCGGAGGGAGCGACCGTGACCAGGTTGATGAGCGAGTTCAGCCGGAAGGAGTGGAAGGGCTGCTGCGGCAAGGGCTGCAAGAAGTGCGCGATCGCGCAGGCGTACATCCGCGAGTACGGCAAGCAGGACGGCCTGGCGAAGCTCGAGGCTGACCGCGACGCGGTCAAGAAGGACGGCAAGAAGGGCGCCAAGAAGGACGCCAAGGGACGAGGCGACAAGAAGTCCCGGGGCAAGAAGAAGGCCAAGGCCTGAGATGACCGCCGGCGTGGGGCGGTGACGCCGCCCGCGCCGGCCTCCCGGCGGGCCGCCCGGTCCGCGCCCAGCCGGGCGCGAGCGACCGGCGCCAGACTGGACCTCGGCGCCAGGTCAGATCTCCGCGATCACCGCCGCGAGGTCGCGGCTGAACTCGTTGCCCGCGACCGTCGGCCACACGTCCGGGAAGGTGAGCACCAGGCGCTCCATCTCCTCCTGCCGCGCGACCAGGTACCTGGCCGCGTCCGGCGCGACGATGACCTCCAGCGGGCCCGGCAACTCGTGGCCCTCATGCCGCCACGTCCCCCAGGTGATGTAGTCGCGTAGCACGCCGCTGGTGACCACCGCATCCTGGAGGTCCCCCAGGTGGTCCTGCAGCCCCTTGACGCGCTTGATCAGCGGGCGGGCGCCGGTCCCGAGCACGCCCTCGAAGAACTCGAGCGTGTACCGCAGGCCCTTGCACGCCTTGCGCAGCGCGTGGAAGCGGGGCAGCGGCGTCTCGAGCCCGCCCAGCTGACCCTCGAAGGCCCAGACGACGGCCATGTCCTTGTAGAGCACGCCGGGCAGCACCTGGGCCACGCGCTGGGGGCGCACGGCGACCGCGCTCTTTGGGGCCAGCGCCTCGACGGGGCCGTCGAGCAGCTCCTGCGTGCACTCCACGAAGCGCCGGTAGCGCTTGCCGTCGAGGTAGGCGACGAGAACGTCCCGCTGCTTGTCGCGCTCGGCCTTCCACGCGGCGAGCAGGCCCTCCAGGTCGCCGGCATGCTCCTCCGGCAGGCCGTCCAGGTACACCTGGGTCTTCTCGTTGAAGACGTCGAGGTCGCGGACGTTGCCGAGCGTGCGGCCGGTGCGGCGGAGCCCCTTGAGCACCGGCCGCATCACCTGCGGGTCGAGGTAGTCGGCGAACACGCGCAGCGCCATGCGCATGCGACGCGTGGAGACGCGCATGTCGTGCAGCTCCTCCGGATCCTCACCCAGGCGCGTCCCCTCCTCGTGCTCCAGCATCTTCGCGAGATGGAACTTGAGCGTCTTGACGGCCGCCTCGGTCATGGTGTCCGTCGGGAAGATGTCGGGCCGCTTCCCGGGCTCCTTCGCGGGCGCGGCCCCGGCCGCTCCCGTGCCCGGGTCCACGGCCTCGTCGTCGTAGATGCCCGTGCCCTCCACGCGGTAGCGCGCCAGCCAGTAGCGGACCCGACGGTCGGAGAGACCGGCCATCCGGCCGGCCTCGACCTGCGAGAGCCCGCGATCGAGCGCGAGCAGCGCCTGGGCACGGCGCGCCCGGGCGCCCGTGCCGGCGGCCTGCGCCTCGTGGATGGGCCGCTCGGCGGCGCTCATGAGGACGCCGTCCTCCTCGTCGCCGGCGAGCTCGAGCGCGCGGGTGAACTTGGCGCGGCCCTCGGGGACGAGGCCCCACTCGTCCCGGAGCGCGGCCGCCAGCGCGGCGACGTCATCGTCGCCGCCCCGGCCGCGCGCCTCGACCTCGCACTCGAGCCAGCCGCGATCGCCATCCGCGGCGCTCGCCGTCACTCGGTCGAGACTCAGTTCCGCCACCTCGCGTCTGCCCTTGCGCACCACGCGAGCCACGCGCACCTGCGCGAGCGTGAGCATCGGCTCGAGCGGCTCGCCACCCGTGAGCTGCCCCACGCGCGAGCGCAACTCGCCGTCGGGCCACTCCACCACGGGCACGTCCGCGGCCACGAGCGCCTCGATCTCCTCGCGCCGCAGCAGGGAGTCGGTCGGCGCGACCAACTGCTTGAGCGTGAGCCTCACCCCGCCGTCGGTCTCCCGTCGCCGGAAGTAGAACCCGGCCGAGAGCAGCCGCCGGTCGGGGGTGTCGAGGAACGTGTCGGCGTCGTGACGCTCGACGCCCGGCGAGACCGCGTACCCCGCCAGCGAACCGGTCTCGCACAGGCGCTCCAGCGTCTCCTCGTCGGGCACCAGGAACTTGGCTTCGACCTCCATCGTCATCTGCCCCCCAGAAGGGCCGGCGTGAGCAGCCACTCCAGCCGCCCGCCACCGGCCGCCGGCGCGGCCACGTCCACGCGCGCGAGCCCGCCCTTCTTCATCACCACGTCCCCGCCACCGATGAGCGCGGACACGGTCTCGCTGAAGTCGGGCTCGTGCCCGACGACGAGGACCGTGCGAGCTCCGGGTGCCCGCGACGCGAACACCTGTTCGAGCCGGTCGAGGTCGAATCCGGGCGCCAGACGGTCGTCCTCGACGAGACGCCCGCTCAGGCCGAGCCCGTCGGCGACGATCTCGGCCGTCCTGCGGGCGCGCGCCCGCGGACTGGTCACGATGACGTCGGGGGGGCGGCCCCCGGGGCGGGGCGCCGCGGGCCCGCGCCCCCAGATC
>JAXDBZ010000204.1:0-4524 GCA_034678345.1 Candidatus Eiseniibacteriota bacterium
GGTACGGCAGACACAGCAGTGCCCCGGGCGGGGCCGCCAGCAGGAAGCTCGCGGTGACGAAGGCCCGCGCCGGGTCGCCGGGTCCGCGGAGCCGGTGCAGCAGGAAGGGCACGCGCCCGCGGTCGCGCCCCACCGCCTCGAGCCGGCGCACGGACTCCTCCCACGCGGCCCCGCCCGGCGGCATCTCCTCCACCGCGACGATCCGCGCGTGCCGCGTCCACGGCGTCACCTGGTTGGCCGCCACCACCGCCGGCGCCACCGCCTCCTCGAGGGCGGCGAGGTAGAGCTCGAGCGCCGCGCGCCACTCCTCGCGGGTGGCGTAGCGCGCCAGGCGCGCCCCGGCCCCCGCCAGGGTGCCCACCTCCCAGGTCGGCATCACGTTGTCCTCGAAGATGCCGTCGGCGCCCAGCTCCCGCACGCGCCGCCGCGCCGAGTCGGCGAAGAAGGCGCGCACCTCGGGGCGCCCGCAGTCGAGCGCCCAGCGGTGCCGGTCGCGGTAGACGTGCAGGCGGCGCCCCGCCGCGTCGGTGAGGAACCAGTCCGGGTGCCGCCCGCGCAGCCAGGCGTGGAGCGGCGTCGCGTCGTGCACGTCGAAGCCGCAGGTGTAGGCGAGCACGAGCATGCCGGGATGCGTGGCGTGGAAGAGGCGCACCCGCTCGGCCCGCGCGCTGCCCCCCACCACGACGAGGTCGAACTGCGACGCGTAGCGGCGCACCTGGGATTCGCTCCACGAGCCGCCCAGCGCCATCCCCGCCGCCCGCAGCGTCGGGGGCCCGGCCTCCGGCACGGCCGCCGCCGGGGGCGCGGCCGGCTCCTCCGCCCGCCGCGCGCAGGAGGTCGCCGACAGCAGCGCGACGGCGAACAGCGCGGCCGCGGCGCGGGATCGCATCGCGCGCGCTGGCGTCAGGGCGCGGTACCGCCGAGCCGCGCCTCGAGCGCCGCCCAGCCGAGCCGCTCCAGCTCGTCGGGGGCCGCGGTGCCGTCGAGCACCACCCAGCGCTCCGGGTCGGCCGCGGCCAGCTCGAGGTAGCGCCGCCGCACGCGCGCGTGGAACTCCGGCGGCTCGCGGTCGAGCCGGTTCGTGGCGCCGGCCGCGCCCTCCCGCCGCGCCAGCCCGATCCCCGGGGGCACGTCGTAGAGCAGCGTCAGGTCGGGCACGAGCCCGCCGGTGGCGGCGCGGTTCAGGGTCGCGAGCAGCGCCGCGTTGAGGTCGCGACCGCCGCCCTGGTAGGCGAGCGTGGAGTCGTCGTAGCGGTCGCAGAGGACGACGCGGCCCGCCGCCAGCGCCGGACGGATGACGTGCGCCACGACGTCGGCGCGCGCCGCCTCCATGAGGAACGCCTCGGACAGCGGCCCGCAGCGTCGCGCCGGGTCGAGCAGCAGGTCGCGGATCCCCTCGGCCAGCGGGGTGCCGCCCGGCTCGCGCGTCAGCACCGGCTCGATGCCGCGCGCGCGCAGCCGCGCCGCCAGCCGCGCGATCTGCGTGGACTTGCCCGAGCCCTCACCCCCCTCGAAGGTCACGAACCGTCCGGCCACGACCTCCCCCCCGCGCGCCGCCGGGCGGGAGCGGCGCGCCGTCGCGGCCGCTCCCCGACCCGGGCTACTTCTTCTTGCGGACCGCCCGCTTCACCGCGACCCGCTTCGCCGTGACCCGCTTCGCGGGCGCACGCTTCGCCCCGCGGCCCGCCGCCGACTTGGCCGCCTCGGCCATCTTCGAGCCCTTCGCCCCGGCCACGTAGCGGCCCGCCGCCACCCCCGCCCGGCGCAGGCGCTCCTTGAGCGCGATGTCCGACTTCGGGTCGCGGATGTACTGCTCGGTGAAGGCGCGCGCCATCTCGTCGGGGAACTGCCACGGCGGCGACTTCTTGAAGTACGACGACGGCGCCGCCAGCGCGCCCTTGAGGCCGTGGTCGAGACCCAGCTTGGCGCAGCGCACCGCGTCGATGACCACGCCCGCCGAGTTGGGCGAGTCCCACACCTCGAGCTTCATCTCGAGGTTGAGCGGCACGTCGCCGAAGGTCGTGCCCTCCATCCGGATGTGGCACCACTTCCGGTCCTTGAGCCACGGGATGTAGTCGCTCGGGCCGACGTGGATGTCGTCCTCCGCCACCGGGTAGGGGATGATGCTGGTGACGGCGGTGGTCTTCGAGATCTTCTTCGACTCCAGCCGCTCGCGCTCGAGCATGTTGAGGAAGTCGGTGTTGCCGCCGAAGTTGATCTGGTAGGTGCGGTCGATGCGCACGCCGCGCTCGACGAACAGCCGCGACAGCACGCGGTGGGTGATCGTCGCGCCGACCTGCGACTTGATGTCGTCGCCGATGACCGGCAGGCCGCGCTTCTCGAAGCGCTCCTGCCAGTACGTCTCACGGGCGATGAAGACCGGGATGCAGTTCACGAAGGCGCAGCCGGCCTCGAGCACCTGCTCGACGTACCACTTCGTGGCCTCCTCGGAGCCGACCGGCAGGTAGTTGACCACCACGTCGGCGCGCGTCTCCTTGAGGAGCCGGACGATGTCCACCGTCGAGCCCGGGGCCTTCTGGATGATCTTCGACAGGTACTTGCCCAGGCCGTCGTGCGTCATGCCGCGCTGCACCGTGACGCCGGTGCGCGGCACCTTGGCGAACACGTAGGTGTTGTTCGGCCAGGTGACGATCGCGTCGGCCAGGTCCTTGCCGACCTTGTTCTTGTCGATGTCGATGGCCGCGACGATCTCCACGTCCCGGATGTGGTAGCCGCCCAGGTTGACGTGCATGATGCCGGGGATGCGCTCGTCCTCCTTCGCGTTCCGGTAGTAGTGGAGCCCCTGCACGAAGGACGAGGCGCAGTTGCCCACGCCGATGATCGCCACACGCACCTTACCCATCTGCCGATCCTCCTGGCTGATCCGATCCCGCGCCGCGGGTGATCCGGTACACGTGCACCATGCGCTGCATCGCCGTGGCCAGCGACAGGACGGCGAGCAGCAGCAGGGCCAGCGGCATGGCCCAGAACTTCCCGGCCACGCCCGTGACGAGTCCCCCGATGATGAGCAGCGCCATGCGCTCGGGACGCTCGAACCATCCGACCCGGCAGTCGAGCCCGAGACCTTCCGCGCGCGCCCGTGTGTACGAAACCATGAACGACCCGATGAGCGCCAGCACGCTCACCATCGTGACCCCCGCCCACGTCACCGGCTCGACCAGCCCGCGCATGATCACCATGGCCAGGGCGGGGTCCACCTCGCCCAGCCCGACCTGCTCGACCAGTGCCGCGAGCTTCCTCCAGCTGCCCATCAGGTTGGTCACGTAGAAGCCGGCCACCCCCCAGAGGACGACGGCCTCGGAGAAGCGGTCCAGCGTCGAGTCGAAGAAGGCGCCGAAGCGCGACACCACCCCGGTGCCGCGGGCGAGCTCGCCGTCGAGGATGTCGCACAGCCCGGCCAGCAGCAGCAGGAGCGCCGCCATGCCCGGGTGGCCGGCGAAGAAGGCGAGGCCCGCCAGCAGGCTGAAGGCGAAGCCGGCCACGGTGACGTGGTCGGGGCGCACGTCGAGACGGGCGAGCAGCGCCACCAGCGGCGCCACCGCGGCGTGGGCGCCGTGCTTCAACCGCGCCTTGAGCGTGAGGCGGCCGCCCAGGGCGGGCGTCGCCGTGCCCTCCGGCGCGCCGCTCACGGCCGCTCCTCCCCCTGTCCGCGCGTCCGTCCCCCCAGCACCAGCACCATCTCGCCTCGTCTCCTCTCCGGCGTGAGCGCGGCCCGCACCTCGGCGGTCGTGCCCCGCAGCACCTCCTCGAACGCCTTCGTCAGCTCGCGCGCCAGCGCGATGGGCCGCCCGCCCCAGACCGCCTCGAGGTCCGCGAGGCAGGCCTCGATGCGGTGTGGCGACTCGAAGGCCACCACCGTCTCCCGCCGTTCGTGCAACTCCTCCAGCCGCCGCCGGCGTACCCCCTTCTTCGGGGGCAGGAAGCCGACGAAGGTGAATGCATCCGTCGGCAATCCGCTCACCTGCAGCGCCGCGATGGCGGCGCTCGGGCCCGGGACGCTCTCGACCCGCAGCCCCGCGGCCACCGCGGCCCGCACCAGCGGGAAGCCCGGATCGGCCACCCCGGGCGAGCCGGCGTCGGTCACCAGGGCGACCGATTGCCCCTCCGCGAGCCTCCGCACCAGGCCGGGGACGCGCGAGCGCTCGTTGTGCTCGAACAGGCTCGTCACCGGGACCGAGACGCCGTAGTGGTCGAGCAGCCGCCGCGTGCGGCGCGTGTCCTCGGCCGCCACGAGGTCCACCTCGGCGAGGATGCGCAGGGCGCGGTGCGTGATGTCCTCGAGGTTGCCGATCGGCGTGGCCACGAGGTACAGCGTCCCCGTCGGGGCGGAAGCTGGGCTCACTCGCTCCTTCCCGGGCTCGGGCCCATCTGCAGAAACCGGCGCAAGGTAGCACGGGCGGGGCCGGAGCGGCCAGCCGGGACGGGACGGCCGGGGCGGCATGGCCGGGGCGGCATGGCCCCTGCGCGGACACGGCTCGCGGCGACGTCCTGTCGCCGCTTGTC
>JAXDBZ010000205.1:0-3332 GCA_034678345.1 Candidatus Eiseniibacteriota bacterium
AACCTGATTGCCTGGCGGGAGGGGGGATGCCATCCCCCCTCCCCACGGTTTTCGGGCGCACGAGTCTGCCGGCCGCCCCGGGGCCGGGGGCGGCCCGTCGGCCCACCTGGCCGCCGGGAGCCGCAACCCGGCCGCCCCCAGCTGCGTAGACGTGGACAGACTCAGGAGGTCCGTCCATGAACGTCCGACATCTCGTCGTCGCCCTGGCCACCCTGGCCATCCTGCCGGGTCCATCCCCGGCCCGTGAAGCTCCCGTGTACGAGCAGAGCCGCCTGGTCGCCGAGGCCCGGGGCCTGAAGACGGTCCGGGTCGAGAACGCCCGCGGCCGTGTCCGGGTCATCCCGAGTCCCGACGGCCGCCTGCACCTCACCGCCCTCAAGGTCACGACCAGCAAGTCCTCCGAGCGGATCACCGAGCTGGCCCGCGAGACGCGCGTCGAGACCTCGTCCGCGGACGGGCGGTACCTCGTCCGGGTGCACTACCCGCAGACGCGCGTCGTGAGGGTCTCCTTCCTGCGCCTCCTCCGGGGTGAGCTGGACGTGCCCGGCGTCGAGGTCCGGCTGCTGCTCGAGATGCCCCCCGGCCTGACCCTGGAGCTGGACTCGGCGAGCGGGGACTTCGAGACGGGCGACCTGACCGGCCCGCAGACCCTGGAGACGACGAGCGGCGACATCGAGGTGCGTGGCGCTGGTTCCGCGGTGAGGGCCACCACGACCAGCGGCGACGTCGTCGCCTCGGGGGTGGGCCGCGCCCGGTTGCGCAGCGTGAGCGGGGACGTCACCGTGGAAGGCGCCCGGGGCCCGCTGGACGTCCAGACCTCCAGCGGCGAGATCGAGGTGAGCGGCGCCGCCGACAGCGTGCGCGTCGCGAGCGTCAGCGGGGACATCCAGGTGGACCGGGCCCCGCGCGGCCTGGACGCCAGCAGCACCAGCGGCAGCGTGACCGTCGCCGGTCCGGTGGGGGGCACCGCGCGTGTCCGCTCCGTCTCCGGCGACGTGCAGCTGGAACTCGGCCCGGCGGCGCGCCGGACCGAAGTGAGCACGACCTCGGGCGGGATCGACGTCCGGTTGGCCGCGGGATTCCGGTGCGACCTCACCCTCACGAGCACGAGCGGCACCCTCGACGCCTCCGTGCCCATCCAGATCCGTACCATGACGCGCCGCGAGCTGTCCGGCGCCGTGTCCGGCGGTGGAGTGCCGGTGTCCCTGCACAGCGTTTCGGGCGACATCACCGTCTCGGGCGGAGGGAGATGAACATGCGCAGACTCGGCGTGTGGTGGGTGGTCCTGGCCATCCCGTTGGCCGGCCTGGCGTTCCTGCCGGGCGGCGGACCGGGCGAGCCCGGCGCGGCGGTGGCGCAGACGACGATGACGTTCGAGAACGTGCCGCCGGAGAGCGCCGCCGCCCTGGAGGAGCGCGCCGCGGCGGGCCGCACCTCGCGGCTCCGGGTGACGGTCTCCACCGACGAGGACGTGGACACCATGGTGGTCACCGAGCAGGTGGTGCGCTCGGGCGACATGACCCGCATGGGCGACGACATCCACATCAAGCAGAACGAGGTCGTGCACGGCGACGTCGTGACGGTCATGGGCGGCGATGTGGTCGTGGACGGCGCGGTGCACGGCGACGTCGTCGCCGTGATGGGCGGCGACATCTACCTGAACGCCACGGCGCGGGTGGACGGCGACGTCGTCTGCATCGGCGGCGAGCTGCACGAGGAGTCCGGCGCCTTCGTGAGCGGCAAGCGGGTGACCAGCAGCGGCGGCGGCCTCCGCGTCGGGCCGCGGTTCTGGGAGGGGCGCGACTGGGAGGACCGGAGCGGGGCCCGCGGCCTCTGGAACGGCCTGCGCGTCCTCAACGCCGTCTTCCGCTTCCTCATCGCCATCGGCCTCACCCTGCTGGTGGCCTGGCTCTTCCGGGGCCGCATCGTCTCCGGCGTCGAGACCATGAAGCGGCAGCCCGGGATGTCGTTCGGCGTGGGGGCCCTGGTGGTCTTGACGATCTTCCCGTCGGCCATCGCCCTGGCCGTGGTCACCGTCCTGCTCGTCATCACCCTGATCGGCATCCCGCTCGTGGTCGTGGCGGCGGTGGGGTACGCTCTGTTCTACCTCGTCTTCGCGCTCTTCGGCCTCACGATCGGCGCCGCCGTGGTCGGGGAGTGGGTGGCATCGCGGCGGGGCGGGGCCCGGCTGGCGGTGTGGCAGTACGCCCTGATCGGCGTGCTGCTGCTGGGCGGGGTCCGCTTCCTGGGGCGCATCTTCGAGGTGGTGGATGTATTCGGCTTCCACGCGCTCGGCGTGCTGCTGGCCGTCCTGGCGGTCTCGGTGGCCGCCATCCTCGGCCTGATGGGTGGAGGGGCGTGGCTCAAGTGGGAGTTCAGCGAGGGCATGTTCGGCCGGTGGTGGGGGCGCTGGCAGGGGCGCAACGGCAGGGTCGTGCCGGCCGCCGCCCCGGCGGGCCCGCCGCCCGCGGTGCCGCCCACGGTCCCCGGCCCCGGGCCGGAGCCACCGTCCGGCACGGACACCCCGGCCGATCCGGGGGCCACGCCGGGCACCTGAGTCCCATCGCGCGCGCGGCCGTCACCCGGGGGGGAGCCGCTCCTCCCGGGTGACGCGCGCGTACCGGAGGACACTGCATGCATCTGAGCGCGCTGTGGGTCTACTGCCTCGCCCTGGCCCTCGACGGGGCGACGTTCTCCTTCGCCACGACGCCGCTCATCATCCTCTACGCGCCCTTCCACGCCCCCTGGAAGCTGGCGCTCTTCGGGGCGCTCGCCAGCGCCGCCGGCAGCACGGCGCAGTTCGTCCTGCTGCGCCTGATCCTGGACTCCGGGCACCCCTGGCTGCGCCGCTTCGCGCCCTCACGCGAGAAGCTGGCCGGGGCGCTGAGCGAGAACCCGTCTACCTCGTTCCTCACCCTGATGGTCGCCCGGGCCACGCCGATGCCGGACGCGCCGCTGAAGCTGGTGGCGGCGGCCGGGCACTACCCGGTCCGGCTCTACGCGGTGGCCATCCTGCTGGGGGCGCTGCCCTACTACTTCGTCATCGCCTTCCTGGCCCAGCGTGCCGCCGACCTCGCCCGCCAGTTCCGCATGCCCTGGTGGGTGGTGCTGGCGGCGTTCGCCCTGGTGGCGCTGGGATTCGGGATCGACCGGCTGCGCCGCAACGCGAGGAAGGCCGGGCGGCTCAGGCCGTAGCGGCCGCGCGCCGGCGACCGGCGAGGAAGGCCGCCAGCGCGCGCAGCGTCGGCGGGGTCGCGTCCGCGGCCGAGATTCGCAGGGCCGCCTCCGGCAGCTCGTCGAGGAAGGCGTCGTTCTGAAGCCCGACGAGCACC
>JAXDBZ010000206.1:0-2735 GCA_034678345.1 Candidatus Eiseniibacteriota bacterium
CGGGAGGACTACAACCATGTGCGGCCGCATCGGTCGTTGGGCGGCCGGACCCCGAGCGAGTACGCTCGGGCACTCTCAACCCCGGCGGACTGAAGCTATCCGTTCGCGCAAAACGGGGAGCCGGTCAGGGCAACCGCGGGATGGGTATCGCTGGCCCGGAGAACGGCATGATCGTGTCGCGCCTCTCGCGATGGTGGCGACTGGCTGGACCTTGGGTGGTTCTTGGGACCGCGTTTCTTGCTGTGATTTCCCTGACAGTACTGCCCGCGACGGTCTTGCAGGCGGGACCTGTCTGTTCTTCTCGTCCGGTGCTGGTGAGCCGCCTGCCTCGGGATGCAGTCCTCGACACGACCTGGCACCGCTGGGACTCTGGTCTGAGAGGTTGTCGAATCGTCAATCGCAGGGATGCATGGGCGATCGATGACAGCTGGTTCACCATCCGAGGCCACCCCGAGCGCTTCTATCGCCTCATCGAACTGCTGGACCTCTCCAAGGCTGGAGTGATCAACGACAGCACAATGGTGCACTGGGTGCATTACCGCTTCGTGGTGAAGGCGGTGAACGATAGCGCGGCGCGCACCGCAGCGAAGGCCAAAGTGCCGAGTCGTCCTCGCCAACAGGTGCTCAAGGAGCTGCAGCGCCTGGAACGCGAGTACCAGAAGAAGCTTGGGGCGTCGAATCCCTAGGCGGGCGGCCACCCCCGACCGCGCCCGCCGCAGACCTGACGCCCCGCTGACAGGCGCCCTGGGCGTCTCGGGTATGCTCTTCACCTCATGACCGAGCGCGACGACCACGAGCCGGCCGCCGCCGACCCGTCGGCCCGGGCGTCCGCCGCGCGCCCGCGCAACCGCCTGGCCGCCGAGCGCAGCCCCTACCTGCTCCAGCACGCGCGCAACCCGGTGGACTGGTACCCGTGGGGCGAGGAGGCGTTCGCGCGGGCGCGCCGCGAGGATCTGCCGGTGTTCCTTTCCATCGGCTACTCGACCTGCCACTGGTGCCACGTCATGGAGCGCGAGTCGTTCGAGGACGAGGCCGTCGCGACCCTGCTCAACCGGCACTTCGTCGCGGTGAAGGTGGACCGCGAGGAGCGCCCCGACGTGGACCAGCTCTACATGACGGCGGCCCAGGCGCTCGGCCTC
Organism: Candidatus Eiseniibacteriota bacterium; assembly: GCA_034678345.1. Taxonomy (GTDB): domain Bacteria; phylum Eisenbacteria; class RBG-16-71-46; order RBG-16-71-46; family RBG-16-71-46; genus JANXPZ01. The sequence continues at coordinate 1,140 of JAXDBZ010000206.1, forward strand.
GGCGGCGGCTGGCCGCTGAACCTGTTCCTCACGCCGGCGCTCGCGCCCTTCCACGGCGGCACCTACTTCCCGCCGGAGCCGCGGCACGGGCTGCCGGCCTTCCGCGACGTGCTCGAGGCGGTGCGGCGTGCCTGGGCGGAGCAGCGGGCCCGCATCGAGGAGGGCGCCGGCCGGGTGCTCGTGGCGCTCGAGGGGCTGGATGCGGGCGCGGCGCCGGGCGAGTCGTCGCCGCCGGCGGTGGCGGAGCTGGCCGCGGCGGCCTTCGCGCACCTCGAGCGCGCGCACGATGCGCGGGCCGGCGGCTTCGGCGGCGCGCCGAAGTTCCCCTCGGCCGCGAACCTCGACTTCCTCCTCGTCCACGGCGCGCGCGACGCCGCCGCGCGCGGGCGCGCCCTCGACCTCGTCGTCTCCCAGCTCGACGCGATGCAGGCGGGGGGGATCCATGACCAGCTCGGCGGCGGCTTCCACCGTTACGCGACCGACGCCGCCTGGCGGGTGCCGCACTTCGAGAAGATGCTCTACGACCAGGCCCAGCTCGCCTGGATCTACCTCGACGCCCACGCGCTCACCGGACGGCCGGACTATGCCGCGACGGCGCGCGGCGTGCTCGACTACGTCGCGCGCGACCTCACGTCGCCCGCGGGGGCGTTCTTCTGCGGCGAGGACGCCGACAGCGAGGGCGAGGAGGGACGCTTCTACGCCTGGACGCCGGCGCAGACCGCCGCCGCGCTCGGGGCGGACGCGGCGCTGTTCGACTTCGCCCACGGCGTGACGGAGGCCGGCGACTTCGACGGCGGCAGCGTGCCGCACCGGGCGCACACGGCGGAGGAGGCCGCGGAGCGCTTCGGGCTCGGGGTGGCGGAGGCGGAGTCCCGGCTGGCGGCGGCCCGGGCGCGCCTGCTCGAGGCGCGGGCCCGGCGCGTCCGTCCGCACCGCGACGAGAAGGTGCTGACGGCGTGGAACGGGCTCATGATCCGTGCCCTGGCGCGCGGCGCGGTCGTGTTGGGCGACGCCACCCTCGCCGAGCGCGCGGTGCGGGCGGCGGAGTTCGTCTGGGCGGCGCTGCGCGCGCCGGGTGGCGAGGGACTGCTGCGGCGCCGCTGGTGCGCGGGCGAGGCGGCCGGTGCCGGGCAGCTCGCCGACCACGCCGGCTACGCCTTCGGTCTGATCGGGCTGCACCAGGCCACCCAGGACCCGGTCTGGCTCGAGCGCGCGGCGGCGGTGACGGGAACGATGGCGGAGCGTTTCCAGGACGAGCGCTCGGGGGGCTTCTTCGCCGCTCCGCCCGACGACCCCTTCCTGCGCGTGCGGCTCAAGGAGGGCTTCGACGGCGCCGAGATCGCGGGGGCCTCGCTGGCGGTGCTCGTGCTGCACCAGCTCGGCGGGCTGCTGGAGCGCGACGACTGGCGGGAGCGCGCGCTGCGTGCCATCGGGTACTATCGCCCCCGGCTGGCGGGCGCGGCCTGGGCCATGCCGCGCATGCTGGTGGCGATGGAGCTGGCGTCCGCGCCGTCGCGTCGCATCGTCGTAACGGGGCGGGCCGGCGCGGCGGACACGCGCGCGCTGGTGCGCGAGTTCGAGCGGCGCTTCCTGCCC
>JAXDBZ010000207.1:0-7854 GCA_034678345.1 Candidatus Eiseniibacteriota bacterium
GCCCCTTTGTGCCCGGTCGGCATCCCCGCTATCCTGCCCCCTTATGACTACCCATCACGAAGCACCCATAGGCTCCTCCGAGCCCCAGGGCGCCCCCGGGGGCGCCAAGTACGTCTACTTCTTCGGCGACGGCCACGCCGAGGGCGACGGCCAGATGAAGGACACGCTGGGCGGCAAGGGCGCCGGCCTGGCGGAGATGACCAACGCCGGCGTGCCCGTCCCGCCCGGCTTCACCATCACCACCGACGTCTGCCGCTGGTACTACGCCCACGACCACCGGCTGCCCGAGGGCTTCGCCGGGCAGCAGCGCGCCGCGCTCGACCGGCTGGAGGCCGCCATGGGCCGCCGGCTCGGCGACGCCGGGGACCCGCTCCTCGTCTCGGTGCGCTCCGGCGCCAAGTTCTCCATGCCGGGCATGATGGACACCGTGCTCAACCTCGGCCTGTCCGACCGCGCGGTCGAGGGCCTGGCGCAGAAGAGCGGCAATCCCCGCTTCGCCTGGGACTGCTACCGGCGCTTCCTGCAGATGTTCGGCTCGGTGGTGCTGGGGCTCGAGAAGGGCGACTTCGAGGAGCACCTGGACGCCTTCAAGCGGAAGCGGAAGGCGAAGACCGACCAGGACCTCACCGCCGCCGACCTGCAGGCGCTGGTGAAGGAGTACAAGGCCCTGGTGCGCCGGCTCACCGGCCGCGAGTTCCCGCAGGACCCGCTCGAGCAGCTGGCGCTGGCGCGCGACGCCGTGTTCCGCTCGTGGATGAACGACCGCGCCATCTACTACCGCCGCCAGAACCACATCCCCGACGACATCGGCACCGCCGTGAACGTGCAGGCGATGGTCTTCGGCAACATGGGCGAGACCTCGGCCACCGGCGTGGGCTTCACCCGCAACCCGGCCACCGGCGAGGACCACTTCTACGGCGAGTTCCTCACCAACGCGCAGGGCGAGGACGTGGTCGCCGGCGTGCGCACGCCGTTCGCCATCAACGACGCCTGCAAGAACGAGCAGAACAAGGACCTGCCCACGCTCGAGCAGCTCATGCCCACGTCGTTCCGCGAGCTGCGCGAGATCACGACGCGGCTCGAGAAGCACTACCGCGACGTGCAGGACTTCGAGTTCACCATCCAGGACGGGCGGCTCTTCCTGCTGCAGACGCGCACCGGCAAGCGCACGACGCAGGCGGCGGTGCGCATCGCGGTGGACATGGTGGGCGAGGGGCTCATCACCCGCGAGGAGGCGCTGCTGCGCGTCGAGCCGACCGCGCTCGACCAGCTGCTCCATCCGCGGCTCGATCCGAAGCAGAAGCTCCCGCTGCTCACCCAGGGCCTGGCGGCCTCGCCGGGCGCGGCGGTCGGCCGGGCGGTCTTCGACGCCGACACCGCGGCCGAGCGCGGGCACGACGGCGGGAAGGTCATCCTCGTGCGCAAGGAGACGACGCCGGACGACATCCACGGCATGGACGCGGCCCAGGGCGTGCTGACCGCGACCGGCGGCATGACCTCGCACGCGGCGGTCGTGGCGCGCGGCATGGGCAAGCCGTGCGTCTCGGGTGCCTCGGGCGTGCGCGTGGACGAGAAGTCCCGCACGATGACGGTGGGCGGCAAGGTGGTGAAGGAGGGCGACTGGCTCTCGCTCGACGGCTCCACCGGCCGCGTGTACCTGGGCGAGGCGCGCACCATCGCCGCCGAGGTGAGCGGCGAGTTCGGCGTCTTCATGGGCTGGGCCGACGGGATCCGGCGGCTCAAGGTCCGCGCCAACGCCGACATCCCCCGCGACGCGAAGCAGGCGCGCGCCTTCGGCGCCGAGGGCATCGGCCTGTGCCGCACCGAGCACATGTTCTTCGCCGAGGACCGGTTGCCCTGGGTGGTGCAGATGATCATGAACGCGCCGGAGGCCAAGCGGCTGCGCGAGAAGCTGCGCGCGCTCGAGGCCGAGCTCGAGGGGGCCGACCGCGCCACGGCGAAGCGGCTCAAGCCGGAGGTCGCGGCGCTCAAGGCGAAGCTGGCCGGTCCCGAGAGGCTCTACCGGCAGGCGCTGGCGAAGCTGCTGCCGCTGCAGCGCTCCGACTTCCGCGGCCTGTTCGAGGCGATGGACGGCTACCCGGTGACCATCCGCACCCTCGATCCGCCGCTGCACGAGTTCCTGCCCAAGCGCGAGGAGCTCATGGTGGACCTGGTGCGGCTGCCGCGGGCGACGGCGGCGCAGAAGAAGGAGATGGCGAAGCGGTACCGGGTGACCGTGGCGGCGCTGAAGAAGGAGCTGCCGGCCATGCTGCACCGGGTCGAGGAGCTGCACGAGTTCAACCCGATGCTCGGCCACCGCGGCTGCCGTCTCGGCATCACCTACCCCGAGGTCACCGGGATGCAGGCCCGCGCGATCTTCGAGGCGGCGTGCGACGTGGCGGCGAAGGGCCGGAAGGCCGTGCCCGAGATCATGATCCCGCTGGTCGGCCACGTGAACGAGCTGAAGGACCAGGCGGCGATCGTGCGCCGGGCGGCCGAGGAGGTCATGGCGAAGCGCGGCGTGCGCGTCGAGTACCTGGTGGGCACCATGATCGAGGTGCCGCGCGCGGCGGTCACCGCCGACCGCGTCGCCGAGGAGGCGCAGTTCTTCTCCTTCGGCACCAACGACCTCACCCAGCTCACCTTCGGCTTCTCGCGCGACGATGCCGGCAAGTTCCTGCCGGAGTACGTGGACAAGAAGATCCTGCCGGGCGATCCGTTCGTGCACATCGACGGCGAGGGCGTCGGCGGGCTGGTGAAGTGGGCGGTCGAGCGTGGGCGCAGCACCCGCGAGAACCTCAAGGTGGGCATCTGCGGCGAGCACGGCGGCGACCCGCAGAGCGTGGAGTTCTGCCACGGGGCGAACCTGAACTACGTCTCGTGCTCGCCGTTCCGCGTGCCGATCGCGCGGCTGGCCGCGGCGCAGGCGGTGGCCCGCGAGCGGGCGACGGTCAGCGACCAGCGATAGGCCGCGATCCTGTCATGTCGGGGCCGGGGCGTATGCCCCGGCCCCGTCTGTCAGGTGACTGTTGGGAATGGGTCAGCGGGGTCCGGTCGAGCCGCGGGGCGCGGGGGCGCGGATCAGGTCCATGAGGCCGTCGCCCCGCACCGCGAGGTCCTGGTTCGCGGGGTCGGCCGAGTACGCCTGGCGGTAGGCGACGAACGCATCCCAGGGCATCCCCCACAGCCACACCATCTGCGCGTAGGCCGCGCGTGCCGTGGCACGCTCCCGCGCCGTGTGCGTCCTGCCCTCCGCCAGCGAGAGCTGCCGGACGGCCTCGCGCACGAGCGCGATCCGTTCCCAGCTCGATCGCACCACGTACGTCGGGACACCATTGCGGAGCTCGATCTGCAGGGTCGCGTTGTACAGCGCCGTGCCGTAGTTGTAGTGCACCTGCCAATCCGTGACGGCGTCGTCGTGGAGCGCGCGGCGGAAGTAGGGCAGGCTCGCAGCGTCTCGCCCTGCCCGGTTCAGCTCGAGTGCGGTCCACAGGGCTTCTTCCGTGCTCATGCCGACCAGGGGGTCGGCTTCGGCCGGGCTGACCGGCGGCGGCCGCCGGGTGATCGCCCGCCGGGCCGGCGCCCAGAGCAGCGCACCGGCCACGAGTAGCACCGGCACGCCCCAAGCGAGCAGGCGGCGCGAGCGCCGATGCGACGGCGCCGCGTCACTCCGGCGGGCGACGCCGCGGCCCGGGTCCCGGTTGGTCCGGCGCCTGCGGCTCATCTTGCCTCCGCGGCCAGCTTCACCTCGGCCCGGCGCGTGCCGGGGGGCGCCAGGACGGCCGCGGCGGTGCGTCCCTGCCGGAGCGGCGCGGGAGGAGGCGCGGCGAGCCGTCGTCCCGGCGGCAGCGTGAGCTCCGCCCAGACCGGCACGCCGCTCCAGCGCCACTCGGCGGTGTCGCCATCGCGGCGGAACGCCAGGTCGAGCAGGCCCCAGCGAGTCGGCGCGCGCTCGACGCGGGATCCGTTCCACCAGCGCTCGCGAGCGCCGAGCGTCAGCCGCAGCGTGTCGCCCTCGTCGAAGAGGAGTGCGTCGCGCAGCAGGCTGGCCAGTGCCGCCGCGCTCGTCCCGTGCGGCGGCAGGTTCGCGCCGAAGTCGCGACTCGCGCGCGAGAACAACTCGGCGCCGCCACCGCTCGCCGTGCGCCAGTGGAGCAGGGCCTCCAGCACGCTGTCTGCCGCCGCCCGCTCCCCGGCCAGCAGCGCCCAGGTGCCGAGGTCGGCGCCGACATAGCTCTGCGCCGTGTCGGTCGGACCGTAGCTCGCGAGTCCAGCACCACCGGCCGCGTTCCAGACACGGCTGGCCAGCCGTGCCGCCCGCGGGTCGTCGGATGGCAGCACGCCGCACGGTTGTACGACGGCGAGGTTGCCCCAGTCGCGCCCGATGCCCTGCCAGGACGGCGGGATGTCGTGGCTCCCGACGCCGCCCCGCGCGGGGGCGCTGTCCAGCGCACGCATGAAGTCCCCGAGATACTCGGCGCGCGAACGCTCCACCGCCTCGGCGTCGGCCCCGCGCCCGGCCGCGGCCAGCAGCCGGGCGGTGGCGCGGTAGCCGGCGAGCGTCCAGGCGTCGTTGCCCACAAGCTGCGCTCTTACCAGTTCCGCGTCGCGCGGGTCGCCATAGGGCAACAGCGTGCCGAACTCCCAGCCCGCCTGGCGCCCCAGCCCTCGCTGCCACTCGATCCACCGCCACGCCCGCTCCGCCGCCGCCGCGAAGCGCGCGACCGAGTCGTCCGGAGCGGGCCGCAGCAGGGCCTGCTCGAACGCCCACAGCGCCTGGCCGGTGCCGTCGAGCTGGCCGCGCTGGCTGAGGAACGCACCCTGCGGCCACTGCAGGCCTTCGAAGCCCGCGCAGCAGCCTCGCGCCTCCTCCGTGTAGCCGAGCACCGCCAGCGCGCGGATGGCGCGGGCGCCGTCGCGCAGCCACACGTCCCGGTACTGGAAGGGGTTGCCGATCGGCACCCACGCCTGGCCGCGCCGCTCGCGCAGGGCGAGCAGGGTGATCCGCGCCGCGTCCAGCGCGGCCTCCACCTCCGGATCGCCGAGGCGGAAACGCGCGCCACGGCCGGCCTCGCGCCGCCAGAAACCGCGCGCCTCGGCGGCACGCTGGTCGTGCGGCGCGCGGGCCCAGGCGGACAGGGCGCGCGCGGTGGCGGCGTACGCCGGCAGCACCAGGCGCAGGCTGCGCGTCGAGCCCGGAGCCATCGTCCAGTTCCACGCTGCGTCCGGCCCCGACGGCGCGGGGCGGCCCCGCTCCGCGATCCAACCGGCCACGGTGCCGGGCGAGACGGCCGCGCTCCACCGCAGCGCCGCACGCGGCGGCTCGGGCGCGTCGAAGGCCACGAAGACCGGTGCGCGCGGCGGTCCGAGGTGGGCGGTGAGGCTCGCCCTTCGCGGCACCGTCCCGGTGTTCGTGGCCGTCACCCGCACCGAGGCCACCAGCCCGGTGTCCGAGGCCGCGGGGCCCGGCAGGGCGACGGCCTCGAAGTCCCAGCGCACGTCGCCGCTGACGCGCCTCCAGTGGGCGACGGGAAGCCAGCGCTCCTCGAAGGCGATCGTCTGCGGCGAGCCCGCGTCGATCGCCGGCGCCGTGGCATCGGCCCCCGCGGGACCGCTGGCGGGCAGGAAGCTCACCTGCCACTCGCCGGCGTAGAGATCGCCCTCCGGGGTGACCTGCCAGGCGCGCGTGGCACCGGGCCACATGAGGGCGGCGGTGGACCGGGCGAAGGCCTCGGGGACGGAATCGGGATCGAAGACGCGCGCAGCGCGGCCGGCGTCGTCGCCGGCGCAGCCGGCGGCGAGCAGCGCGGACAGCAGCGCGGACAGCAGCGCGAACGCCGCGCCGGCTCCGGCCTGGATGGGACGGCTCAAGGTGGGTCCTTCCCGATGGCCGGGTCCCGGCGCGCGTGCCGGGACGCCGTGCCTCCCGGCGGCGGCGCGCCCCGTTCGGGATGATGCAGGAGCTCGAGGTACTGGTCGACGGCCATCGCGCGATCCGACGGGTCCGCCAGCCGCGCCCGGCGCAGTTCGGCCAGCGCGTCCCAGCGCAGTCCCCACACGTGCAGCACCCGGGCGCGGCGGTCGCGCAACGCGGCGAGATCGGCCGGCTCGCGGCACAGGCTCTCGCTCGCGGCGAACTCCTCCAGCCCCGTGCGCATGCAGGCCGCGCGCTCCCAGGCGGAGCGCGTCTCCGGCACCTCCAGGCCGTGGCGCCGCCGCACCCGGAAGGCCGCGTTGTAGAGCGCGGTGGCGTAGTCGTGGTGGGCCTCCCAGTACTGGTCGGGAGCGTCGGCGAGCGCGCGCCGGAACCAGGGAACGCTGGCCAGGTCCTGACCCGAGCGTGCGAGCGCGACGGCCGTGTCGTACGCTTGGAAGGGATCCATCCTCGCGGGATCGCTCGCGGTCGCGACCGGAGGAGGAGCGGGACCCGCGGGACGCGACCTCCGGTGCCGCCATCCGGTCCCGACGGCAACCCCGATCGCGACGATCAGGGCGAGGACCACGACCCTCCCTGTCCGGGCGTGACGGCTCAAGATCGATCCTCCCATCCCGCGGGTGCTGCGCTCCCCGTGAAACGAAGGGTGGACATACGATACACGCTCGTCGCGGCGGGCACGAGCCGGCCCGCTTCCCGGTTTGCCGCCCCGTCGGCCCGGCGCGTATCCTGACCCCGACGCCAGCCGCTCGACCAGCGCCGTGACCCCGCGGAGGCCCGGTGTTCATCGAGGAATACCTGCAGGAGCTGCGCCAGGAGCGCTTCGCCCCGCGCGCCATCGTCCGCTACGTGCGCCGCAGCCTGGCGCGGGCCCGCGAGAGCATCGTGGCCAACCCGGGCGCGGCACGCTCGACCTGGAGCCTCGGCCTTGTCTTCTTCGCCCTCGTCTTCGTCGCCGCGGCGGTCCTCGCCGCGCTGGACGACCGCCGGCTGGCGCTCGACCTCTTCCTCCTCACCACGCTGACGATGGCTCCGGTGTTCGGGCTGGTCTCGCTCCACGTGGATCTGCTGCGCGACCGCGACGGCTACCGGCTCTCCGCCCTGAACCTGCCGACCGCGCTCACGCTGGTGCGCATCGCGCTGGCCCCGGCCATCGTCCTGTTCCTGCTGGCGGGCCACGCCGCCTGGGCCCTGGCCGTCTACGTGATTGCCGAGCTGTCCGACGTGGCGGACGGCTGGCTGGCGCGACGCTGGCAGCAGGTCACCCGCCTCGGCACGATGCTCGATCCCATCGTGGACATCGCCTTCAACGTGATGGTCTTCCTCGGCCTGAGGCAGGCGGGTCTGATCCCCACCTGGGTGCTCGCCGCGGCGCTGCTCCGCTACGCCCTGCTGGTCTTCGGGGGCGCGGGCCTGTATCTGTTCGTCGGGCCGGTGACCATCCGCCCGACGCTGTTCGGGCGCCTGAGCGGCGTGCTCATGGTGGGGCTGGTGTCGTTCCTCGTCCTGCTGCACGCCGCGAACGTGCCGTGGCTGACGCGGCTCGCCCCCCTCACCACCACCGCCATCGGCGTGCTCTTCGTCGCCGCCGTCGTCCAGGTGCTGGCGCTCGGCTGGTACAACCTGCGGGTGATGAAGGGGGAGGCCGAGGCGCGGGGCCGGGTGGTGGGCGACGTGCGCTGGGGGCCGCGGTGAGCGCGGCGCTCGAGGGCGACCTGGCGCGGTTCCAGCCGGCCGAGTTGCTGCAGCTGCTCCAGCTCGCCCAGGCCACCGGGCGGCTCGAGCTGGCGCGGACGCCCTCGCGCACGGCGACCGAGACCGTGGACGTGTTCTTCGAGGACGGTCGCCCGGTGTTCGCCCGCACCGACGGTCACGCGGTGCGCACCGGCGAACTGCTCGTGCACCACGGGCACGCCAGC
>JAXDBZ010000208.1:0-9992 GCA_034678345.1 Candidatus Eiseniibacteriota bacterium
GGGGGCCGGCGCGGCGCCCGGGGGGGGACCCGCGGGGGGGCTGGGGGGTGTGGGCGCCCCGGGCCCGCGTCCGCTTCCGGCGCACGTGCGTGTTAGGTTCACGCTGGCCCCCGCCGATAACTCCAGGACGGAGGAGCCCTCACCATGCCCCGCATCGCTCGCGCGCTCATCCTCGTGTCCGTATTGGCGTTCGGCCTCGCCGCCGCGCCCGACTCCGCCTCCGCCCAGAACGCATCCGCGGCGGGGACGCTGGAGACCTATCCCACCTTCAACTCCATCGGCGTGCGCCTGCCGTACACGGGTGATGCCGACGCGGACGCCGTCGCCCACCTCGAGTGGCGCCTCGACGGCGAGACCACCTGGCGGCGCGGAGTGGACATGACCCGCATCACGAACAGCCGCTGGGCCGGCAGCGTGCTGTGGGTGCCGGACGACCGGCTCATCGAGGTACGGGCGGTCGTCGAGGACCCGGACGGCGGCGCCGTGGCGAGCGGCTCGGTCCGCACGCGCCGCGAGCCGCAGGCAGACGCACCGAACGCGGTGCTCTGGGTGGCGACGAACGGCTCCGACGCCAACGCCGGCACGTCGGCGGCGCCGCTGGCGACGCTGCAGGTCGCGGCCGATCGCGCGAACGCCGGCGACGAGATCCGCGTGCGCCCCGGCATCTACTACCAGACGCTGCACGGCACGCGCGCCGGCACCGCCGCGGCGCGCATCCGCGTCGTCGCCGACGGTCCCGGCGTCGTCCTCGACGGCTCCGACCCCGCCCTGCTGCACGCGGCCGGCTGGCGGGACGATGACGGCGGCGTCTACAGCATCTCCTACGCTGGCACGACGCGCCTCGTCGCCGCCGACAGTACGCAGCGGCTCTACCGGCACGCCAGCCTCGCCGAGCTGCAGGCGAGCGCGCACGGCATCGCGCAGGGCTGGACGGTCGCCGACGGCCGGCTCCACGTGCGGCTCGAGGACGGCTCGTCGCCGGCGAACCACACGATGCACGTCGCGCGCTACGACAACGGCGTCTTCGTCGAGGCCCCGCACTGGCACGTGAGCGGCCTCGAGGTGCGCCACTACGGCACCACCGCCGCCGCCTGCGGCATCCACGTGCGCGCCGCCAGCGACTGCTGGATCGAGGGCAACGACGTGCACACCTGCGCCGGGCGCGGCATCTGGCTGCGCGTCGGCGCCGCCGACTGCCTGATCGAGCGCAATCGCGTGCACGACCCCCGCGTCGGCGGCTGGCCGTGGGACGCCTGCAAGAGCCACGAGGAGGAGATCACCGCCATCTCAAACCGCGGCGGGCGCGGCAACGTCATCCGCGCCAACACGGTCGAGGGCTGGTTCGACGGCCTCGACGCCAACAACGGTCAGACCGACGAGAACATCGCCGCCGACGCCGACTTCGCCGGCAACGTGGTGACCGGCTGCGGCGACGACGCCATCGAGACCGACACCATCTCGGGCATCAATCTGCGCCTCTGGGACAACGTCTTCGACGGCAACTACAGCGGCATCTCGGTGGCGCCCATCACCCAGGGGCCCGAGTACATCCTCTACAACACCATCACCGACTACCGGCGCAGCGCCTTCAAGTTCTCGCTGTCGAGCACCGGCCACACCTGGATCTGCCACAACACCACCTGGTCGGGCGCGACCTACACCGCCGCCGTCTGGCCGAGCGGCGCCTATTCGAACGTGCACTTCCGCGACAACATCCTCACCGGCAACGGCCTGCCCTGCGTGAACGACGAGACGGGCGAGTCGCAGACCGGCAACGACTTCGACGGCGACCTGCTGTACGCCACCGGCAGCTCGACGCTGTTCCAGTGGAAGAGCGTCCGCTACGCGAACCTCGCCGCCGTGCGCTCCGGCATCGGCTTCGAGGCGTGCGGCGCCGCGGGCGACCCGCTCTTCGTCTCGCCCGCCACCGGCGACTTCACCCTGCAGGCCGCGAGCCCCGCCGCCGACGCGGGCACCGCCGTGCCCGGCGTGGACGACTGCTACGGCGGCACCGCGCCCGACATCGGCGGCGGCGAGTTCTGCGGCCCCGACGGCCTGGTCGCCGTCGCGGTCGCGCTCGAGGACGCCCAGGCCGAGCCCGGCCTCGTCACCGTGACCTGGTACGCGACCGACGTGACGTCGGCGACCGTGTACCGCAACGCCGGCGCCGCGTGGTCGGCGCTCGGCACGGTCTATCCCGACGGCACCGGCCGGCTCACGCTCGAGGACCGCGACGTCCAGGCCGGCGCGCGCTACGGCTACCGCCTCGGCGTGGACGTGGACGGCGCCGAGGAGCTGTTCGGCGAGACCTGGGTGGACGTGCCGAGCGGCCTCGCGCTGGCGCTGGCCGGCGCGCGTCCCAACCCCGCACGGGAGGGCCTCGTGGTGGCGTTCACGCTGCCCACCGCGGCGGGCGGCAGGCTCGAGGTCGTGGACGTGAGCGGGCGGCGGATGCTGTCACGCTCGCTGGCCGGGCTGCCCGCGGGGAGCCACCAGCTCCGCCTCGACGATGGCACCCGGCTGGCGCCGGGGATCTACCTGCTGCGGCTCTCGCAGGGCGAGCGCTCGCTCACCGCCAGGGCGTGCGTGGTGCGATAGCGGCGGACAACAAGCCCGCATCCATCAGCAGCCCAAACAGTTAGGCCCCAGCCGCGTCTCCGCCGCCGTGCCTCCACCGGTGCGGCGGGGCCCAGACCATGGCGTGTTCGTGGTAGCGCCCACAGTAGAGGCAGCGCGGGAAGTTCATCATGCCGGAGACGGTCACGGCAAGATCCAGCGCCAACGAACCCGCCAGAGACAGCACCCTGACCGCGACGAGCAGGGGAACGAACACCACGGCCAGGGCCGCAGCCACCACGAGCAGGACGAGCGAGACTGCCAGGAAGACCACGGTCAGCAGGACCGGCGCCACGATCTGGCCCCCGGCGAGGGCGAGCAGCGTCACGAGGACGAAGTCCTGCAGCAGGAAGCCATGGTGACCGGCCACCCAGCCATGGACGTACACCATGCCCAGGACCACGCCCGCCACGGGCGACGTCACGTTGAGGAACAGGACGAGAACCATGAGCCAGCCGCGGAGGTTCTCCATGGGCGCCCTCCCCGTTCGGCACCGCGGCGGATCCGGCTTCGAAGCCGACGGGAACCCCGCATGACGGTGCGCAACCGGTGATGACACCGCCGCGCGGGGCGGGAGTCAATCGGGAACCGCGAGTCGCTTGCCGGCCACGGGGATAGCCGGGCGCCTCCAACGAGGTCGCAAGGAGCGAGCGGCTCGGGGGCGCGCGATCCGTTCCGCGCGCCCGCCGCTCCGCGTCAGGACTCTCCGCCGGGCAGGAAGCTCTCCTGCTCCGTCGTGGTCCGCTTGCGCCGCCGTCGCGGCGGCGCCGCCTCGGTCGTTCCGTTCGCCGCGCGCGGTTCCGGCTCGGCCTCCTCGAGGTAGGTGTAGCCCGAGAGGCCCTCGTCGTAGCGCCGCATGAGCAGCGCCGACTCCTCGAAGGTCAGCAGCCCGCGGCGCAGCGCCTCCTCGTTCGACTGGCGCATGCGCTGCATGAGCTGCTGCTTCTGGTACTGGACGTAGCCGAGCACCTCGGTGACCGAGTCGCCCTCGACCACGTGGTCGATGCGGTAGCCGACCTCGCCCAGCGCGATGTGCACCGCGTTCGTGTCGCCGAACAGGTTGTGCAGATCGCCGAGGATCTCCTGGTAGGCGCCCACCAGGAAGACGCCGACGTGGTAAGGCTTGCCGTCGAACGCGTGCAGCTCGAGCGAGCTCTTGACGTCCCGCAACTCGATGAACTGGTCCATCTTACCGTCGGAGTCGCAGGTCAGGTCCGCGACCACGGCGCGCCGGGTCGGGCGCTCGTTGAGCCGGTGCAGCGGCATGATGGGGAACAGCTGCTTGACCGCCCAGTGGTCGGGCACCGACTGGAACACGGAGAAGTTGCCGTAGTAGGTGTCGGCCAGCCCCTTCTCCAGGCCCTCGAGGTCGTCGGGCACGTATTCGAGCTCGCGGATGATCTTGAGGATGGCCTCGCAGCAGCCCCAGAACAGCTGCTCGACGCGGGCGCGCGCGCGCAGGTCGAGCAGCCCGACGTTGAAGAGGTTGGTCGCCTCCTCCTTGAGCTGCAGCGCGTCGTGGTAGGCCTCCTGGAAGTTCTTGCGCGAGATGCCGCGCCAGGTCTCGACCAGCTGCCGGATGACCTGCGGCTCGTCCTTGCCCACGTCGGGCGGTGAGTGGCCGGCCAGCACCTCGTTCACGTCGAGGATGTTGAAGACCAGCACCGAGTGGTGCGCCACCAGCGCGCGGCCCGACTCGGTGATGATGTCGGGGTGCGCGACCTTCGCCGCCTCGCAGGCCTCGAGCACGGCCGCCACCACGTCGTTGGCATACTCCTGCATCGTGTAGTTCGTGGACGAGGGCCAGTTCGTCGAGGAGCCGTCGTAGTCCACGCCCAGGCCGCCGCCGACGTCGAGGAACTTCAGCCCGGCGCCGGCTCGCGCCAGCTCGACGTAGATGCGGGTGGCCTCCTGCATGGCGTCCTTGATGGCGCGCACCGCCGAGATCTGCGAGCCGATGTGGAAGTGCAGCAGCTCGAGGCAGTCGAGCATCTTCTCGTCGCGCAGCTTGTCGAGCAGCAGTACGATCTCGGTGGCGGTGAGGCCGAACTTCGAGCGGTCGCCGGTGGACTCCATCCACTTGCCGGCGCCCTTGGTGGTGAGCTTGCCGCGCACGCCGATGTGCGGACGGACGCCGAGGCGGCGCGACACCTGCAGCAGCAGGTCCAGCTCGCGGAAGCGGTCGATGACGATGATGGGGTAGCGCCCCAGCTTCTGCGAGAGCAGCGCCGTCTCCATGTACTCGGCATCCTTGTAGCCGTTGAGCACGAGCAGGGAGTCCGGGCTGTCGAGCAGCGCCAGGCCGGCGAGCAGCTCGGGCTTCGAGCCGGCCTCGAGCCCCAGGCCGAACGGCGCGCCGAAGCGCACCAGCTCCTCGACCACCTGGTGCTGCTGGTTCACCTTGATGGGATAGACGCCGCGGTAGCGGCCGCGGAAGCCGTACTCGCGGATGGCGTTGTCGAAGCAGCCGAACAGCGCCCGCACCCGGCTGTGGAGGATGTCGGAGAAGCGCATCAGGATGGGCATGCCGAGGCCGCGCCGCTCGAGGTCGAGCGTCAGCTCGTAGAGGTCCACGCCGGGACCTTCGGGGCCCGTCGGCGTCACCTCGACGTGGCCGGCGTCGTTGATGCGGAAGTAGCCGCTCGACCAGCCGGGCACGTTGTAGAGCGCGGCGGCGTCCTTCGTGGTCCAGGTGCGGATCTCTCGTTGCACTTCTCCCCCTCCGGGCTGCGGGTGTCCGCGCGGCGTCTCGCCGCGAAACGGGAGCGCAGAGTACCGCGCGCGCACCCGATGCGCTAGACTCTTTCGCGCTCGCGCCCGGGTGACGCCGCTCGGGCCGCTCCCAGGAGGACACGATGCCGAGTGCCGCACCCCTCTCGCAGCGCGCCCAGGCCATGCCGGCTTCGCCCATCCGGCGGCTGGCGCCGTTCGCCGTGGCGGCCCGCAGGGCCGGGAAGACCGTCCACCCGCTCAACATCGGCCAGCCGGACATCCCGACGCCGCAGGCCATCCTCGACCGGCTGCGCGGCTATCCGGAGCCCTACGTCGCCTACGGGCCGTCGCAGGGGCTGCCCGAGTTCGTCGCCGCCCTGCGGACCTACTACGCCGGCATCGGCGTCCCGCTGACGAGCGAGGAGATCTTCGTCACCACCGCCGGCAGCGAGGCCCTCCTGTTCACGCTGGGCACGCTGTGCGACCCCGGCGACGAGGCCATCGTCTTCGAGCCCTTCTACACGAACTACAACGGCTTCGCCACGATGATCGGCGTGCGGCTCGTGCCGGTCACCACGCGAGCCGAGGACGGCTACCACCTGCCGGACCGCGCCGCCATCGAGGCGAGGATCGGGCCGCGCACCCGGGCCATCCTCATCTGCTCGCCCAACAACCCGACCGGCACGGTGTACACCGACGCCGAGATCGACCTGCTGGCCGCCATCTGCCGCGAGCGCGGCCTGCGGCTCATCGCCGACGAGGTCTACCGCGAGTTCGTCTACGACGGCCGGAAGCACCGCTCGGCGCTCACCCTGCCGGGCGTGGAGAAGCAGGTCGTGGTGGTGGACTCGGTCTCGAAGCGCTACTCGCTGTGCGGCGCCCGCATCGGCAACATCGTCAGCCGCGACCCGGAGTTCATGGCGGCGATCCTGCGCTTCGGCCAGGCGCGGCTCTGCCCGCCCTCGGTCGAGCAGTACGCCTGCACCGCGCTCACCGAGGTGCCGGCCTCGTACCTCGCCGGCGTGAATGCCGAGTACCAGAAGCGCCGCGACATGGTCCACGCCGCGCTGGCCGCCATGCCCGGCGTGCTGGCGCGCAAGCCGGAGGGTGCCTTCTACATCTGCGCGCGGCTGCCGGTGGACGACGCCAGCGCCTTCGCCGAGTGGCTGCTCAAGGACTTCGCGCTGGAGGGCGAGACGGTGATGGTGGCGCCGGCCGACGGCTTCTACGCCACGCCGGGACTGGGGCGCGACGAGGTGCGCATCGCCTACGTGCTCGAGGTGCCGGTGCTCGAACGGGCGATGAAGTGCCTGGCCGCCGCGCTGGTCGCGTACCCGGGGCGGGTGGCAGCAGCGGAGCTCTGAGCGGCACCCATGCACGCGACCGCCCGGTGGGTCTCCCCGCCGGGCGGTCGCGCGTCCCGGGATCTCAGCCGGGCAGCTTGAGCGAGGCGCCCAGGTAGTACGGCCAGATCACGATGGCGAAGAGGATCTTCGGCCACGCGAGGTGCAGCAGCCCCCACGTGAACAGCCAGCCCGCGGCCCACAGCGGCCCCGCGATGCTCGCGCCACACTCGATCTTCGTTCCCTCACCCATGACTTCCCTCCTACGCGCCGCGGACGAAGTGGGGCAGCGTGAAGGGCACGACGAGCGACAGCTCGACGAAGCCCGCGTACGCGCCGTCCCGGTACCAGGGCGCCTGGTAGATGAGCTTCTTCACCCCGTCCTTCTCGATGGTATAGACGTTCGTCTCGCCCGCCGCCAGCATGTTCTTCAGCTTCGTGCGCGCGGGCTCCGGGTGGCAGCCCAGCACGTTCGTGCCGACGAGCGCACGGCCGCCGTCGGCGGCGAAGACCCCGACCGACCGCTCGTTCATCTCGAGGATGACCCCGTCGCGGTCGCAGACCGTCACCGCGCCCGGGAACTCCCTCACCCAATCGTGCATCGGCCGTCCTCCCTCGATCGGATCACGGTGGCGGCCGCCGCGTGCCCCACGACACCGCCCGCTCGACCGCCCGCGCCACGCGCAGCACCCGCGCTTCGGCGAACGGCGCCCCCACGACCTGCAGGCCCACCGGCAGCCCGGCCGCGTCGAAGCCGCAGGGTACCGACATCGCCGGCAGCCCCGCCAGGTTGAACGGCGTGAGCAGCCGGTTCCAGGCCACCTCCGGCTCGCGCGACATCGGCTCGCCCACGCGCAGCGGCGCCACCGGCAGCGCCGGGGTGACCAGCACGTCGGCCCGCGCCAGCGCCGCCGCGAAGGTGCGCTGCGCCACGGTCTGCATGCGCCGGGCGTTCACGTAGTCCACCGCCGGGACGAGCGAGCCCAGCTCCAGCCCGCGCCGCACGTCGTCGCCGTAGTCGTCCGGCCGCTCGCGCAGCCAGCGGCCGTGGAACGCGGCCGCCTCCACGGCGAGGATGGCGTGGTGCGCGGTGTGCGCCTCGGCCATGCCGGGGGTGGCGACGCCGACGCGGCGCGCGCCCTCGCGCTCG
Source organism: Candidatus Eiseniibacteriota bacterium (assembly GCA_034678345.1). Lineage (GTDB taxonomy): Bacteria > Eisenbacteria > RBG-16-71-46 > RBG-16-71-46 > RBG-16-71-46 > JANXPZ01. The sequence goes on from JAXDBZ010000208.1 coordinate 7,822, forward strand.
AGCGCCGCCAGCGCCGCCTCCACCGCCGCGACGATGCCGGGCTCGACGCCCGCGAAGAACCACTCGCCGGGCACGCCCAGGGCCAGGCCCGACACGCCGGCTTCCAGCTCGCGGGCGAACGACTCGGCCGGCCGCGCCACGCACGCTTCGTCCTCCGGGTCGGGCCCGGCGATCGCGTCCATGAGCAGCGCCACGTCCTCGACGGTGCGCGCCATCGGCCCGACCGTGTCGAGCGACCAGGACAGCGGCACCACGCCGCGCCGGCTCACCCGCCCGAGCGTCGGCTTGAGCCCCGCGACGCCGCAGGCCGCGGCCGGGATGCGGATGGAGCCGCCGGTGTCGGTGCCCAGCGCGGCGGCGCACAGCCCCGCCGCGAGCGCCGCGCCGTTGCCGCCGCTCGAGCCTCCCGGGCTGCGCCCCGGGTCCCAGGGGTTGCGGCAGGGACCGTGGTGCGGGTTGTCCGAGGTGGTGCCGAAGGCGAACTCGTGCAGGTGCGTCTTGCCGACGAGCACCAGCCCGGCTCCCCGCAGCCGCTCGACCACGCCGGCGTCGCGCTCCGCCACGTTCGCCGCCAGGATCCGCGCGCCGGCCGTGGTCGGCAGACCCGCGACGTCGAAGAGGTCCTTGAGCGCCAGCGGCACGCCGTGCAGCGGTCCGCGCGCGCGGCCGGCGGCGATCTCGCGCTCGGAGGCGCGCGCCTCCGCGAGGGCGCGCCCCGTCGTGACGAGGAGGAACGCGTTCAGTCGCGCGCCGGCGACGGCGATGCGGTCGAGCTGCGCGCGCGCGACCTCCACCGGCGACAGCTCCCGCCGCGCCATGCGGTGGCCCAGCTCGGCCGCGGACAGGAACGCGAGGTCCGCGTGGCTCAACGCTCCTCCCGCGGCGGTCCCGGCGGCGGCGGCGCCGCGTCGGGCGGCAGCGTCTCCGCCAGAAGGGCGAGACGCCCGAGCAGGCTCTCGAACGGTCCGCGCAGCGCCGCGGCACGGGCGTGGTCGAGCGTCAGCCCCCGCTCGCGCGCGCGCCGGACGATCTCGTCCTCGGGCATGACGCACATGGCGGTCCCCCTAGCGCGGCCCGGCCCGGTCAGGCCGACTGCTCGCGCAGCCAGTCCACCGTGCGGCGCAGCCCCTCCTCGAGGCCGACCCGGGGCCGGTAGCCGAGGATGCGCTCGCCCTTGCGGATGTCGGCGAGCGAGTGGCGCACGTCCCCGCTGCGCCGCGGCTGGTAGGTGGGCTTCACCTCCGTGCCGACGATGCGGCCGATGAGCGCGGCCAGCTCGTTCAGGGTCACCCGCGTGCCGCAGGCGATGTTGATGGTCTCGCCCGGCGCCGCGGCCGCCGTGCAGGCCAGCAGGTTCGCCTCGACCACGTTCTCGACGAAGGTGAAGTCGCGCGACTGCTCGCCGTCGCCGAAGATGACCGGCGGGCGCCCGGCCAGCGCCGCGCCGATGAACTTGGGGATCACCGCCGAGTACTGCGACATCGGGTCCTGGCGCGGGCCGAAGACGTTGAAGTAGCGCAGCGAGACGGCCTCGAGGCCGTAGACCTGGTGGAACACCCGGCAGTACAGCTCGCCGGCGAACTTGTTCACCGCGTAGGGCGACAGCGGCAGCGCCGCCATGTCCTCGGACTTGGGCAGCACCTCGCTGTCGCCGTAGGCGGACGACGAGGCGCCGTAGACGACGCGCTTCACCCCCAGGTCGCGGGCGGCGATCAGCACGTTGAGCGTGCCGCTGACGTTGACGTCGTTGCTCTCGATGGGGGTGCGGATGGAGCGCGGCACCGACGGCAGCGCCGCCATGTGGATGACGTAGTCCACGCCCTTCGTCGCCTCCTGGACCACGTTCAGGTAGCGGATGTCGCCCTCGATCAGCTCGATGCGGTCCTGGATGGGGAACAGGTAGTGCCGCTTGCCGGTGGCGAAGTTGTCGAGGACGCGCACGCGCTCGCCGAGCTCCAGCAGGCGCCCGACGGTGTTCGAGCCGATGAATCCGGCACCGCCCGTGACCAGGTACAGCATCGGCATCGTCCTCCTCTCAGCGCGCCCGCGCGAGGATCGCGCGGTACAGCGCCTCGGTGTCGCGCACCATGTGCTCGGCCGTGAACCGCTCCTCCCACCGCCGCCGCGCCGCGGCGCCCCACGCGGCCCGCCGCGCGCCGTCCCCCGCCAGG
>JAXDBZ010000209.1:0-11634 GCA_034678345.1 Candidatus Eiseniibacteriota bacterium
AGAGCATCGGCGCGCCCGAGCCGGCGCGGCCTGCATCGGGGGCAGCGCGGGGTGGCGCGGCGGGCGGCGGGCGTGGCGGTGGGCGGAGCGCGGAGCCCCGGCCCGCGGCGGTGGCGGCCGGCGAGGAGCGCGCGCCCTCGGCGAAGCTGCAGCCGCGGCGGCTGAAGACCGCGGAGGGCTGGGACGTGCTCATCGGGCGCACCAGCGAGGGCAACGACTACCTGACGCACCACCTGGCGCGGCCCGAGGACTACTGGTTCCACGTCGGCGGCGGGGTGAGCGGCTCGCACGTCGTGCTGCGGCGCGGCAAGGGCAAGAACGAGCCGTCCAAGCAGACCATCGAGGAAGTCGCCGCCTGGGCCGCGTTCTACTCGCAGGCCCGCACCGCCGGCAAGGTGCCCGTGGTGGTCACGCGCAAGAAGTACGTGCGCAAGCCCCGCGGCGGGAAACCTGGCTTGGCCTTGGTCGAGAGAGAGAAGTCGGTGATGGTCAGGCCGAAGGAGCCGGAGCTGCCCTGAGTACTCTGGCTGCCTCTAGCCATCCAGCGTCGGGATACCCACCTTACGAAGGTACTCATACGTGGAGTCGTAGTACTCCGGCAGCCGAGTCGGGTCCGTTGGTTCGCCTTGCGGCACAAAGATGACCATCCCCTGCCGCGCCCGTGTGAGAAGGACTCGATACGCATTGAGGAGATACTGCCGCCGCTCCGGGCCACGAATCTGCTGCCAGCTCCATGCCTTGAACGATCGATACTGCCAGTTACGCCCGCTATAGTGGAGATCTGCATCCCACGAGACACAGATCCAGTCAAGTTCGAGCCCTTGGATCTGGTACTGGGTGGCAGCGTCCTCTAGGTAGAAGCTCTATCGTGTGTCCTCAGCGTCATTCAGGAACCAGTGGATGGGGTTGATCTTCACGCGAACGTCCACAGCATGCGGCTTCAGTCGCTGGGCCTCAGAACTCGCCACCAGGCCGAATCGCTCGGTGCCGCGAGCGTGCGCGCGAATCCAGCGACGAGCGACAGACAGCTCCCGCGTAACGGCGATCGGATAGCGGGCAGATACTTCGCGCAACAGTCCGCACGCTAGTTGTTCATCAAGATCAAGCAATGCCTTCACGAAGGCCGACACCTTCTCGGATCGAAACGCTCGCATGGAGACAGAAAGATGGAGCTCAGGCATGCGCTCTACGCAGGCAACTCCAGCGAGCCTCTCCAAGGCGTGCCCAGCGGCATACTCGCTGTCGGAGAGCTCTGGAGAGATGTACGCCCGCCACGACGAGAAATGCTCCCGCACGGCGTCGAGCCACGCACTGATGCCGGCTTCGCCAGTGTTGATCTCCTGTCCACCTCCGACCAGACAGATGATGACTGCCCAATCCTCGTGCCGGTCCATGTATTCGATGAGGAACTGAGGCTCGGATCTGTCGAAGCCGGGTCGCCGTTTTCGTCGCTTCATGAAGTCAGCCGTCTTGGCGAGATTCCACGCCCGTTGTGCTTCATCGAAGATCACAACTCGGTCGTGTGGTGCATCTCTCGCCTCCAGCGTCCGCAGTCCATCGTCTCGAAAGTGGTGGATGTTCTGAATGAATGGCTTGACCCGTTGCGCCACGGCACCCTTCCGCACCTTCCTTCCACCTGTCTGCAGCCGCGCCACCTCATCCCGGGTGAGCGCCTCTTGAAGGACGGTCACCAGCGGACCGTTGCCAGAGAGGAAGACCGCATGCGTCGCCTCTCCGATCCGTCCGCGCCTGGTGGCAACGTTGAGCCCGACTAGCGTCTTGCCGGCGCCTGGAACTCCCGTGACAAAAAGAATCGCCTTGAACTGGTCCCTAGCTGCCGCCTCGATGACCGCCTCGAGCGCGCCTGACGTCATCGCCAAGTTCCTCGCGCCTGCGTCGTTGCGCGAAATGTCCTCAACCGTGTGCCTGCTGTAGAGCGCTCGCGCCGCTTCCACGATGGTAGGCGTTGGGTTGTAGGCCGCACAGACCCAACGCGCGCCATCTAAGGCGTGTCCGTCTGCCTGACCTAGTGCCTCCGCAATGGCCCACGATAGGGTTCCAGGACTGCACCTGCGCGGTCGGCGCACGCCGTCTGGATGGGGTTCAGCCCAGCTGCTGTCTGCATTGGGTGCAGCCGTGGCCAAGAGAATCGGGAAGATGGGCGAGTCATGGCTTGCGGCGTGGAAATTCTTCAGATCCAGTGCGTAGTCTCAGGCCTGATCAACGTCATGGCGCCCGTAGGACTGCGCCCCGACCTTGCATTCAATCGGGATGAGAGCTGCGCCACTGATAACGACTACATCGACACGAGAGCCAAGTCGGGGGATACTGAATTCAAAGGCGACCCATCCCTCAAGTCCTGTTAGCACCTCGCGAAGCAGGATGATCTCCTCAAGCCATGCGTCTCTCTGCTCTTGCGTCACATCGAAGTCACTCGCCTGGACGAGACGTCCCAAGATCTGCTGGTCTGCGGTGCCCAGGAACTCATGAATTGGCGCGGCATACCATGCAGCAGTCGCCATTGAGCGCTGGTCTTCAGTGGCCATGATTTGACACTACCTCACAATTCCCGTCTGCGATCGAGGGCAATTCTCGGCGGTCTAGCCCCCCCTACCCCCTCGCGCCCTTCTTCCGCTCGTCGCCGACGCGCACGGTCCAGCCGACGCGGTCGCAGTGCTCCAGCAGCGGCACCGAGTACTTGCGGCTCACGCCGGCCATCTCCTTGAACTCGGGCATGCTCAGCGCGCTCTTGCGCACGAAGTGCGCCGCGAGCTGCTCGCGCAGCGCCTCCATCTGCTTCGCGGTGTACATCAGCTCCTGGTTCACGCGCACGAGTCGCTCGAGGAACAACCCGAGCGCGGTCACGTCGGCGGCCGCGGCACCGAGCTTCGCCTGCCAGGTGGCCACGTCGGGCACGCTCATGCCGGCGGCCTCCAGTTCGGCCTCCAGCTTCTCGAGCGCTTCCATCGTCTTCGCCGGCGGCTCCCACGGCGCGTCGGCGGGCCGCACGCGCTGGCTCTTCACCTCGATCCGGCCGTCCTCCTCCAGCGCGTGGAACGCGATGTCGAACGACGCCGCGTCGAGCACCATCTTGAGCCCGCTCTTGAGGTCGCCCTTGAGGATGCCGAACCGGGCGGGGAACTTCTCCGCGTAGCTGCGCACCTCGCGCTCGATGATCTCGAGCGCGGCGTGCCAGCGCGCGAGCGACAGCCACCGGTCGGGCAGGGGCTGTGCGACCTCGTGCTCTTCGAGCAGCCGCGTGAGCGCCGCGCCGGTCACGGTCTGGCTCTCGCCCACGACCTGCGCCAGGCGCGAGGTCGAGACGGGGTTGGTCTCGGCCTCGACGAGCTGCAGCAGCCGCGCCTCGAGCGAGCCGCTCTCGCGCACCGCGAGCTGGTCGAGCGCACCGTGGCGGCGCTTCTTCGCCACGGGCTCGATGACGCTGCCGCCGCCGACGGTGTGCGAGGGCGAGTAGCGCCGGATGACGAACCGGTCGCCGCGCGCGGCCACGGTGGGCCGCTCGAGCCGCACCTGCGCCAGGGCGCTGGCGCCGGGCGCGACGCCCTCGCCCTCGAGCAGCACGAGCCGCCCGATGATCTCGCTGGCGCCGAGGTGGAACCGCACGCGGGTATTGGCGGGCCAGTCCTCGGCGAGGTCGCCCAGGGCCTCGAAGCGCACGTCGAGGATGTGCGAGGGCCGCAGCGAACCGGCGGCAAGCAGCCAGTCGCCGCGCTCGACCTGCTCGCGCTCGACGCCGTGCAGCGCCACGGCGGTGCGCTGGCCGGCGTGCGCCTCCTCCACCGTCTGCCCGTGCACCTGCACGCGCCGCACGCGCACCGCGCGGCCCTGCGGCTGCAGCTCGAGCGTGTCGCCGACGCGGATGCGCCCGCGCCACAGCGTACCGGTGACGACGGTGCCGAATCCCTCGACGGTGAAGACGCGGTCCACGGGCAGCCGCGCGGGCTCGTCGACCGAGCGCATGGGCAGGCCGGCGAGCTGCGCGTCCATCGCGGCGAACAGCTCGGCGGTCCCGGCGCCGGTGGCGGCCGAGAACTCGACGACGGGCGAGGCGGCGAACGGCGTGCCGGCGAGCAACGCCGCCACGTCGCGCCGCACCTCCTCGACCCAGGCGGCCTCGACCAGGTCGCGCTTGGTCAGCACGACCACGCCGCGGGTGACGCCGAGCAGCCGCACGATGGCGAGGTGCTCGCGGGTCTGGGGCATGACGCCCTCGTCGGCGGCGATGACGAGCAGCACGAGGTCCACGCCGCCGCTGCCGGCGAGCATGTTCTTGACGAAGCGCTCGTGCCCGGGCACGTCCACGATGCCGACGTGCACCCCGGCGGGCGTGACCAGCGGCGCGAAGCCGAGGTCGATGGAGATGCCGCGTTTCTTCTCTTCGGGCAGGCGGTCGGTGTCCACGCCGGTCAGGCGGCGGACGAGCGCGGTCTTGCCGTGGTCGATGTGCCCGGCGGTGCCAACGATGGCGAGACGCGCGGGGGCCGCTGGCGCGGGGTCGGGAGCCATGCGCGCAGTCTAGCGCATGGGGCAGGCAAACGCGGCACGGGCACCGGATGGCGGCACGATGCCCGCGGCACGGGCACTGCCCGCTCAGGCGACGTGTCGGGCGAGCCGTCTCCCCGCGCACTTGAGCGCGTGTCGGACCCGATCCTCGAGCGTGGCGTCAGGCATGTCGGCGCAGCAGGCAGCCCACTCTCTCGCCTCCTGCACCTGCATCCCGAGCCGCCGCAGCACCGGCACGACCTCGGTGACGTGCTCGGGCAGGGGCGGCTTGCCGCGCGACTCCCGCTTCGTGTGCATGAAGTCGCGGCCGAACGCCCGCTCCGCCTCGTACTGGTTGTGCGCACGGCAGCGGAGGCGCAGGCCGCCCACTGTGGCATGGCCGCCCTGCGCCACGGGCTCCACGTGGTCGAACTCAAGACGGGTGCGGGACTCGCACCGGTGGCCGTTCTCCCCTACGAACGTGCACTGGCCGCCATCCCGCTCCCAGACCTCGCGCTTCACCTCGGCCGGGATCTGACGGGCGGCGTCGCTGTGGTGGCAGGCACGGGGCCGCTCGGTCCTGGCGAACTTCTGCTGCTCGAGCTTGGCGATGAGGGTCTTGAGCGCCCGGGCGAACACCTGCGCCACATCGCCGTTGGGGACCGAGTGGCCGAGCAGGGCCTGGGCGTAGGCCAGGTCGTCGCGGGCCGCCTGGTCCATGGTGAACTGGATGGCGTAGCGCTGGGGTGCGAGGGGAGCGACCTTCTGGGGCGCCGGAGCCGTAGCCGCGTGTTTAGCAGGACTGAAATTTACTCTCCGCGCGGAGAGTTGGCACGCGTAAGTCGTTGCGGCCAGCGGGGCGATCAGAGCGGGCAGATCCGGCTGGGGGAAGCGCTCGGCCAGCATCTGCTCCAGCTGCCCCTTGTCCTTGTCTGCCGCGGCGCGCAGCAGGCCTTCGCCGTTGTCCGGCGTCAGGTAGCCCGAGACCGTCACGACCGCGCTCAGGTGGAGACGGCCGTCCGCCAGCAACTCGTGGACGAACGGGAACTCCCGCGCCACCCGCGCGACCCGGATGCGCTTGTAGGCGGTCTGCTCCGAGAACCGCAGTTCCCGCACGCAGTACTCGAACATGGACGGGTAGCCCTGCGGGGCGTACAGCCGCCGGGCGTCGGTTTCGCCCAGGTGGGCGATGAGTAGCGCGGTCGTCGCCCGATCCTGGGAGACGAGCGTCCGGAGTTCGTGGAGCAGCGCCGGGTCGGACAGGTGCGTGAGCGAGTAGCGACTCATCTTCGTGACTCCGCGGGGGCGGGCTGCGCTTGCATCGAGCGCGGGTCACGGGGGCGGGCGCACGAACTGTAGCACGCCCATTTTCGGCTCTCGCAGATCAACGCAGAGCGCACGACGCGACGCAGTCCGAGCGCATTTTCAAAGTTGGGTCCGAAATCGCGTCGCCGCCCGCCCTGCGCGGTCTGGCGCGGCGCCAGAAGAGAGCGACGGTCAGAACGGCTCGGGAGCCCGAAATCCTGTCAAGCCCTTTCGTTGCACCCGCTCCCCCGCTATTGAGCACGACCGCTCGCGCCCTTAGACTCCGCGTCGCCGTTCCCCAATCCTCGGAGACCGCCATGACGAACCGCATGCGTCTTCGCGACGCAGTGGCCGTTCCCCTCGTCTTCGCCGCGCTCAAGCTCCTCCTGCACGCGCTGGCCTACTCGAACTTTGGCTACTTCCGCGACGAGCTCTACTACATCGCCTGCAGCAAGCACCTCGCCTGGGGCTACGTGGACCAGCCGCCCCTCTCCATCGCGCTGCTGGCACTGAACCGGGCGCTGTTCGGCGACTCGCTGCTCGCGCTGCGCTGGCTGCCGGCGCTGGCCGGGGCCGGCACGGTACTCGTCACCGGTCTGCTGGTGCGCGAGTTCGGCGGCCGCCGCTTCGCCCAGACGCTCGCCTGCCTCGCCGCGGTCCTGCCGCCGGTCTGGCTGATCGTGGACCACTTCTTCAGCATGAACGCCTTCGATACGCTCTTCTGGTCGCTGGGCGCCCTGCTGTTCCTGCGCGTGCTCGACAGCGGCCGCACGCGCACCTGGGTGGCGCTCGGCGTCGTGCTGGGCCTCGGCCTCCTCAACAAGACGAGCACGCTGTGGTTCATCGGCGGGGCGTTCCTCGGGCTGCTGCTCACCCCGCACCGGCGGCTGCTCGCGACGCGCGGGCCGTGGCTCGGCGCGGCGCTCGCCGCACTGCTCTTCCTGCCGCACGTGCTGTGGCAGGTAGCGAACGACTGGCCGACGGTCGAGTTCATGCGCAACGCCTCGCAGTTCAAGATGGTGCGCACGGGCCTCGCGGACTTCTGGCTCCAGCAGGTGCTGGTCATGAGCCCGGTGACGCTTCTGCTCTGGCTGCCCGGGCTCGTGGCGCTGCTCGTGGCGCGGCGCACGCGCGCGCTGGGCATCGTCTTCGTGGCGACCGCGGCGCTGCTCACGCTCAGCGGCTCGAGCCGCCCCAACTACCTGGCCGTCGCCTACGCGCCGCTGCTCGCGATGGGCGCGACGCTCATCGCCGGGGTCGGGGGCACCGACAGAAGGCCGGGCCTCCGTCGCTGGCTGCGCCCGGCGGCGCTCGTCCAGCTGCTCGCCGGCGGGCTGCCACTCGTCCCGGCCTTCCTGCCCATCCTGCCGGTCGAGCGGCACATCGCCTACAACCGCGCGCTCGGCCTGACCATCAAGGCACAGGAGGACTCCGACGAAGGCCCGCTGCCGCAGGTGTTCGCCGACATGTTCGGCTGGGAGGACATGGTGCGCCGCGTGGCACGCGTCTACCACGCGCTCCCCGCCGAAGAACGGGCGAAGTGCGCCATCGTCGCGACGAACTACGGCCGCGCGGGGGCCATCGACTTCTTCGGGCCGCGCCATGGGCTGCCGCCGGCGATCTCGCCGCACAACAACTACTGGCTCTGGGGCACGCGCGGGTACACGGGCGAGGTGGTCATCCTCGTCGGCGGCGCGCGCGACGACCCGCACACCGACTTCCACAGCGCCGTGCTCGCCGACACGACGAGCTGTGCGTACTGCATGCCCTACGAGAACGGCGCGCCCATCTTCCTGCTCAAGGGGATGAAGCGACCGCTGGCCGAGCGCTGGGTGGAGATCAAGGACTACGAGTGAGCCGGGTGCAAGACGGGCGGTCGCCGTCCGGCGTGCTGTGGTGCTGGACAGGGCTATACCGGTACTGGTATAGTCTCTCTGTGTCGCGGCCGCGAAAGGCGTTGGTCTGGATGGGGGAGACGCTCGGGGAAGTCCGGAGGATGCCCATCCCGGTCCGCCGGGGGATTGGCTACGCCTTGGATTGGGCTCAGCGTGGGGGGATAAGCCCTCACGCGAAGCCCATGAAGGGCCCCCGGCTGCAAGGCGTCGTCGAGGTCGTCGAGGACCATCACGGCGATACGTACCGGGCGGCCTACGTCGCCAAGCTGACCCGTGCCGTCTACGTGCTGCACGTGTTCCAGAAGAAGGCGACCCAAGGCGTGGCCACGCCACGCCGGCACCTCGACTTGATCCGGCAGCGACTCCTGGTCGCTAAGCGGCTGGACGCAGGAGGCCATGATGACGCGCAAACGTGAGCCACGCGGCCACATTTCAAGCTCCGGCAACGTCTTTCGCGACCTCCGCGTGCCGCGACCCGAGGAGGAGATCACCAAGTCCGCTCTCCTCTTCGAGCTGGCCGAGGAAATCCGTCGCCGGGGGCTGAAGCAGGTCGATGCGGCGAGGCTCCTCGGCGTCCCCCAGCCCCAGGTCTCGAACCTCATGCGCGGCCGTACGTCGGGCTTCTCCGTTCAGAGGCTGTCCATGCTCCTCGCCCGGCTCGGCAAGGGCGTGACCATCGTGGTGTCCGACGAGCCCCATCGAGCGGGCCTGCCGCGCGTCCCCGTGGTGCGGGATGCCGCCGGCGTGGTCAGCCGGATGGCGCGGGAGTCCGTCGCCGTGGACGGCTCTCGGGCGGTGAGGTACCGCGCGACATCTCCGGCCCCTACTTCCCCCCCGCGCATCTGCCCCGTTCGAAGGCGGTCAGCCCGGGCGCGAAGTCGGCGCGCACGAAGCTGAACAGGCCGCAGTGCATCAGCCCGGCCGCGCGCAGGTGGCGCTCGTAGAACGCGGGCGGGCGGCGCTTCAGCTCGCGGAAGTCGCCGGTGATGGCGTCGGCGCTGGTGAAGAACTCCAGCCAGGCCACGCCCCCGAGCAGGTCGGCGATGGCGCGCAGGCCGGGGCGCACCTCCTCGTCGGGCACGTAGTGGAGCGCGTCCGAGCAGACGACGAGGTCGAAGGGTCCGCCCAGGCCGAGGTCGCCGAGCTGGCCGAAGGTGCCGAGCCTGAGGTCGCGCAGGCGGCCGTAGCGGCGCACGGCGTAGTCGCTCGAGTCCACGCCGACGTAGCGCAGGCCGGGGCGCAGGCGCCTGAGGATGGGCTGCCACGGCCCCTCGCCGCAGCCGACGTCGAGCACGGTGCGCACCGGGCGCTGCGTCAGGTACTCGGCCACGCCAAGTGCCAGTCGCACCTTGCGCTCGACTGCGGCGCGCAGGTGGATGCGCGTGCGGGGGTCGTGGTACCAGCGCTCGAAGTAGGCGCGGTCGTAGCGCTTGGCCACGGCGTCAGACCCCGCGCTGCGAGACGCGCAGCACGTCGGCACCCACCGCCGAGAGCTTCTGCTCGATCTGCTCGTAGCCGCGGTCGAGGTGGTAGATGCGCGAGATGCGCGTCTCGCCGTCGGCCACCAGCGCCGCCAGCACCAGCCCGGCGCTGGCGCGGATGTCGGTGGCCATCACCGGCGCGCCGGAGAGCCCGTGCACGCCCCTGACGATGGCGACGTTGTGCTGCATGTGGACGTCGGCGCCGAGGCGCATCAGCTCGGGCACGTGGCTGAAGCGGTCGAGGTAGATGGAGTCGGTGATGGTGCTGGTGCCGGCGGCGACGGTGCAGAGCGCCATGACCTGCGCCTGCATGTCGGTGGCGAAGCACGGGAACGGTTCGGTCACGACGTCGAGCGGCCGGGGCCGCTCCGGCCCGCGCACCGTCACCGAGCGCTCGCCCGTCTCGACCTGGCAGCCCGCCTGCTCGAGCACGCGCAGCGTGGCGCCGAGGTGCGCCGGCTCGCAGTTCCCCACCGACAGCTGGCCGCCGGTGATGGCGCCGGCGGCGAGGAAGGTGCCGGCCTCGATGCGGTCGGGGATGACCGCCGTGTCCATGGGCCACAGCTCCTTGACGCCGCGGACGGTGAGCCGGCGCGAGCCGATGCCCTCGATCTCGGCCCCGCACTGCACCAGCACCTCGGCCAGGGCGGTGATGTCCGGCTCGATGGCCACGTTGTCGAGCGTGGTCACGCCCTCGGCCCGCACCGCCGCCATCATGAGCTGCGCCGTCGCCCCCACCGAGACCGTGCCGAAGTGCACGTCGGCGCCCTTGAGCCGCACGCCGCGCCCGACGATGTAGCCGTGCTCGATCTCGAGGTTCGCGTTCATCGCGTTGAGGCCCTCGAGGTGCAGGTTGATGGGGCGCGGCCCCCAGGCGCAGCCGCCGGGCAGCGAGACCCGGGCGTCGCCGAGGCGCGCCAGCAGCGGCCCGAGCACGTACACGCTGGCGCGCATGGTGCGCACCAGGTCGTAGGGCGCCTCGAACGAGTCGAGGTCGGAGGTGTCCACGACGCAGGTGTGGCCGTGGAAGGCGACCTTCGCCCCGAGCGTCTCGAGCACGCGCGCCATGGTGCGCGTGTCGGACAGCAGCGGCATGTTGCGCAGCGTGTGCACGCCCGGCGTGAGCAGCGTGGCCGCCATGAGCGGCAGGGCCGCGTTCTTGGCGCCGCTGGTCTCGACGCGTCCGGAGAGCCGGTTGCCTCCGCGGATGATCAGGGCGTCCATGATGCGGGGCCTCGCGCGATCCGCGGGGGGCGGATCGAGGGTGTGCGGGTCGTGAACGGGTGACCGTGGGGGCGGATTATGGGAGCGCGGCGCCGCGCGCGCAAGGCGGCGCGGAGCGCGGCGCGTGGCGTGCCGGTGCGCCAGCCCGTATCATGCGCGCGTCCCGCCGCCGCGCCCCGTCCACGGAGGAGCCGATGCCGAAGTCCGTCGCCGTCGCCGCGCTCGTCACGCTGCTCGCCGCCGCCACGGCCATGCCCGCGGGCGCGGCGCGCGTCGCGCCCGCCCGGCCCGTGTCGCTCACGCCCGAACAGGCCGACTCGCTGCGGCTGGAGATCCAGAGCCAGCGCGCGCAGACCCTGGAGTGGCTGAGGGGCGGCGCCAACTCGTACCTGGCGACCGTGCAGCGCGTGGACTTCGGCGGGCGCACCACGCTCGTCGTGGGCAGCGCCGCCGACGTTGACGTGCGCATCGAGGACCCGTCGGTGGCGGCACGTCATCTGGCCGTGACCGTGGCGGGCGACTCGTTCCGCGTGGCCGCGCTGGAGCCCGGCGCCACGTTCCGCGTGCAGAAGAACGAGACCACGGCAGCGACCGTGGGGCCGAGCGGCATCGGGCTCGGGCGGTACACGCTGCGGCTGTCGCACCAGCGCTTCCCCGCCATCATCGTCTTCGATCCGCAGAGCCCGCGCTTCGCCGACTACAAGCCCCTGGCGTGGTTCCCGGTGGACCCCGCCTACCGCTACCTCCTGTCGCTGACGCCGAACCCGGAGCCCGACACCGTCATCATCCTCTCGACCCGAGGCAATCGCCGGCGCGCCGTGCGGGTCGGCTGGTTCGACTTCGCGGTGAAGGGCAGGGCCTGCCGCCTGCACGCCACGCGGCTGCTCGAGCCGGGCATCGGCGAGAACGACATCTCGGTGCTGTTCCGCGACGCCACCACCGGCAGGGAGAGCTACGGTGTCGGTCGCTACGTGGACCCCGAGCGGTTGCCCGACGGGCGCTACCTGCTCGACTTCAACCTCTGCTACAACCCCGCCTGCGCCGTCTCGGAGCACTACAACTGCCCGATCCCGCCGAAGGAGAACGTGCTCAAGGTGGCGATCCGCGCCGGCGAGAAGGATCCGCACTTCCACTAGGGCTGTGCGCGTGACCGGACCGAAGCGCGAACGAGACGGCCGGCCGCGCGCGCGGCCGGTCGCCCTCGTTCGGACGGGATTACCGGTACA
>JAXDBZ010000210.1:0-8345 GCA_034678345.1 Candidatus Eiseniibacteriota bacterium
CGGCGGCGCGGCCGCCGGCGTGGCCGCACGGCCGGCCCGGTGCCCGGCGAGCCGCAGCGCGACCACGCCCACCAGGACGTTCATCAGCACGGCCACCAGGGTCGCGGTGACCATGTCGTGCACCCGCAGGAGGTAGAAGCCGGCGAGCAGGCAGCCCACGACCGCGCCGGCGACGTTGCCGCCGTAGAGAAAGCCGACCCAGCCCATGCCCTGCGGCGTGCTCTCGACCCAGCGTGCCACGCCGGGCAGCGTGGCGCCCATGAGGATGGTCGGCGGCAGCAGGCAGAATCCGGCGATGGACGCGCGCAGCAGCACGCTCCAGAGCCCGTGCGCCCCGGCGCCCGTGTACAGGCCGCCGATGAGCGGCACCTCGAAGAGGGCGACCAGCGCCAGCAGCCCGATGCCGAGCTCGAGGAAGGCGTAGACGCGCAGCGGGTGCCAGCGGTCGCGCGCCACGCGGGCCAGCAGCAGGCTGCCGAGGCACATGCCGCCCATGTAGACCGCCAACAGGATGCCCAGCGAGATGGCGGACGAGCCGACGACCAGCTCGAGGAGCTGGAACCAGACGATCTCGTAGACGAGGGCCGAGCAGCCGCTCACCGCGAAGAGCAGCACGAGCAGCCCATGGAAGCGCGCTCCTTCCCCCTCGCGCGTGGCCGGTCCCTGGGTCCCGGTCCGCTGCTCTCCGCCCGCCGTCCGCCTCGCTGAGGCCTTGGCCACGGTCCACTCCGCTGCCGCGCCCGCACGCACGGGAGCGCCCGCCTCGCCGAGGAGGCGCTCCCGGGGTGAACCGCCGGCGGGGACACCCGGACCGCCGCCCGCCCGGACGGTTCCAGCGATGGTACTACCCGGGGAGCGCAGGGGCACGCCCGATCTGCGGCCCGCCGCGCCGCGGCAGTTCAGCCTGCGCCGTGTCCCGCCCCCACCGGCACCGACGTCCCCAGCAGGGGGACATCGCCGCCCACCCCCTGGCAACCGGGCCCGGACGTCCTCACCGGATCCTGGAGTGCGCAGATCACGATCACATCCACGGCGAGGCCGGCGAGCGTCCCCACCACCTTGCCCGTGTTCCGCGGAACGGTCACCTGCGCGACCCGCTCCACCGGCACGATCACCTCGCCCCAGTCGCTCATCACCCCCACTCCAGCCCCCTGCGGTGGGACCACCTCGCCCGGCGACGGCGTGGCCGCACTGTCGCGCCGCCAGCTGAGGAAGCGCCCCTCGACCCGGCTACCGTCCCAGAGGTCCAGGATCACGTGCTGGCCGGTGCCGATCTGCACCAGCTTCCCCGGTCCGCCGGTGGCACCGCCGGCGTCGGCGATCCCTCCGACCGCGAAGCCGATGGCGGTGCAGCCCTCGAGTTGCACGGCGAAGAAGGCACACAGCGCGACGAGGCCGACGAACGGCAGCAGACGACGGACGGGGATCCAGTGCTTCATCCAGCACCTCCGCGGGCTCGACGAGGGGTGGGCGACACGCGGAATGGCAACGAACGCCTGCCGGGCCTTCACTCTCCACGCGGGGATCGCGGGCCGCGAGCCCCGGCCCCGCCGCCTAGAAGTTGTATCCGAGCATGAACTGGGTGCGGGGACGGCGCGAGTAGGTGCGGAAGTCCTTCGTCTGCCAGGTGTAGTTCCAGCGCAGCACGGGGAACGGGCCGCCGCCGATGAACCAGCCGAAGCCGGCGCTGCCCAGCTGCCCGGGGCCGCCGGGACCGAGGTCGTAGCTGAAGTAGTAGCCCGGCACCAGGGTGCCGGGGATGCGGCCCCCGCCCCAGGCCCAGGCGGCGTCGGCGAACACGACGCCGTTCACCCGCGGCAGCTCCCAGCGCACGGGGAAGGCGAAGCCGACGCCGCGCAGCAGGGGGAAGCGCAGCTCCTGCTGCGCGAGGACGGTGCGCAGGCCGGACAGCGTGTGGTAGTCGTAGCCGCGCAGGGCGCTGCGGCCGCCGAGGTAGAAGAGCTGGGCGTCGCGGCCGAGGCTGGCCTGGCCCTGCAGGCGCGTGGCGAGCAGCAGCTGCGGGAAGGGCGTGGCGTAGCGGCGCAGCTCGGCGAGCAGCGTGCCGTAGTCGCTGGCGCCCGAGCCGAGGTCGCGCGTGTAGCCGGCCGACAGCGCGAGCCGCGTGCCGGAGCTGGCCCCGAGCCAGCTCCAGGCGGCGTTGTCGTGCACGAACGAGACGAAGTTCGACACGAGGTCGGCGTCCACGACCTGCCCGTCGCGCAGCAGGTGGTCGAGGGCACGGCGCATCAGGACCGAGCCCTCGAGCCGGTTGAACTTGTCGAACGGGTAGCGGGCCAGCAGCGTCAGGCCGACGCGCCGCTCGAGCCGGACCGCGTTCAGGTCGGCGTCGTAGACGGTGGCCAGCCGGTACACGCCGACGCCGTAGTTGAGCCGCCGGGCCTGGTTCAAATAGGTGACGCCCGCCTCGATGCCGTCCCAGAAGTTGCCCGAGAGGTCGGCCGACTCGTTCGAGAGGAAGATGGAGTACTGCTCGTCGCCCAGCACGTCGCTCAGGGCGATCTGCCCGGCACCGCCCACGCCGAAGACGGGGTCGAGCCCGACCATGTTCTGCACCAGGTCGAAGCCGACGCGCCGCTGGTAGCGCTGCGGGGATCCGGTGTGGACGGCCGGCGCGCCACCCGCCCGCCCGGCCGCGGCGGCGAGCGGGGCGGGCGTCGGCGGCGCGGGCGGAGCCAGCCCTGATTCGGGCTCGAGCGGGAGCGTGTCCGGGTCGAAGCGCTTCACGTAACACTGGAACTCGATGCCGCTCTGCCCCGTGAAGACCAGGCCCTGGCCGCCCGGCAGCCAGTCGGGATCCGACGCCGGCCCGAGCAGGCGGGTCGCGCGCCGGACCCCCGGGCCCGGCGTGGCCGGCCGCACGTAGAGGTCGCTGGTGCCGGCCCGGGTCGAGCGGAACGCCAGCCGGGAGCCGTCGGGCGAGTAGCGCGGCTGGCGGTCCTCCCCCGCCGCGGGCGCCCCCAGGGGCTCGAGCGCGCCGTCGGCGAGCGAGAGCCGCCAGAGCGCGTGGCGGCCGCCGCGGTCACCGCGGTCGGAGGCGAAGGCGACCCAGCGGCCGTCGGGCGAGACGCAGGGCTCGACGTCGTCCCAGTCGTCGCTGGTGAGCCGCTCGAGCACGACGCGCCGGCCCGCCCAGCGCGCCCGGTAGAGGTCGGACCTCCCGCCGTAGTCCTGCGCCGAGAAGACGACGGCGGTGTCGCCGGGCGCGAGGCTCGGATCGGTGATGGCGACGAGCCGGGGGAAGTCGAGCCGGCGGACGACGCGGCCGCCGGCGACCTCGACGATGTGCACCGCGTCGCGCCCGCCGCGCTTGGACGAGACGGCGACGAGCCCGCCGGCGCTCGCGCTCGGGCGGTTCTGGAAGAGGTGAAACGACTCGAACTGCGGCGACAGCCCGCCGCGCAGCAGGCGCCGCTCGCGTCGCGCCGCCGAGTCGCCGGGCAGGCTGGCCACCAGGTCGATGCCGTTCTCGCTGGCGGCGAAGTAGCAGAAACGCAGGGTGGTGTCGGCGGGCGACGGATTGGGCAGCACGCAGGGCCCGAGGTTGTAGCGGCCGCGCGGGGTCAGGCGCGCCGCCGCGGTCCGCGCCGGCGACGCCCCGGCGATGGCCGGGTAGTAGCGCTGCCGCACCGATTCGAGCCAGAGCCGGTCGGTCCGCTCGACCGGCTCGCCGAAGGTGAGACGATAGACGGTGGCGAAGTCGTCGCCGCGCCACCAGTCCTCGAGCAGGTCGAAGATGCGCGCGTCGCCGAAGCGCGCGGCGAGGTGCAGGAGGAACGAGTGCCCCTCCTTGTACATGAGCAGCGTGCCGGTGATGGGGCCGCTCTCGGTCAGCGGCAGCGCCTCCCCGCTGGTGACGGCGTCGCGCAGCAGACCCTCGGCGTCGGCGTCCCACTCGGTGCTGCAGTACTCGGCCAGGCCCTCGATGAACCACAGCGGCGGCAGCGTGTACTGCACCCGCTTGTGGTCGCGCCGCACCTGGGCGAGCTTCTCCAGCATGTACCAGTGGGTCAGCTCGTGGCGCGTCACCCAGGCGAGGCGCGCCCACGAGCCGTTGTGCGGCACGAGCACGCGCCCCTTGATGAGCTCCGTCAGCCCGCCCGTCGCCTCGGTGAGCAGGTCGGGCGTGGCGTTCGTCTGCTGGAACAGGTGGTGTGCCGAGTAGAGCAGCAGCGGCACCCGGGCGCGGGGCGCGAGGCGGAAGCGCGCGTCGTACCCGACGCAGACGCTCTCGGCCAGGGCGGCCATGCGGCGCGCGAGGCTCTCCTCCTCGGCGTAGAAGTGCAGCCGCACGTGCGGGGTCTCGAGCACGGCCCAGCGCAGCGACTCGTACTGGACCTTGTTCTTGCCGAAGCCCTGCGCCCGGGCGGGCACGGCGGCCAGGCCGAGGATGAGGAGCGCCGGCAGCAGGACGGGAAGGTGGCGACGCATGCGGACGACCCCGAAGGACTCCTACCGTGACGTCCCGGCCACGTCCTCCAGAGTGTAGAGCCCCGGGCGCGCCGCCGCCACGAAGCGGGCGGCGGCCAGCGCCCCCTGGGCGAACGCCTGGCGGTCCTGCACGACGTGCCTGAGCTCGATCCACTCGCCGTCGCCGGCGAGCAGCACGGCGTGGTCCCCGACCCAAGTGCCGCCGCGGATGGCGTGCACGCCGATCTCCCCCGCCGGGCGCGGGCCGGTGCGGCCCCGGCCGCGCCCGCAGCGGACCTCGCCGCCGCGGGCCGCCAGGTCACCGGCCAGTGCGAGCGCCGTGCCCGAGGGGCTGTCGGCCTTCATGCGGTGGTGGCGCTCGACGATCTCGGCATCCCAGCCCGGTGGCAGGACGTCGAGGACCGCGCCCAGCGCCCGGCGCAGGACCGACAGTCCCAGGCTGAAATTCGCGGCACGCAGGACGGCCACGCGCCCGGCGGCGGCGCGCAGCGCCTCCTCCGCCGGGGCGTCGAGCCCGGTCGTGCCGGTCACCAGCGCCGCCCCGCGCCGGGCGCAGAGCTCCGCCAGCGCCGCGCAGGCCTCCGGGCCGCTGAAGTCCACCGCCACGTCGCCGGCGGCCAGCACGTCGGCGGCGTCCTCGCTCCACCCGGTGGCCCCGACGGGCCACCGTTCCCGGCGCTCGACCCGCGCCTTGAGGCCCAAGTCGGTCGCGCCCGCCAGCGCCGCTTCGATCGTCCGGCCCATGCGCCCGGCGGCCCCGACCAGCACGAGCGGGATCACGCGCGGCTCCCGGCGAGCGGCACCCCGACCGCGGCAGCGGCCGCGAGGATGGCCTGCTCGCTCGCCGGCTCGACGGGCACCAGCGGCAGCCGGAGCCGGTTCTCGATCCTCCCCATCGCCGCCAGCAGGAACTTCACCGGCGCCGGGTTCGACTCGATGAAGAGCGCCCGGAAGAGCGGCAGGAGCCGGCGGTGCACGGCCTCGGCCTCGGCGAGGCGCCCGGCGCGGGCATGGTCGCAGAGCGCCCGCATCTCGCGCGGGGCGACGTTGCCGGCCACCGAGACCACGCCCGCCGCCCCCACCGCGATCATGGGCAGCGTCAGCGAATCGTCGCCGCAGAGCAGCGTCAGCCGCGTCCGGGCGCGGATGGCGCTGGCCTGGTCGAGCGAGCCGGCCGACTCCTTGACCGCGACGACGTTGGGCAGGTCCTGCACCTGGGCCAGCGTCTCGGGCAGGGTGTTCGTGCCGGTGCGGCCCGGAACGTTGTAGAGGATCACGGGCAGCCTCGTGCTCCGCGCCACGGCGGTGAAGTGGGCGACCTGGCCGCGCGGGGTCGGCTTGTTGTAGTAGGGGGTCACGACCAGCGCCCCGTCCAGGCCGGCTTCCTCCGCCATCCGCGTGAGCGCGATCGAGTCCGCCGTGCAGTTGGTGCCCGTGCCGGCCACGACCGGGATGCGGCCGCGCACCTGCTCGCGGACCCGGCGCCAGAGGGCCAGGCGCTCCTCGGCGGTGCAGGTCGCGGCCTCGCCGGTCGAGCCGGAGACCACCAGGCACTGCACGCCGCCCTCGACGAGGAAGTCCACCAGCCGGGCCGCCGCGTCCAGGTCCAGGGCGCCCGCGCCGGGCTGCGCCGGGACCTCCCGGAAGGGAGTGACCATCGCCACCGTGAGTCCTTCGAACATGTGCCCCTCCCGCCTCCCTCGCGCCGCTACTCCGTCTCCCAGACGCCCGTGTACGCCACCGCCGCCGGCCCGGTGAGTCGGACATCGAAGCCGTCCCGGGACGACTCGAACTCTACCACCAGCGTGTCGCCGCCGGCGGTGAGGACGTTCACCGGCGAGGACCAGCCCTCGCGCTCGGCCCACAGCGCCGAGGCCATCGCCCCGCTGCCGCAGGCCAGCGTCTCGGCCTCGACGCCGCGCTCGAACGTTCGCATGGCGAGCACGCCGGGTCCGGCCGGCGCGACGAAGTCCACGTTGGTGCCCACCGGGGCGAAGCGCCGGTGGGCCCGCACGGCCGCGCCCCACGAGGCCACCCGCACCGGCGCCACCTCCGGCACGCCGACGACGAAGTGTGGCACGCCGACCGTCACGGCGCGCCCGGTGAAGGAGCGCCCCGCCGCGGTCACGGTGTCGAGGTCGCCCGCGCGCTCGACCCGGCCGAAGTGAACCTCGATGCGGCCGTCGCGCTGCCGGCGCGCGGTCTGCACGCCGGCGGCGGTGCGGAAGCGCACGTGCCCGCGGCGGCCGAGGCCCAGCGCCAGGGCGAAGTGCGCCAGGCAGCGCGCGCCGTTGCCGCAGTAGGCGGCCGGCGCGCCGTCGGCGTTGTGGTAGCGCATGGCGAAGTGCAGGCGCGGATCGCGCTCGAGCAGGAGCACGCCGTCGGCGCCGATCCCGCGCCGCCGGTCGCAGAGGCGCCGGAACAGCTCGTCGGGCGGCTCGGGCAGGAACGGCTCGCGGTGGTCCACGACGACGAAGTCGTTGGCGGCCCCGTGCATCTTGACGAAGGGGATCCTCATGGCGACTGCGTCCAGCGCTTGAGCACGAGCCGCTGGTCGTCGAACTCGGCGGCCGGCGTGACCGTGAACCAGCGGACCTCGCTGGCGGGCTCGACGTCCATGCGCCACGCCCGGTTCCGGTCGGCGTCGCGCCAGGCGACGATGCGCCAGCGCCCGGCGGCCAGCTCGAGGTCGAAGGTGCCGGCGGGGTCCACGTCGGCGACCATGCGCCGGCTGGTGTCGTCCTCGGCGATGGCGAAGACGCGCAGGACGCCGGCGCTGTCGCCGGTGGCGTCGGTGACCAGGCCGCGCACGTGCCCGGGGGCGCGCGGGTTCACCGCCACCACCTGCAGGCCGGTGTCGGCCGGCTGCGCCGCGGTGAGCTCGAGGACGGTGTCGGCGGGGGCCAGCACGTCCTTGTCGGGCTCGAACGACCGGTTCTTGTTCAGGTCGGCGAAGGCCCACAGGCGGTAGCGCCCGGGCACGGGCAGGCCGGGGATGCGGAAGCGCCCGTCGGGGCCGGCAAGGCCGAGCGCGTCGAAGTCGCGCGCGGTCGAGTCGGGGACGCGGTCGGCGCCGTAGCACCACAGATACGTGCCCTCGGCCTCGAAGCCGCGCGCCACGATGCGGCCCTCGAGCAGGCCGGGCGGGAAGCTGTCGGCGGTGCTGAAGACGATGGTCCTGCCCTGGCCCATGGGATTCCCGTGGGCGTCGCGCGCGGTGCCGGCGACGAAGAGGGTGTACGTCCGCCCGACCCCGAGGGGCTGCTCGAGCACCAGGCCGAGCTGCCGGCCCTTCCAGCGGCGCTGCCGGATGTCCACGCGCGGCGCCAGCGAGACGGCCTCGCCGGTGCTCCTGGGCTCCATGCCCTCGCTGAAGGTGACGGAGAGCACGGCGTCGGGCGCCACGCCCGCGGTGCCGGAGTCGGGCACGGCCGACAGGACGCGCGGCGGCACGATGTCCGGCGGCCCGCCGGAGGGTTCGCCCTTGCGCGCGCAGCCGGCGAGGGCGAAGGCCAGCGCGACGACGAGCACCGCGCCGCAGACGCCGAAGGCCCGGGCCCCACCTGGCATCACAGTCGCCCCCCTACCGCGCCCGCGGGTGGGCCTGCTCGTAGGCGGCGAGCAGCCGGCTCCGCGACACGTGCGTGTAGACCTGCGTCGTGGCGAGCGAGCGGTGCCCCAGCATCTCCTGGATGGCCCGCAGGTCCGCGCCCCGGTCCAGCATGTGACTGGCGAAGGAATGACGCAACGCGTGCGGCGTGACCCCCAGGCCGCGCGCCACGTCCGCCAGGCGGCGCTTCACCACCCGCTGCACCGTGCGTCCCGAGAGCCGCGTGCCGCGCGGGCCCGCGAAGACCGGGTCGCCGCGCCCCGGCGCCCCGGGACGCGCCGCCAGC
>JAXDBZ010000211.1:0-4194 GCA_034678345.1 Candidatus Eiseniibacteriota bacterium
CGCGCGGGTGCCCCGCGCTACCCGGCCCACTGGTGGACGCCGGTCCCGCCCGAGAGCGCCGCCTCGTGGGAGGTCCTGCCGCAGGCGGCGGGGCCTGGCGAGGTCGTCGTCTCGAAGCGGCACGAGCTGGGGCTGCTCTCGAACTTCGCCGCCACACCGTTCACGTACCGCGGGAGGCGCTACGCCAGCGTCGAGGGCTTCTGGCAGGCCATGCTCTACCCGGAAGGCCCGGACGACCCGCGCGCGGCCTTCCCCGGCATCGCCTGGCCGTTCACGCGCGACTCGGTCGAGCGCATGACCGCCTTCGCCGCCAAGCGCGCGGGGGACCTGGCCGAGCGCAACATGGCGGCGATGGGCATCGGCTGGGTGAGCTTCGCCGGCCGGCGCTTCCCGTACCGCTCGGCGCGGCCGGGCGAGCACCACCGGCTCGTCGTGGCGGCGATGCGCGAGAAGCTCCGCCAGAACCCCGAGGTGCGCCGGGTGCTGCTGGGCACCGGCGACCTCGTGCTCCGGCCCGACCACCGGCAGGAGCCGGACGTGCCGCCCGAGTGGCGCTACTGCGAGATCTGGATGAGACTGCGCGCGGAGCTGGCGCGACGGCAGCGATGACGAAACGGCCCGGCAGCGGCGACGGCCCGCCGGCCCCGATCGGGTGGCGGCGACGGCCGCGGATGGGAGCACGAGGTCCCCGGATGTCCCGATTCCACGAGCATCTCGACCCGGCCTCCTGGCTGGTGCTGCTGGTCACGCTGGGCCTGTTCGTCACGGCGCTCTTCGTCAAGGGGCTCGGCCACGATCTGCTGCTCGAGGCCGGCGTGTTCCTGGTGTCGGTGAAGCTCATCCTGATGATGTACAAGTCCAGCGTGACGGCGCGGCACATCGACGGGGAGCTGGCGGCGATCCGCGCGACGCTGGAACGGCTCGAAGCCGCGGCGCCCGCGCGCCGCGAGGAGGAGAGGCGATGATCAAGCGCGCATACCCGCTGGCGAAGGTCTGCCGGCTGCTCGAGTCCGGTCCGGTGGTGCTGGTCACGACCGAGCACAAGGGCCGGCCGAACGTCATGACGCTGTGCTGGCACACGATGATGGAGTTCGAGCCGCCGCTCGTCGGTTTCGTCCTGAGCGACCGCAACTTCTCGTTCACGGCGCTGAAGGCCACGCGCGAGTGCGTGATCAACATCCCGACCGTGGAGCTGGCGCGAGCCATGGTGGGCTGCGGCAACGTCTCGGGCCGGCGCGTGGACAAGTTCTCGCGCTTCGGGCTCACGCCGCTGCCGGCGGCCAAGGTCGCGCCGCCGCTCATCGGCGAGTGCTACGCCAACCTGGAGTGCCGGGTGGCGGACACGCGCATGGTGGAGAAGTACGCCTTCTTCGTGCTCGAGGTGCTCAAGGCGTGGGTGGACCCGCGGGTGAAGGAGCCGCGCACGCTGCACCACCGCGGCGGCGGCGACTTCATGGTGGCCGGCCGCACCCTGAAGGTGCCCTCGCGCAAGGGGTGAGGGATGAGGCCGCGACCGCATCGTCCGGTGGCGGTGAGGACGCCTTCGGGTGCCCGGGAGACGCACGATGGCCTTCAGTGAGCTGGAACTCCAGATGATCGAGGCCTCTGTGGGGGCACTGTGCCGCCGAAGGTCGCCGGCGGAACTGCGGGACAAACTGCGGCTCGTCTACGAGGTGGATGGGCACAGCATCACGGTCAGTGAAGAGCGGTCGGACTGGCGGGAGCCGAAACAAAGGAGGCGAACGCCCGTGGCGAGATTGCGGTACACCCGCACCACGAGGCTCTGGACGCTCTACTGGATGCGCCGCGACCTGAGGTGGCACGCCTACGAGGGCGCGGCGCCGCGGCGGGATCTGCGCATCCTGGTCGAGGCCGTGGATGCCGACGAGTACGGCGCGTTCTTCGGCTAGGCCCGGCAGGCCCGGTCTGCCCGGGGGCCCCGGGCCGGCGGCCGTGTCCCCGCCGGCACTCGCGCCCGCGTGCCGCGTGCGGTAACGTAGCCTCGTCGGACCGTGCGCCCCCCGTGGCGGGGCGTCCGGCCGCGTCCCGAGCCGTACAGAGCCGCACGTCGCTCCGTGTCCCGGAGGCCCACCGTGTTCGCAGGCATCGCCAGGTTCTTCCGCTCGCTGCGCGAGTACCACGCGTCCTTCTGGACCGCGAACCTCTCCGAGCTGTTCGAGCGCGTCGCCTTCTACGGGATGACGACCATCCTGGTGCTGTTCCTGACCAAGTCGCGCGGCTTCCCGAACTCGATGGCCATCGTGGTGGGCGGCTACTTCGGGCTCTTCACCTACGGCCTGGCGGCGTTCTCGGGCTTCCTCGCCGACGCGCTCGGCTACCGGCGGGCGATGCTCTCGGCCTACGCGCTGCTGGCGGTGGGCTACTTCCTCGCCGTCACCGTGCACGGCACCGTGCCCATCCTCGGCGCGCTGCTGCTGGTCGCCTTCGGCGCCTCGCTCATCAAGCCCTCGATCACCGGCACGGTGCAGAAGGTCTGCACCGAGCCGCAGCGGGCGCTGGGCTTCTCCATCTACTACACGCTGGTGAACATCGGCGGCTTCATCGGCCCCAACCTGGGCGGGCAGATCCGCGACCGGCTGGGGGTGGAGCCGGTCTTCTACGTCAGCGCGGCGGCCGCGGTGGTGGCCTTCCTGCTCGTGCTGCTGACCTTCCGCGAGCCGGCGGCGGCGGCGGCGGGCGAGCGCAAGCGCTTCGGCGCCTTCCTCGCCGACTTCGGCCGCGTGCTCCTCAACTGGCGGCTCATGGCGCTCATCCTGCTGGTGGCGGGCTTCTGGAGCATGTTCTTCCAGTTCTACGGCCCGCTGCCGCTCTACCTGACCGACGACCTGAAGGTCTCGAGCGGCGCGCTCGGCTTCGTCATCTCGCTCGACGCGCTGGCCATCGTCTGCCTGCAGGTCGTGGTCGGCTACCGGGTACGGAACCTGGCGCCCGGCCGGGCCATCTTCGTCGCCGCGCTGGTGGCGGCGGCCGGCATCGCCGTGATCGGCCTGGTGCCGTCCATCTGGGTGGTCGGGCTGGGCATCCTCGTCTTCTCGATAGGCGAGATGATCTACTCGGCGCACTTCTACCGCTACCTCGGCAGCATCGCCCCGCCGGACCAGGTCGGCATGTACATGGGCTTCGCCTTCCTGCCCATCGCGCTGGGCTACTTCCTCGCCGGGCTGATCGGCGGCCCGGCCTACGAGTACTTCGGCCGCACGCTCGGCCAGCCGCAGCTCATGTGGTTCGCCTTCGCCGGAGTGGGGGTGGTGGCGGCATTCGGGCTGCTGCTGCTCACGGCGCTGCTGAAGGGCGCCGCGCCCGCCGCCACCGGGCCCGGAGCCGCCTGAGTTGCGCGGGCTCGACCGCATCTTCCGCGCGCAGCGCATCGCGCTGATCGGGGCCTCGCCCAATCCACGCAGCGTGGCGGGAACGGTGCTGCGCAACCTGGTCGGCTCGGGCTTCGCCGGCGTGGTCTACCCGGTGAACCCGGCGCACGAGTCGGTGCTCGGCGTTCAGTGCTGGCCCGACCTCGCCGCCCTGCCGCGCACCCCCGACCTGGCGGTGATCTGCTCGCCGGCGGCCGAGGTGCCGGCGCAGGTGCGGGCGAGCGGCGAGGCCGGCGTGCGCGGCGCGGTCGTCATCTCGGCCGGCTTCCGCGAGACCGGCCCGGCCGGCGCCGCGCTCGAGGAACGCGTGCGCGACGAGGCGCGCCGCTTCGACGGCCTGCGCGTGCTGGGCCCCAACTGCCTCGGCTTCATCGTGCCCGACGCCCACCTGAACCTGACCTTCGCCCACGGCATGCCGAAGGCCGGCAGCGTGGCCTTCGTGTCGCAGTCGGGGGCGCTGTGCACCTCGGTGCTCGACTGGGCGGTGGACCAGGGCATCGGTTTCTCGCACTTCGTCTCGGTCGGCAACATGCTCGACGTGGACTTCGGCGACCTCATCGACTACTTCGGCGAGGACGAGCGCACGCGCTCGATCCTGCTCTACGTCGAGTCGGTCACCGACGCCCGCCACTTCCTCAGCGCGGCGCGCGCCTTCGCCCGCGGCAAGCCCATCGTCGCCAACAAGGCCGGGCGCTTCCCCGAGTCGGCGAAGGCCGCCGCCTCGCACACCGGGGCGCTGGCCAGCGAGGACGAGGTCTTCGACGCCGCCTTCGCCCGCGCCGGCATCGCGCGGGTCTACGAGATC
>JAXDBZ010000212.1:0-2642 GCA_034678345.1 Candidatus Eiseniibacteriota bacterium
CCGTCGGCGCCCGCGTCGGCCACGGCGACGTGGAGCTGGTCGCCGAAGACGGCGGCGGCGCGCACGCCCGGCAGGGCGCGCGCCGCGGCGCGGGCCTCGTGGACGCGGTCCACCCGGATGCTCGCCATCTCCAGTCCGAAGCCCCACTGCAGACGCTCGGCCGAGTCGAGCGCCACCAGCCGGCCGCGGTGCAGCATGGCGAGGCGGTCGAAGCGCTCGGCCTCGTCCATGTAGGCGGTGCTGACCACCACGGTGGTACCGCGCGCGACCATCTCGTGGACGATGAGCCAGAGGTCGCGGCGCGAGATCGGGTCCACGCCGAAGGTGGGCTCGTCGAGCAGCAGGATGGCGGGCTCGTGCACCAGGCAGCAGGACAGCGCCAGCTTCTGCTTCATGCCGCCGGAGAGCTGCCCGGCCAGCCGCGCGCGGAACGGCGCGAGGGCGGAGAAGCGGTAGAGCCGCTCGAGCCGCGCCGGCCGGTCGGCCCGCGGCACGCGGTACAGGTCGGCGTAGAACTCGAGGTTCTCGGCGACGGTGAGGTCGGCGTAGAGGCCGAAGCGCTGCGACATGTAGGCGATCGAGTGCTTCACCCGCTCGGGCTCGCGCGCCACGCTCACGCCGCCGAGGCGGGCGTCGCCCGAGGTGGGGCGCAGCACGCCGGCCAGCATGCGCAGCGTCGTGGTCTTGCCGGCGCCGTCGGGACCGACCAGGCCGAACAGCTCGCCCGGAGCGACGGCGAGGCTCAACCCGTCCACGGCGGTGAGGTCGCCGAAGCGCCGGGTCAGGCCCTCCAGCTCGACGGCCGGTGGCCGGTCCCCGGCCGGCGCCGCCGGGGTCGCTGCCGGGGCGGGGTGCGTCACTTCGCCAGCGCCAGCCGCACGTCGGCCGGCATGCCGGGCTTGAGTTCGTACGCCGCGTCGCCGGTGATGCGCACCTTGACCGCGTAGACCAGCTTCACCCGTTCCTCCTCGGTCTGGACGTTCTTCGGGGTGAACTCGGCCTCGCTGCTGATGTAGACCACCTCGCCGGGGTAGGTCTTCCCCCGGAAGGTGTCGGTGGCGATGGTCGCCGTCTGCCCGGTGTGCACCGCGCCGATGCGGGCCTCGCTCACGTAGATGCGCACCCAGCGATCGTCGCGGTCCATGAGCGAGACGACCGCCGTGCCGGCGCCGACGATCTCGCCCGGCTCGCGGTGCCGCACCGTCACCACCCCGGCGAACGGCGCGCGGATGACCATGTTGGCGAGCGCGGCGTCGGCGGCGCGCAGCGCCGCCTCGGCCTGCGCCGCCTGGGCCCGCGCCGCCTCGATGCGCTCGCGCCGCGGCCCCGCCACGACCAGCCGGTACTGCTCCTCCGCCTGCTCGGCCTGGGCCCGGGCCACGTCGAACGCCGTCTTCGCCTTGTCGAAGGTCTGCTGGCTGACCACGTGGTTCTGGATGAGCGCCTGCGTGCGCTCGAAGTCGAGCTGCGCGTCGGCCAGGCGCTGCCGGGCGGCGTCCCGCGCGGCCCGCGCCTGCGCCACCTCCTCCTGGCGCGAACCGCGCACCATCTCCTCGAGCTGGGCACGGGCGGCGTCGAGCTGGGCGGCGGCCTGGGCACGCCGCGCCGTCGCCTCGACCCGGTCGAGCGAGGCGAGCGCCCGGCCGGCCGCCGCGCGGTCGCCTTCGCGCACGTGGATCGAGTCGATGCGCCCCGGGACCATGAAGCCCAGCTGCGCCTCGGTCGCCTCGACCGTGCCGGAGGCCTCCAGCCGGCCGCGCTGCCCGGCACGACGCAGGACCGGGAGCAGGACGAGGACGAGCGCGAGCACCACCAGCAGGGGCACGGCGACGCGGGGATTCGGCTTCATGACGGGTCTCCGGGTTCAGCGACGGCCGCGGGCGGCGGCCGCGCGCGGCGGGGCGGGGTGGGCGCTCAGGGACTGCTCGAAGATGGGCCAGGCGGCGCGCGCCTGGGCGGTGACGTCGAACCGCCCGTCGCTCAGGACCCACAGCACGCTGGCCGGCTGGATGAGGCCGAGGAAGAGCACCGCGAGAGAACGGGCGTTCACATCGTGGCGGATGCGGTGGCGGCGCTGGCCCTCGCGGATGACGTCGGCGACGCCGTCGAGGTAGCCGGCGAACAGGCCCAGCAGGCGCTGCCGGCGCTCCGGGTGGCCGACGTGGAAGTCGTCGGCGAGCAGCACGCGGTTCAGGCCGCGGTTCTGCCGCAGGAGCCGCATGTGGCGCTCGAGCAGCCGCCGCAGGGCCTCGACCGGGTCGTCGGTCTCGGCACGGGAGGCGGCGATGGCCCCGTGGAGACGCTCGCGCACGCGCTCGAGCACGGCGTCGAGCAGGGCGTCCTTGCTGGGGAAGTGGCGGTAGATGGCGGAGGGGGCGAAGCCGACGCGGCGGGCGATCGCCGCCATGCTCAGGCCGCGCACGCCGCGGTCGGTCATGAGCGCGAGCGCGGCGTCGATGATCTGGTCCTGGCGGATCCCGGTGCCGAGCTTCTCCCGCGGCATGCGCCTCCCTCCGGTTGTGAATACTCGTTCACAATAGCGGGGACCGCCGCGGATGTCAATCCGGCCCGCCCGCGCGGCCGCGCCCCGGCGGCCTGGCCCGGTCGCGGGAGTCCCGCCCGGCCGCCGCGACCCGGTCCGC
>JAXDBZ010000213.1:0-5640 GCA_034678345.1 Candidatus Eiseniibacteriota bacterium
CCGTCGCCGGCGGCGATGCCCGCGGCCCCCATGCTGCCGCTCACGTCCACCAGCGCCACCACGGTGGTGGCGGCCGCCCCACCGGCGCGCGCGCCGCTGCCGCGCAGCGCGGGGCGGGCCAGCGCCACCGCCAGCGCGGCGACCGCCAGCGTGCGCAGCAGCAGCAGCAGCCACTGCTTCAGGCGCAGGCGGCGGATCTCGCTCTGGTTGACCTCGGCGAGGAACTCGAGCGAGGGGAACGGCCGCTCGCGGGGACGGCGGCGGGTGAGCAGGTGGATGAGGACCGGGACGGCGGCGGCGAGCAGGCCGAGGAGGAAGAGCGGGTTCAGGAAGCTCACAGCAGCCTCGCGCGCTTCTCCAGGTAGGCGAGCAGTGCCTGGTCGAATGGCGTGCGCGTGTCCACGCGCACGTACTCGATGCGCCGCTCGCGGCACTGGCGCCTGTAGCGGGCGGTCCACGCGGCGAGTCGCTCGCGGTAGCGCCGCGCGATCTCCCACGGCTCGGTGGTGAGCCGCGCGCCGCTCTCCAGGTCCACGAAGGTGACGCTGTCGGTGTAGGGGAAGTCCACCTCGTCGGGGTCGAGCAGGTGGAAGACCACGACCTCGTGGTGGTCGTGGCGGAAGTGCTGCAGCCCGGCGAGCACCTCGGCCGGGTCGTCCATCAGGTCGGAGCAGAGCACGATCAGGCCCCGCCGCCGGATGCGCTCCGCCAGCTCGTGCAGCACGGGCCCCAGCCGCGTGCGCCCCTGCGCCGGCAGCGCGCCGAGCGTGCGGAGCACGGCGTCGAGGTGGGAGCCCACCGCGCGCGGGGGCACGTAGCGCAACGGCCGGTCGGCGAACAGCATCAGGCCGACCGCGTCCTGCTGGTGCAGCATGAGCCAGGCGAGCGCGCCGGCCAGGCACTGCGCGTACTCGAGCTTGCTGAGCGCGGCGCGCTGCGAGCGGAAGCCCATCGAGCCCGAGAGGTCCACGAGCAGGTGGCAGCGCAGGTTCGTCTCCTCGTGGTACTGCTTGACGAGGAAGCGGTCGGTGCGCGCCCACACCTTCCAGTCCAGGTTCTTGAGCGGGTCGCCGGGCATGTAGGGCCGGTGCTCGGCGAACTCGACGCTGAAGCCGTGGAAAGGCGAGCGGTGCATGCCGGCGATGAAGCCCTCCACCACGAGGCGCGCGCGCACGTCGAGGTGGGCGAGGCGGGCCACGACGGCCGGGTCGAGCAGCTCGCGGCCGCCGCGCGAGGCGGGGCCGGGGGCGGTGCCCGCCAGGCCCAGGTCGGGCCGCGTTCCGGAGGCCGAGCCGGGGAACGAGGCGCTCATCTCAGTCCTTCCATGCCGTCCAGACCATCAGGTCGGTGTCCTTCACCAGCGGGCGGCCGTCGAAGCCGCCCGCGACCTCCCAGCCCGCGAAGCCCGCGGCCCGCAGCAGCAGCTCCATCTCGCCCCGGTAGACCCAGCGCAGGTCCACGGCGTGCGGGTGCCGCGCCCGCACCTCGCCGCCCTCGCCCAGCTCGCGCAGCTCCATTTCCGCGTGCTGCGTCTGGTTCACCCGGTCGCGCGCGCTGCGCGACCACAGCGACAGCGGCACGCCGCTCGCCGGGTGAACGAGGTCCAGCTCGTGTCGCCACTCCCCGTCCGGCTCGACCAGCCGCTCGAAGGTCGGGTGGAAGAGGTCGAGCACGAGGCGGCCGCCGGGCTCGAGGTGCTCGCGGCAGCAGCGCAGCGTGCGCAGTTCGTCCGCGGTGGTGAGGTTGTGCAGGAAGGCGCGGAACGGGATGACGACGAGCGCGTAGCGGCGTGGCATGGTGAAGTCGCGCATGTCGGCCTGCACGACGCGCGGCGCGAGCCCGCGGGCGGCCGCCCGCCGCCACAGCACCGCGAGGAAGCCCGGGTGCAGGTCGAAGCCGTCGGCGTCCACTCCGGCCTCGAGCAGCGGCAGGTAGACGCGCCCGGTGCCGCAGGCGACCTCGAGCACCGGCCCGCCCGCTGCGCGCGCCAGCCCGGTGTAGAACGGGATATCGTCCTTCCACCAGCCGTAGCAGGCGTCGTACAGCTCCGGCTCGATGTAGCCGCGCACGGAGGAGTCGTCGAGCGGGTGGTCCGGGGTCATGGGTTCCTCCTCCGGCCGCGCCAGGCGAAGTACACGGGGAAGCCGAGCGCCGCCAGGATCACGCCCGCCGCCGCGCGCCAGCCGCTGGCCGCGAGGTCGCTGGCGACGATGGCCGCGGTGGCGAGGACGAAGAGCACCGGCGTGACGGGGTAGAACGGCGTGCGGTACGCCGACGGCGCCCCACCGCCCGCGCGCTCGCGGTGCCGCTTCACGAACAGGGCCGCCGTGGTCACGCCGTAGAAGCTCCACATCGTGGTCACGAACCAACCCGAGACGTCCTCGAACGCGCCGGCCACCCACAGCCACGCGCAGGAGAGCACGGCCTGCGCCCACAGCGCCCGATCGGGGGCGCCGCGGCGCGGATCCACGTGCGCGAGCGGCCGCCACAGCAGGCCGTCGGCGGCCATCGCCAGCGTGACGCGCGGCCCGGTGAGGATGGCGCCGTTCACGGTGCCGAAGGCCGAGACCGCGACCAGGACGGCGAGCGCACGGCGGCCCGGCGCGCCGAGCAGGCGCTCCATGACCTCCGCGCCCACCACCGGGTGGGCCGCGACGCCGGCCGGGCCGAGCACGCGGAAGTAGGCGAGGTTGGTGACGACATAGACGACGATCACCAGCACCGTCCCCCACACGATGGCGATGGGCAGGTTGCGGCGCGGCGCGACGATCTCGCCGCCGACGTAGGTGGCATCGGTCCAGCCGTCGTAGGCGAAGAGCACCGGGATCATCGCCAGCGCCATGGCGAGCCACAGCGGCCGCGTCGCGTCGCCCGCCGTCGCCGGCGCCACGGCCGCGGGCGCCGGGTGCGGCAGCAGGAAGGCGGCGGCGCACAGCGCGGCGATCCCCAGCAGCTTGAGGGTGGTGAGGAGCGCGGCGGTGCCCGCGCCCTGCCGCACCCCCAGCGCGTTCACCGCGGTGAGCGCCAGGATCGCCGCCACCCCGGCCGGCAGCAGCGCGCCGCGCGGCAGCCCGGCGGCGTCGCAGAAGTACTCGGCGAAGACGATGGTGATGGCGGCGATCAGCGTCGGCTTGATGACCCAGAAGTTGGCCCAGCCGAAGGCGAAGGCCCAGGCGTCCCCGAAGGCGTCGCGGATGAAGACGTAGAGCCCGCCGGTGCGCGGCCGCGCCACCGCCAGCTCGACCAGCGCGAGCGAGCCGCACAGCGAGAGGACGCCGCCGAGGATCCAGACCGCGATCGCCGCGGACGCGCCGTCGAGGTGGCCCGCGACCGAGTGCGGCGACTTGAAGATGCCCGAGCCGACGATGTTGCCGACGGTGATGGCGGTGGCGGCGTAGAGCCCGATCTGGCGCTGGAGTTCCGGCTCGGGGCGGCTGGCCATCGGGGCTCCGCTACTCCGTCGGGACGCCCTGGAGCAGCTCCTGGACGATGCGCTCGGGTCTCACGCCCTCGGCCTCGGCCGTGAAGTTGGTGACGATGCGGTGGCGCAGCACGGCCGGAGCGACGGCCTGCACGTCCTCGATGCCGGGCGCGAAACGGCCGCGCAGCACGGCGCGGGTCTTGGCGCCGAGCACCAGGTACTGCGAGGCGCGCGGGCCGGCGCCCCAGGAGACCCACTGGCGGACGAACTCGGGCGCGCCGGTGCCCGGGCGCGTGGAGCGGGCCAGCCGCACCGCATAGCGCACCACGTGGTCGCCGGCGGGCACGCGGCGGACCAGGCGCTGCAGCTCGAGGATGTCGGCGCCGGCGAGCGCCCGCTCGAGCACGGCCTCGTAGGCGGAGGTCGTCGTGGCGACCACGCGCTCCTCCTCGGCGGCGTCCGGGTAGTCCACCAGCACGTTGAACATGAAGCGGTCGAGCTGCGCCTCGGGGAGCGGGTACGTCCCCTCCAGCTCGATCGGGTTCTGGGTGGCGAGCACGAAGAAGGGCAGGGCCAGCCGGTGGGTCCGGCCGCCGGTGGTGACCTCCTTCTCCTGCATGGCCTGCAGCAGCGCCGCCTGGGTCTTGGGCGGCGTGCGGTTGATCTCGTCGGCCAGCACGATGTTGGCGAACACCGGCCCGGGGATGAAGCGGAACGAGCGCTGCCCGGTGGCGGCGTCCTGCTCGATGATGTCGGTGCCGGTGATGTCGCTCGGCATGAGGTCGGGCGTGAACTGGATGCGGCTGAAGCGCAGGTCCAGCACGCGCGCCAGGCTCGAGATGAGCAGCGTCTTGGCCAGGCCCGGCACGCCCACCAGCAGGACGTGGCCGTCGGCGAAGAGGGCGACCAGCAGCTGTTCGATCACCGCGTCTTGGCCGACGATGACCTTGTGCAGCTCGGTGAGGATCCGCTCGCGAGCACCCTGGAGGCGCTCGACGGCCTGCCGATCGGAGCCGCTGGCTTCGGCGTTCACGCGCACCTCGGTGGGGCGATGGACACGGCGGGGCGCGTCACGCGCGCCCGGGATTCGCAGGGCCGGGAAAGCGTAGCACGCGCCGCGAACGGGCGGCAACGGACGGAGCGCGGCGCCGCGCGGCCGCGAGCGCGTCGGCGAGGCGGCCGAGCGGCCCGAGGCGCACGTAGCTCGGATAACGGACGAGCGTGCCGCCCCAGCGCGCCTTGTAGGCGGCGAGGCCGGCGGCGCCGGCGGGCGTGGCGCCGATGTTGAGCCGGCCGATGCCGCGGCCGGCCAGCTCGCGGCAGAGCGCGAAGCGGATGTAGGGGTTGGGATGCAGCGCGGCGAAGCGGCGGTCGTGGTGCGACTGCCAGGCCTGGAGCACGCCACGCTCCACGAAGTAGATGTGCGAGGCGACCGGGCGCCCGCCGTGCTCGCACCAGCGCCACACCACGCGGTCGTCGCGTTCGGCCAGCGCCGCCAGCGCCCGGTAGAACGCCTGCGCGTGGCGGAGCCGGCGGGCCTGCTGCGCGGCGGTCAGGCGCGCGAGCGCGAGGAAGCCGCCGGCGTGGCGGTCCCAGTCGAAGCGCTCGATCCGCAACCCGGCGCGCTCGGCGTGACGCACCTGCGCCAGCAGCGCGCGGTCCGGCGGCGCCCAGTCCGGCGCCGAGATGTCCACCAGGCGGGTCTCCGCGGCGACGGTGGCGAAGCCCGCGGGCGCCGCGGGCAGCGTGCGGTGGAAGTCGAAGATCCAGACCTTGGCGTAGTGGCGGCCGCGGATGCCCCCGGCCAGGGCCGCGGCCACCGCGGCGCGGTCGCCCTCGGCCGCGGGGTCGAGACGCAGGCCGCCGTAGCAGTCATCGGGCACCGAGGCGAAGCGCGCGATGGCCCCGGCGCCGTATTCGACCCCCGGGAGCATGGCGAAGGGGCGGCCGCCCTCCTCCGCCACCCACGCGCCGGGCCGCCCGCCGTGCGCGGTCCACAGCGACAGGAACCCGGCCGAGGCGAAGAACGAGTCGCTGGCCAGCCGCCGGTGGTCGGCGGCGGCGATCTCGGACAGCGGCCGGAAGTCGATCCTCATCGTCCCGTCCCCTGCCGCGCCGGCGAGGCGGCGCCGCTGCGCGTGTGCCCGGCGTCGCGCCGGACTGCGGCGAGGCCGGCCAGGCCGCAGGACGGCGCACCGGTGTCGTGCGTCACCGTGGAG
>JAXDBZ010000214.1:0-3511 GCA_034678345.1 Candidatus Eiseniibacteriota bacterium
TCTGCAACGGATCCGACGATTCTGGCAGTCCACGGTGGCCGTTCTCCACCCGTGCTGACTGCTCAGGACTTACACCACATTACGGGACTCAAACGTCAACCGGCTAGTCCGCGTCCGCTGGCCAACATCTCGCGCTAGCCTTTGGATGCTCACCCCATGGTCTGTGGCGAGCGGGTCTCCGTGAACGCTCCTAGTCGGTGCCGCCTTGTTGGAGATGCGGCTCGTGGAGGCCATGCATTCCATGTCGAGGCGCAGGCTGTCTCAACCAGCCGCACACTCGGCGACCGGAGAAGTCCACGACCGACGACACAGTAGCGGCCAACCTTCTGGAGGAGTTGTGAAGGAAGCATATGCGAATCGCGCCATCCAGCGGATCAATGAGCAAGCGGAAGCAGCTCGGTCTGGCCCCAGCTTCTCCGACCTGATCGACTCAGGCACGAACCCGCTCGCCGGGATGGCCTATGGGAACTTCTACGCGAACGAGTGGACACTGCAGGACTACTCGATTCACCGATCGACTGGCTCCGGCTACGTCGCCAGACTGAACCTGAGCTCCCCAGTGTGGGATACCGATGTCCGTCAGGTCATGGCGCAACGCAGCCAATGGTGGTCCCAATTCCGTCTCGCTCAGCACACAGGTCTCCTGGACTGGCGAACCACGCGGTCGGATATCGTGGATCCAGGCTTCCTGAGGGCATGGGACAGGGCGCATTCGCGTCATCGTCCCCTTGAGCCCATTCCGTCGGCGGCCCGAGAGCAGTACGCCCGTCACGTTGTTGGAATTCTCGCCAGCCACGCGGTCGTGACTGTCACCGTTCACAGTTCGCTTGGACGGCTCCGCGAGACGTTCGCGATGATGGACTACATCCAGTCAAGGCGAGGTGAGGTGGATCCTGGCTTCAGTATCAAGTTCGACAGCATAGTCAGACAGGGCCGATACCCGGCACTGCAGCCCGCCTCCGGCGTTGCCAAGGCGCTCACCCATCGCGACCATCTGCGTGTGGCTGCTGGTCTATGGGGTAACGCTCCAGCCCTTCCCGACCTGACAGTCGGGGGTGCGCAGCGCAAGTGGAGGGCATTCCAGGCGGATGTGGCCACCTACTACCGCCGCCTATGGCTTCTCGAGACTCCCCGCTGGGGCAATGCCACCCCCGACTGGTCGAAGGTGCCCCGATTGCGCCCCGCCTCCGCGTGGTACCGCAATCCGCCCGTCGTCGTCGGAGGCCACGGCTGGGGAGTCTCGATCCGCCAACCGCTGCGTCGCCGGGGAGAGTCCTACAGCATCCAGGCTCGCCTCGGGCGCTGGCTTCAGCAACTGGCGCCGCCGGGAGGTGAAGGCGCACCGGGCGCGAGCTGCCACCGCTGGTCGCCGGCGCGGACGGCGGCGTCGGCCCTGGCCGCTCACCTCCCGGCTGCCTCTCGCCCCGCCCGCCCCGCCGTCTACGACCTCCGCTGCCTGCCCGCCCACGCGGCTCCGCTCCTGACCAGCTGTCACCGCCGCGGCGGGGCGGCGGCGGAGAGCGCCCGCGGCCTCACGGCGCTGCCGACTCCCGGTCGCTTCGGCCGGGGCGGCCGGTCTGGCGCGCGGGCGCTGCCCCTCGGCGTCGCCACCGGCAACCCGCTCGGCGAGCTCAAGAACTGGGTGGTGCGCACGCAGACCGAGGGGAGCCCTCCGGCCCTCCTGCCCTCGCATGAGGTGGCCCCGCGGCGGGCGCTGCCGACGCGCTCCACCTACGCCTCGGCGCGACGCGCGATCACGCTCGTCGCCCCCGGGCGCGCGGGCGGCGAGCGGCGGCCTGCCGTGCATCCCTCCCCGAAGCGTCGCCGGCCGGCTCCCCCGCGCCACCCGGCGCGCAGCCGCGAGCAGGCGCTCGCCTTCGCCCGCGCCAACGGGGCACTGCCGCCGCCGCCCGCTCCGGCGGGCGCCTGGCAGGGCACGTCGACCTCCGGCGTGCCCACCCGCAGCGGTGGAGGAGCAGGTGCTGCTGCGACGCAGGGTCAGAAGACCATCTACGAGGACCGCAACAACGCAACGCCGGGGGCTGGTCGTTAGTGTTCCTCTGCTTGGGCGGCCGCCCTCGTAGCCGCAAGGGTGACCATGTGGTCGATCCCGTCGACGGGCTCGTCGGCGAGCGCCGCTTGGACGACAATAACCGTCTGCTTGCACTGCATCGACTACGCGCAGGCAGACTGGCTGGAGGTCCGACAAGTCTGGAGACCCGACGGACCAGCTTGGTCCGCCGGGTCTCCGGCTGGATCTCGGGGCGCCGGCGTCGGTTGTCGTAGGCATGCCGAGCGCGGTGTTCGTGCCGAACCCTGTTCTCAGCGACAGGGACCGGTGATTGGTCCGCTTGCGCTGACTCCGACCTGTGGCGGGCGGCGGCAACGCGAGGCACTGCCGCCACACCTCACGCTGGCTACATAGCGGCGCGCAGCGGCCCGAGCGGACGCAGCACGCAGACCGGCGTCTGCTCGTGACCCTGCCCGAGCGGGTTGTCGCGCATGAGGCGCTTGGCCAGCGCGCGGTCCGCGCCGGGTGAGGCGCCGAGCACCGTGGCCGTCAGGTCGTTGGCGTCGATGACGACGAACTCGACGCGGCCGCCGGCCGCAGTGGTCAGCGTGTCCGCGAGGCGCGCGGCCACGCCGTCCGGGTCGGCCGGACCGAGCTTGGCGTGCGTGTTGTGCGGCGGCAGCGTGTTCCAGGTGGGGCCGTCGATGGCCTCCACGTCGGCGCCGGCGACCTTGTAGAAGAGGCCGCGCTTACCGACCACCTTGCCGGCGGCCGAGACGGCCGCGGCGGCGACGATGCGCGGCGCGCCGGCCTCGTCGATGGCGAGCTGCATGGTCTCGGGGATGCCGAGCCCGATGCCGTGCGGCGTCTTGGTCACCGCCTTGCTGAGCACCTTGGCCAGCCGCGTGGGGTGGATCTCGTCGAGCGCGTAGCTGCGCCCCTGGCTGGCGGCGATGGGCTTCTCGGCCATCACGACCAGGTCGCCGGGCTTGATGTGCGGCACGACGTGCCGCCGCATGACCTCGTCGAGGTCGTCGCCGCGGGCGACGAGATCGGTGTGCAGCGGCAGTCGGGCGTACACGGTGCCGTTCGCGACCGCGAAGAGGTGCTTCTCGTCGTTGGGGGCGTACTCGGCGAGCAGGCGCTCGGCTTCGGCGGCCGCGGCGGGGCCCTGCGGGCCCGCGGCCGCCGCAAGCAGCGCCGGCACCCGCGCGTCGCCCGGCTCGGCGAGCGTGCCGCGGTGCTTGGGGCCGACGGGGACCGGCGCGCCCAGCGCCACCTCCACGTCGGCGTCCTCGATCACCACGCTGCGATCGACGAACTCGCGCAGCCACAGCTCGGTGTTGGCTGCGCGCCAGAAGAACATGCTCTCTTCCACCTGGCCCTTGCACAGGGCGCGGAAGGACGAGACGACCTTCTCGCCGTCCCAGTACGGGCGAGCCTGGAACGACGGCGACTGGTACAGGCTGGTGAATGCCGCGCGGCGCGCCTTGATCCAGC